>JAXEEE010000071.1:0-8026 GCA_034104265.1 Eubacteriales bacterium | reverse complement strand
AGCGTCGCGTCCGTCAGTTCCCAGACAGCGCCGCGAAGCGTCACTCCCGTGACCTCCGGTGTGAAGGCCAGCAGCGACAGCTTCCGCCCGGGCATGCGGTACAGCACATGCTCCCCCGGGGCGAGGACGGTCAGGCGGTTGTGCCCGTCGCACAGCCAGGCCTCCTCACCCCGCAGGGCGCAGTCCGCCAGGCACTGCAGGTTGGCCAGGGTGTGGTCGATGCGCCCGCCCAGGCCCCCGCCGATGCGGAATACCCGGTACCCGCGCCGCCTGCCCTCCTGCAGGCAGACCACCATGTCGGTATCGTCCTTGAGCCGGGGCAGACGGAGGATTTGTTCATCCTGCGCATGATCCTCCGGCATGGAGTCGAAGTCCCCCACCACCAGATCAGGCCGCAAGCCATGGGCCACAGCCGCGTCATAGCCGCCGTCGGCGCAGATGAGCATATCCCCCGCCTCCCGGCGGAGCCAGTCCCGCTCCTCGCCCCGGTACAGCGGCGCGATGATGATGCACTTTCCCATTTTGTCCCGTTCCAACCTTCCCTACACCCATGGCGGCGGAGGAATTGTCCTCGCCCCTGCGACGGAATGAAGAATGCCGAAAGGGCCGCGGCCCCTCCGGCGCATGACAGGCTATGAATGGCCAAGGAGGCAAGCCATACAGCTTGCCTCCTCGGAATCAGCAGTTCATCAGGCCTCGGGCGCTTCCTCAGCGGCGGAAGCCTCATCGGTGGCCACCAGCTCAAACTCGGCAGCCTCGGGGATGCTGTCGAAGGCTTCCTCCTCCAGCACCTGACGGATGCTCAGGGAGATGCGCTTCTTCTCAGGATCAACGCTCAGCACCTTCACGCGGACCACCTGGCCCACCTGCACGGCGTCCTCCACCTTGGCCACACGGTTCAGCGCGCACTGGGAGATATGCACCAGGCCGTCCAGGCCGGGCTCCAGCTCCACAAAGGCGCCGAAGTCGGTGATGCGGACAACCTTGCCCTCCACGATGGAGCCCTCGGGATACTTCTCCTGGGCATTGTCCCAGGGACGGGGCTGCAGCTGCTTGTAGCCCAGCTGGATGCGCTCACGGTCGCGGTCCAGGGACAGGATCTTCACGTCCACTTCCTGGTTGGGCTTCACAACCTCGGAGGGATGCTTGATGCGGCCCCAGCTCAGATCGGTGATGTGGATCAGGCCGTCCACGCCGCCCACGTCCACGAAGGCGCCGAAGTCGGTCAGGCGGCGGACGATACCGTGAATCACGATGCCCTCCTCCAGCTTCTCCCAGGCTTCCTTCTTCTTGGCAGCAGCTTCCTCAGCCATGACGGCCTTGCGGGAAGCAACGATGCGCTTCTTCTGCTTGTCCACCTCGATGATCTTCAGCTTCATCTCCTTGCCGACGAAGTCCGCGATCTTCTCCACATAGCGCTGGGACAGCTGGGAAGCGGGAACGAAGGCGCGCACGCCCTCCACATCGGCGATCAGGCCGCCCTTGACGGCCTCCTTGCCGACGCCGTCCACATACTCGCCCGCATCGTACTTGGCCATGAGCGCTTCCCAGGCCTTGCGGTTGACGATGTTGCGCTGGGACAGGACAACGTTGCCCTCGCCGTCATTAACCTTGACGACCTCGACCTCGATCTCGTCGCCCAGCTTCACGTCCTCCTGGGTCAGTTCGGAGCGCTTGATCAGGCCATCAGCCTTGTAGCCGATGTTGACGCACACTTCGTCTTCGGTCACCTGGACGACGGTGCCGGTCACGGTCTGACCGGGGCGAATCTTCACCAGGGTAGCTTCGACTTCGGCCATGAAGTCCTTGTTCTCAATGTCAGTCATGCGGGTTACTACCTCCTTAAGTGAACCGTCCGGCGTGGATGCGCCAGCGGTTATTCCTATGAATTCGGAATCGATATTTGCAAAGGCAGGCGGAATTTCCGCCGCGCACTCTACCAGGATTGTCCGCGGACACAGCTGTTTGCATGCCGCGTAGAGCTTTTGCGTGTTGGCGCTGTTGCGCCCCCCCACCACGATCATCGCATCCGCCCGGGCCGCCAGCTCCCTGGCCTCCCGCTGACGGGTCTCCGTGGCGTTGCAGATGGTGCAATGCTCCTTGAGCTCCGGGATTCTCTGCCGCAGTGCCGCGGTTACGGCCTCCCACCGCTCCGGCGGAAAGGTGGTCTGCGCCACCGCCAGGGCCTTGGGCATCTGAGGCCGCTGACGGGCTTCCTCCGGCGTGGCCACCACGTACACCGGGCCCCTGGCCCAGCCTGCGGTGCCCCGCACCTCGGGATGCTCCCTTTCGCCCACCAGCACCACCGGGCAATCGGGGCTTGTCTCCTCCCGGACGATGCGGTGCAGCCTGTCCACAAAGGGACAGGTGAGATCCATGACCTGGCATCCGGCCTGATCCAGCGCCTCCAGCACCTTCGGCGCAACGCCGTGGCTGCGGATGAGCACCTGCCGGCCCTGCGCCTCCTCCGGAGAAGCGATGGGCGGCACACCTCTCGTGCGGAGATGATCCACCACGTGCGGGTTGTGAATCAGCTCCCCCAGGGTGCAGGAGGGCCTTCCGGCGTCCGCCACACCCTCGGCAGCCTCCACCGCGCGCCGGACTCCCATACAGAAGCCCGCGTGGGCAGCAACCTCCAGCGGCATGATCAGCATCCTTTCGCAAGCAAAATGCTCTGATTTAGATTGGTTCGCCGCAGAAACCGTAATTCCTGCAAGCTTTCAAAAAAAACATGAATCTTTGTCGATTTTTTATTTTGCGGCCGCTTCGGCTGCCAGATCACGGTATTTCAGGGTGATGCGCTCCATCAGCTCCCGGCAGGTTTCCTTGTTGATGCCCTTCTCCCGCAGGTCGTCCATGGGGATGGGCTCGCCCACCACGCAATCCACCGGGCGGAACAGCGCCAGCTTCCGGCTGATGTACATGGGGATCATCGGCACGCCGCTGCGCAGGGCGATCATCGCCGCGCCGGCCTCCTGCTCCTCCATCAGGCCCTTGTGGTACCGCGTGCCCTCGGGGAAGATGCCCAGCACCTCGCCGCTGCGCAGGGCGCGCATACTGGTGCGCATGGCCTCCATGTCGCTGTTGTGGCGGCTGACGAAAATGGTGTGGATGCACAGCAGGAACCGTTTGAACAGCCCGTTGCCGCTCAGCTCCTTCTTGGCCATGAAGGCGATCTCATAGCGCTTCACCGCCGCCGCCACAATCACCGGATCCAGCAGGGACAGGTGGTTGCCGATAACGATGAAGGGCGCGTCCAGCTGCGCCCGCTCGATGTGATGGTAGCGCACCGGTATAAAAGTATGGAACAGGAACGCCGCCAGCACCCGCAACACCCGGTAAATCCATGCCGACTCCGTGGCCGGACGGCGAGTCAGCTGCTTCTGCGGCTTTCCCGTCAGGGCCTTGTTCTCCTGCTGCTCGCTCATACGCTCTTCTCCTTCACCAGCGCCAGGATTTCCTCCACCGTCTGGTTGAAATCAAGCTCCGTGGAATCCACCACAACAGCGTTCTCCGCCACCCGCAGGGGGCTGACCGCCCGGTGCATGTCCTGATCATCCCGGCGGAGGAGATCCGCCAGCACCTGCTCGTAGCTTTCCGTCCCGCCCAGCTGCGCATGACGGCGGCGGGCGCGCTCCTCGGCGCTGGCGGTGAGATAAATCTTCACTGTGGCGTCCGGCAGCACATTGGTGCCGATGTCCCGTCCGTCCACCAGCATGGCCGTGGTGGCGGCCAGCTGCTGCTGCAGGGCCACCATGGCCTGCCGCACCCCGGCGTAGCGGGCCACCGTGGAGGCCGCCAGGCTCACGTCCTCCGTGCGCAAAAGATGCGTCACGTCCTCCCCGTCCACCAGCGTCCGCTGGCCCCCCGGGCCGTAGGTTACGGTGATGCGCAGCTCCCGGCACATGGCCGTCACCGCCGCCTCATCCTGAATGTCCAGCCCCCGCCGCAGGGCCGACAGCCCCACCGCCCGGTACATGGCCCCGGTATCCAGGTGCAGAATGCCCAGCCGGCGGGCAACCTCGTCGGCAATGGTGGACTTGCCCGCGCCCACGGGCCCGTCCAGGGCAATGCTCAGTGCCATCTTGCAGCCTCCTTCAGCTTGCGTAACTCATGCGTCCGTCAAATGGCCCGGTGGCCCAGGCCGATGCACACCTCGTTCAGGTGCACCAGGCCGATGGTGAAGAACACCGCCACCGCCACATGCTCGCCCCGGCGGGCCACGCCGATCTTTCCGCCCACGCTCAGGCCCATGGCCTTCCCGGCCACCTGGCTGACGGCCTCCCGGGCTGCGCCGGCCACCGCGCCTTCCTCATGGTGGGTGTCGCTGATCACGTTCTCCCGCTTGGCGGCAACCACCGCCCGCTCCACGATTTTCATCACGGAGGAAACGAACTCACCGCCAAAATCCGCCGCAACGCCCAGGATCTCCTGCCCGGCAAGCTCCGCCTTCATGGCGGATTCCTCCTCGCGGGTGGCGGTCATGGCCAGCATGATCGCCGCGCGGGCGATTTCACGGCTGTCCGACATGGTTTTCGGCATGGACGCAACGCTTCCTTTCATGCTTATCGGATCTATTATACATGACTTTCCCCGGCCCCGCAAGCATCCCGGCAAGAAAAGTGGTCTTCACTCCTTACACCACCATACCGCACACCCACGCCCCCGCCAGGTAGCTGATCAGCGACACCGGCAGCGCCCAGGGCAGACGGCGCACGTCCGTGGCAGCCAGGTACACCGTCATGGTGTAGAAGATCGTCTCCGAGGAGCCCATCAGCACCGCTGCCGCCCGCCCCGCCCGACTGTCCACCCCGCAGCGGGCGAAGATGTCCTTCAGCGCCGCCAGGCTCCCTGAGCCCGTGAGGGGCCGGAGGATCAGCAGAGGCGCCGTTTCCTCCGGCAGGTTCATCAGTCTCGTCACCGGGCGCATGAGGCGGCTGAGCACCGCCGTTAGCCCGGAGGCGTCCATCAGGGAGAGCATGAGCATCATGGCGCACAGGGCGGGCAGCAGCTGAAGGGCCGTGTCCATGCCCCGCTTCGCCCCCCGCAGGAACGCTCCGTAGGCGTCCCCGCTGCGCATCCCCCGCAACAGGATCAGCCCCACCACCGCCAGCATGATTCTCCCGGAGAGTCCCTGCATCAGCGTTTCCTCCTTGTCAGGTTGATCAGCAGCATCAGCCCCGCGGCCACCCCCGTCGCCGCCAGGGAGGACAGCATGGTGGGCAGCCAGATATCCGCAGGATCCGCTGCCCCCGCGGTGCTGCGCAGGGTCATCACCGTAGCGGGGATCAGCTGCAGGCTGGAGTTGTTCAGCGCAAGCAGCAGGGCCAGAACGCGCACTCCCTCCTCCCCCTGGCGGGAGAGCCGCTGCGCCGCCCGGATGCCCGCGGGCGTGGCCGCGTTGCCCAGCCCCAGCACATTGGCCGCCACGTTCATGCCAACAGCCGCCCAGCCCTCCTCATCCCGCACACCGGGAAAGAGGGGCCGGGCTGCCCGGGCCAGGATTTTCCCCAGCCTTCTGACATCCCCTGAGGCGGAAAGAAGCTCCATCAGACCGCTCCACAGCGTCATGGAGCCAAGCAGCTCCACAAGCAGCAAAACTGCCCTGCTTCCGCTGCCCAGCAGCGCCTCCGCTCCGCACGATTCTGCGTTCATTACACACAATATGCAGGAAAACAGCACGAAAATCGTCCAAATATGCTCCATTTTCCACCTTTTCTCCATTGCGGGAACACAATGGTACACATTTATCTGAATATAATCGAAAATCCCTTGACAGAATGGGAAACTATCAGTAAAATAAGTAAGGTAATCAATCATAAATAATGTTATTTTCTCAAAACGAGGAGGTATCCCGCGATGAAATCCACCGGTGTTGTGCGTCAGCTTGACACGCTTGGACGTATCGTTCTGCCCATCGAGCTGCGCAGGACAATGGACATTGGCGTGAAAGATATGCTTGAGATTTTTGTGGATGGCGACGAAATCATCCTCAAGAAGTATCATCCCAGCTGCATCTTCTGCAGCGATGCCCGCGATGTTATCCCCTACAAGGGCAAGCTGGTCTGCAGGAAATGCATGGAGGAGCTCCGCAAGAGCGAGATCTGAGTCCATCTTTTCAGCATCATTATTGTTCCCCCCGAAAGAAAGAGGTCGGGCTTTGATGGCTCGTCTCTTTTTTGTATGCAGATTTGTCCGCGGGCATGATTTTGACCACTTGACGCTCCGCCTTCGAAGGGGTATCATGTTGCGAGCGAGGTGATTGTTCATGAAAGAACAGCTGTGTCTGTGCGACGGGCACGGGCGTATGCTGCCGGAAACCATTGTGCGGGATGCGCTGGACAGCCGACCTGCGGGGAGCTTCGGCCGGGTGTGCGACGTATGGTTCGCGGATCGTCAGGGCAGGCTCCTTTTGCAGAAGCGATCCATGGCCAAGGCCGTGAACCCCGGGCTGTGGGGCTGCACCGGCGGGTGCATTCGGGCGGGGGAATCCCCCGAGGAGGGCTGTATCCGGGAATGCCGTGAGGAGCTGGGCCTTGCGCCGGACATGAGCCGGGGCGGGCTGATCATGGGCTACTGCGGCAGGCGCGTGTACCACGACGTATGGCTTTTCCTGCAAGGCGTCGCCCGGGAAGAATTGACGCTCCAGCCCGGCGAGGTGGACGACGCAGGCTGGTTCACCGTGGATGAAATCCGCGCCATGCTGCGCCGGGGCGAAGTCACGCCCCTTGGGTACATGGAGCAGCTGCTTACGATGCTGCCCGTTCTCTGCGCCTGTTGAAAGGAAGGAAACGTATGCTGAAAATTTATAAGGAAGAAAACGTTCTGCGCGCCGCTGAGTGCGATCTGAGCAGCCAGTGGAAGCCCAGCGCCATCCTGGAGAACATGCAGGAGATGGCCGGCAAGCACGCCGAGCTGCTGGGCGTTGGGCGCAACGCGTTGATGCAGCAGGGCATGGTGTGGGTGCTGACCCGGGTGGAGGTGGAGATGGACCGCTATCCCTGCCACACCCAAACCGTGGCCACCGAGACCTTCCCCATGCCGGTGAGGCGGTGGTTCTTCCCGCGGTATTTTATTTTCCGGGATGAGCAGGGTCAGGAGATCGGCCGGGCCGGGAGCTTGTGGGTGCTGCTGGACGTAAACACCCGCAAGATGGCCCGCCCGGACACGGTGGCCCGCCTCATGCCCGACAACAGCGATCTGCTGGCGCCTCTGGGGCTGCCCGCCACGGTGGCGGAGGTTTCCGGCACCCTGCAGACCGGGACGCTCTGCCCCCAGTACACCGACCTGGACATGAACGGCCACGTCAACAATGTCAAGTACATGGACTGGTGCTGCAACGCTCTGGGCATCGAAACCATGCGGGGCAAGTGCCTGCGCCGCTTCGACGTGAACTACGACCTGGAGATCCGTCCCGGTCAGGAGATCCGCACGGAGCTGCGGATGCTGGGGGACGATTTCTCCTTCTGCGGCTTCGAGGGGGAGCAGCGGCACTTCGACATTGGCGGCACCCTGGCGGAGCGCGCCTGATTCCCGGCACAACAAAGGCCCGGCACACCGCGTCACGGACGGTATGTCGGGCTTTTATGCTGTCTGAGAGAAGAAGGTTGTTCCTGTGCAGGCCGCGGAACATGCGGTTTCCATTGCGGACTGCTGCGCAGCCTGCTCGGAAACTCACGCTTTTTCTTTTCCTTTTTTCTTGTATTAGAGTGCTGCGCCGGGCTGCCGCCCGGACCTGCGCAGGGGCTAACGCCGCCCCTGCACCCGCGCAAGGAGCTTCGCCCCTTGACCCGTTTTCGCTGGCGCGGTTCCATGGGGGTGGTTGAATCTGCCGTTTCCATTGCAGACTGCTGCGCAGCCTGCTCGGAAACTCACGCTTTTTCTTTTCCTTTTTTGTTGTATTAGGGTGCTGCACCGGGCTGCCGCCCGGACCTGCGCAGGGGCTAACGCCGCCCCTGCACCCGCGCAAGGAGCTTCGCCCCTTGACCCGTTTTCGCTGGCGCGGTTCCATGGGGGTGGTCATTCC
>JAXEEE010000070.1:0-5366 GCA_034104265.1 Eubacteriales bacterium | reverse complement strand
TTTCTGTGCGGCGGGATCAGGTGTTTCCTGTGATGTTGGATCAATCTGTCGTTTCCATCGCGGGATGCGGGGCATCCCGCCCGGAAACTCTCTTGCTTTTTCATGGGATGACGGGCTGCCGCCCGGACCCGCGCAGGGGCTTACGCCGCCCCTGCACCCGCGCAAGGGGTTTCACCCCTTGACCCGTTTCCGCTGGCGCGGTTCCATGGAGTTGGTTTTAGTCGGTGCTTCCCAGGATTTCCGCCTGCTTCTTTTTGCTGAAGGTTTTCAGGATCAGCGCGTAGGATTTGTCCAGCATCGTGCGCATCAGATCCTCCGGCACCTCCCCGTCGGGGCGGATGGAGTTCCAGTGCAGCTTGTTCATGTAGTAGCCGGGGAGAATGTCCGGGTACTGCTGCCGCAGCAGTTCCCCCTCCAGAGGCTCCAGCTTCAGGGTGATGTAGTAGGGCTGATTCGTCGCATCGTCCATGCAGACGGCAGCGAACATCTTCCCGCCGATCATGTAGCGATCCCAGTTCCAGTTCTCGCTGTTCTTCGTTACGCCGGGCTTGGCCAGCAGGTATTCGTCAATCCAGGGATACTTCACGCAGGCCCCTCCTTCACTTGCCGCCCAGCAGGCTTCCCAACGCATCCCCCAGCAGATCCGCCACCATGTCCGCGCCGGAGCCGCCCAGAATCTTCGCAGCCATCTCCGGGCACTCGCCCTTGAGCAGCTTCATGGCGGCCTTCTTCGCGTCGCCGTCAGCCAGGCGGTAGGTCTCGACGAGCCGCTTCTCCGTGGCGGTGACGCGCATGGACACTCCGGCGGAATCGGGGGTTTTCGCCTTCTTCGCGGTGGATTTCGTGGTGATTTTTTTCGCCGTGGTTTTCGCGGAGGTGGTTTTCCCCGTGGAGGTCTTCTTTCCGGAGGAAGCGCTCTCCGCCTTGGCTGCGTCCACCAGGGAGCTTTGCGTCACCCCTGTGGCCTTGGCGATGGCCCGCAGGGTGGCCTGGGGCAGGTCGATTTCGCCCCGCTCGGCACGGCTCACATCGCTGGCGGTCAAGCCGCCGCCCACCTTCTTCGCCAGCTTTTCCTGGGTCAGATCCGCCCCCGTGCGGGCCTCGCGGATCAGCTTGCCTACCTTTTCGCCCATGATGCTTCCCTCCCCTGTTTTGCTTGATGTCAGCGGGCCTGCCGGGCTCTGCGCAGCGCGAAAATACGCAGCATGGCAGCCTCCAGCGCGCCCTCCTGGTTCATTTGTCCGCTCTTGACCTTGTATTCCGTGTCCAGGCAGATGTCCACCGCCTGGCGCACCTCGCCCCCGGAATAGGCCGCGGCCTGGCGGATGCACCGCTCCGCCGCGAAGGGTGCGATGCCCAGTCCCTGCTTGATCTGCTGGGGGCTGCGCTTCTCGTACTGCATGATTTTCACGTGCTGAATCAGCCTGTACTGGCGCAAGAGCATCGCCAGGATGCCCAGCCTGTCCGCGCCGGTGAGCAGCATGTCCCTGAGCAGCCCGAAGGCCTTGCCCTCCTGCCCCGCCACCACCGCGTCCACCATCTCGAAGACGGTGCATTCCAGGCTGCGGGTGGCCACCGCGCGAACGTGCCTGTCCGTAACCTCGCCGCTGTCCCCGGCCAGGGCGGCGATCTTCTCGATCTCCGTGCGCAGCAGGGCTGTGTCCGTCCCCACGGTGAAGGACAGAAGCGATGCTGTGTCCGGGCTGCAGCTTTTCCCCAGGCCCTGGAAGGTCTTGCGGATCCAGCCGTTCAGCTCCGCCTCCGTCAGGGGATTGAAGCTGACCACCTGCCCTGCCTTCTGCACGGCCTTGTACAGCTTCTTGCGGGCGTCGGCCTTGCCCCGGCACAGGAACACCAGCACGCAGCTGTCCGGCACCTGCTTCACATACTCGCACAGGCTGTCGTCGGCCTCGGCCCGGCCGCTCAGGGCAGGATGCTCCCGCACTGTCACCAGCCGCTTGTCCGCCATGAAGGGCAGCGTCTCCGCCGCGGCGATGATCGCGTCGGTCATGGGGTTGTCCAGGAGGGTCTCGTTCAGCTCCTCCAGGCCCTCGGGCAACAGCGCCTTGCGCAGGGCCGTCAGGGCGGAGGCCTTGATGTTCTCCTCCACGCCCTCGAACAGGTACGCCCCCTGTACCCGGCCCTCCTTGATGGCCTGCATCAGTTCCTTGCGATCCATGCTTTTCCTCTCACTTGAAGGTTGTCAGGGTATAACCCTCATCATTGAAATTCAGCGTTATTGCGCCGTGGCTGGCCGTGGCGTAGGCGGGGATGTCGCCGAAGCGTTCCTCCACGGCAGCCAGGCGGTTCCGATCCCCGGTGGAGACCAGCAGCGTCCCCGGATCCACCGCGGCAAGGAAGTCCTCCGGCGTGTCCGCCGCCGCCCCGTGATGGGCCAGCTTCAGGATATCCGCGGGCGTGGCGATGTAAGGAGCGTAGCGTCCGTCCAGGTCGCCGGTCAGGAGCAGGGTCGTGCCCCGCATTTGCGCCAGCAGCGCCATGCTGGACAGGTTCGCGTCCATCCCCGGACGGACGCGGCCCTTCTCCGGCCACAGGGCCGTCAGGCTGCCCGAGGGCAGGGTCAGCACGTCGCCCCGGGAGAACACGGCGATCTCCGTGCCCGTCCGCGCCAGCTCTTCCAGCAGGGCCACCATCTCCGGCATCACGTCGGCTTCCTGCGCGCCGGGGGCGATCAGGCACCGGGCCACGGGGATGCGATCCTCCAGCAGCGCAGCAATGCCTCCGGCATGGTCGGAATGCAGGTGGGTCAGGATCAGCGTATCCACGCTCAGCCGCCGGTGGTGCAGATACCGGGACAGCTCGAAGCCGTCCTCCCCCGTGTCGATGACCACCACCGCGTCCCTGTCCCGGATCAGCGCAGCGTCCCCGTTGCCCACGCTGAACTGGATGCAGGTTGTCCCGCCATAGGGCAGGGGGATCAGCGAGATCAGCAGCACCGCCGCGCCGGTCAGCCCTGCCATCAGCCGCCGACGGCCCGTCAGCGGGGACAGGTACATAATCCCCAGCATCAGCAGGCACCAGCCCGCCAGGGTCAGCAGGTTGGCCTGCTTCGTCCACAGGGTGACGGCGTCCAGCCCGCCCAGGAAACGCACCGCGCCCGTCAGCGCAGAGGTGACCAGCGCGGCAGCCCGGCCCGCCACAGCCGCCAGAGGCGGGATGGGCAGCAGCAGCATGGTCAGCCAGTACAGGAGCATCATCCCCGCCGCCACGGCGAAGACGATCATGTTCAGCGCAAGACCCAGCAGCGGCAGCTCCCCGAACCAGTACAATTCCGCCGGGAGCAGGCCGATCTGCGCACCCAGGGTGGCGCAGCATGTCTGCCAAAGCTTCCGCCGCCAGCCGTCGGGCGGATCCAGCAGGCGGCGCAGCGCGGGCGTAACCAGCGTCAGCCCCAGCACCGCGCCGTAGGTCAGCTGGAAGCTGGCCCCGGTAAGCTGGCAGGGATTCACCAGCAGCATGAGCATCATGGAGGCGCACAGCCGGTGCACAGAACTTCGCTGGCGGCACCGCACCTGTCCGTACTCATGGAGCATAAGCAGCAGCGCGGCCCGCACCACCGGCGGATGCATGCCCGTCAGCAGGCCATAGGCCGCCATCAGCAGGGCGATGCAAACGGCCCGCGCTTTCCGGGAGGCCCGCAGCCGCCCCAGAAGCCAGCCCGCCATGCCTGCCAGCACGCCCGCGTGGAAGCCGGAGATGCTCAGCACATGGGCGATGCCCAGCCGGGAGAAGGCCGCCCTGTCCTCCGAGGGCACCAGGGACTTCACGCCCAGGAGCATGGCGGCGGCATACCCTCCCGCCTCATCGCCCATGGTCTGGATCAGGCCTGCGGTCAGGCGGTGGCGGAGGCTGGCGGCAAAGCCATCCAGCGTAAAGGGCGCATCCGTGCACCGCAGATCATCCCGGCCATACACGCCCAGGGTGATGCCCTGCTGCAGCAGGTATTCGCGGAAGTCGTAGCCATCGGGGTTATCCGGGCCGCCAGGGTGATAGAGCCGCGCCATCATGGACACCTGCGCACCCGGGACAAGGCCCTCCGGCAGCTCCTCGCCCTCGGCCAGGTAGAAGCTCCAGTAGGCGTTGCCGACGCTTTCCCCGTTCAGGGTGACGTGGCGGAGCTCGGTCTTGATCTGGCCCTTGTCACCATAGCGGATTTCCCCGGTGACAATGCCAGTGACGGCATAGCCGCCCTCCTCCGGCAGGGCGGGGTGGTAGGCGCTCTGCCCCAGGACGCAGCCCAGGGCGCACACGGCCATGAGCACGGCGGCGCGCCTGAGCCAGTCGCGGGTGAGCAGTGCTGCGCCGGAAGCGCAAAGGAGCGCCGTCCAGCCGAAGACCGCGCTGTCCGACGCCCGTCCGATCAGGATGCCGGCAACAAGCGCCGCCGTCGCCATGGGCAGCGCCCAGGCCAGCAGCCGCTCCTGCCGCTCGTTCATAGCTGGTAGACCTTGAAGCGCTCCGCCAGGGTCACGTCGGGGCGGATGGCCCGGGCCTCCCGCAGTAGCCCTGCAGGATCAATGGCGGGGTTCAGGTGGGTGATAACGACCTGCTTTGCCCGGGCCTCCACGGCCAGACGCGCAACATGCTCAGCGGACAGGTGGGGCTTGCCCTCAGCCCACATGGCCGCAGGGAACAGGCCGTCCGCCAGGAGCAGGCCGGCCTCCCGGGCGAAGTCGGTCAGCCCGTGCACGGTATTGGTATCGCCGGTATAGCACAGGGTGGAGCCGCCCTGGGTCAGCCGGAGCATGACAGCAGGGACGGGGTGGCGCGCAGTATAAACCTGCATGTTCGTATCACCCAGGGTAATTTCATCTCCCCCGTCGATATCGTGCAGGCGGATCTTTTTGCAGCGCAAAACAGCCTGGCGGATGGGGGAGTTTTCGTCCACGGGGGCGAATACATCCAATGTAACACCAGTAGCCTCCAGGCGATAGATCAGGGGCAGCACATCGCAGGCGTGGTCAAAGTGCCAGTGGGAGAGCACCAGGGCCGTGAGCGCTTCCGGCGCGGTATAGCGGGTGAGCGCGGCCAGCACGCCGCTGCCCAGATCCAGCTGGATGCAATCGCTCCCGGCCTGCACCAGGTACCCGGAGGTTGCGCCATCGGGCGTGGGATACAGCCCGCTCATGCCCAGCACGGTCAGCTTCATTCGCATCTCCTCCATTTCTGTGTACCATGATACCCTGTTCCCGCTGAATTGTCCAGTGAAAATTGTCGCATGGAAAAGAGGGGACGCTGGGGCTCCTCGCCCCAGACCCTCGCCAGAGGGCCGCATGGCCCTCTGGACTCCCGTTCGGGGGAATGCAACTTGGTCGGAGGCCCGGCTCGCGGAGGGCGAGCCGGGC
>JAXEEE010000069.1:0-61319 GCA_034104265.1 Eubacteriales bacterium | reverse complement strand
GGAGGAAAGACCGCACCCGATGTCCACGAAGGCGCCAAAGCTCTCCAGGTGCGTCACCCGCCCCCGGAGGATGTCCCCTGGGATCAGGTCTGCCAGGTAAGCGGAGGCACAGGCCGCCTGAGCGGCCCGACGGGACAGCGTCACCGACACACGCCCCTCGCTGTCTGCCTCCCCGATGCCGATCACCTTGAAGCAGACCGCCTTGCCCACCCGTGTGAGGATGGCGATGTCTTTCACGGTTTCCCCGGGGCGGGTGAATACCACCTCTGAACGGGGGATCTGCGCCCGGATGCCGGGCAGGGCGGGGAAGTCGATATGTAGATTCAGGTCGGCATCGCACAGGAGAGCCAGTCCCTCCAGGATCGCCCCGGTCTCCATGGCCTTTTCCAGACCGGCGAGGGAGGAGGTGAGCTCACGGTTCCTCGGTGTGGAGAGAAGCAGGCCCTCGGGCACATAGGTGTTTGCGGATTCCATAGTCTGTACCATCCTTTCTTTTCCGATACCGGCGGGGCCATGCCCTCCCGGCAGGTTTGGTACAGCCTATGAGCACCGACCCGGAAATATGACAGGGCGGAGACGGTCATTGAGCAGTCGATCAGATGGTGGTACGGGGAGAACAGACATCCAAGAACTTTCCCCATGTGTATATGTATACATTCATGTTCGGTACACTGTTTCATGATTTTTGTTGCCACTTTCCGGGGAGTCTTTGGCTGAGAAAAAAGTGTTCCGGCAGGCAAGGTGAGACGAGAAAAAGCAGAGAAAACCAAAGAAAACAAGAGGTCTTGGGCAGGTAAATCAAAAAATCCGAAAAAAGTTTGAAAAACCTATTGACAAAGAAGGGAGGGTATGTTATAATATCACCCGTTGTGAGAGGGCGGACTGCGCCCATATCACGGAAGAATATTTTCGGAGGAATAGAAAATGTCCACATTTATGCAGAAGAAAGAGGCTGTGGTGCGTAAGTGGTATGTGATCGATGCCGCTGACAAGCCCCTCGGCAAGACCGCTGTGGCCGCCGCCAACCTTTTGCGCGGGAAGAATGACCCTACCTTTACCCCCCATGTCGATTGCGGTCACTTCGTCATTGTCGTCAACGCTGATAAGGCCGTCCTGACCGGCAAGAAGATGACGGATAAGTACCACTACCATCATTCCGGCTACATCGGCGGCATGAAGAAGGTGCAGTACAAGACCCTGATGGAGACCCGCCCGGAGCTGGCTATGGAGCTGGCCGTGAAGGGTATGCTCCCTGACACCGTGATTGGCCGCAAGGCTTTCACCAGACTGAAGGTCTACGCAGGCGAAGCGCATAAGCACGAGGCCCAGAAGCCCGAGACTTATGAGGTTTGATCAGAAGAAAGGAAGGACATAGCCCTATGTATACAAGTGTAAAGCCCTACTTCTACGGCACCGGCCGCAGAAAGAAGTCCGTTGCCCGTGTGCGTCTGTATCCCGGTAGCGGGGAGATCACCATCAACGGTCGCTCCATCGACGATTACTTCGGCCTTGAGACCCTGAAGCTGATCGTCAACCAGCCCTTCGGCGTGACCGGCACCACCGGTAAGTTCGACATTGTCGCCAATGTCAAGGGCGGCGGTATCTCCGGCCAGGCCGGTGCTGTCCGCCACGGTGTCGCCCGTGCCCTCCTGAGTGCTGATCCCGAGTACCGTCCTGCACTGAAGGCCGCCGGTTTCCTGACCCGTGACCCTCGTATGAAGGAGAGAAAGAAGTATGGTCTGAAAGCCGCTCGTCGTGCGCCTCAGTTCAGCAAGCGCTGAGAACCCGTACCCATCAAGGCTTTCCGACCCATGGCTGCTTTGGCAGTCATGGGTTTTCTTTATGCGCTGCACGCCCAGGCGCTGCGGAAGGAGCGCTCGCGCAGGGCATCCTCCCCGTCCGCCATGGCAGCATTGCATCTGGCTCCTTGCTGCTCAGGCGGGCCGCGCTATCCTATCCGATACGGTCGAAAAGGTCCAGGGGCAGCGCGCATCACTTTCTTGAAAAACGACGGATATCCGTATATAATGGATATTGTTGGATACGAGTTTCACAGAAGGTCGATATGAGCTGGATCACGGAGTGCCGCGCTGAGGGACGTATTCCCGGTGCATCCCGTGCCATTCCGGCGGCGGTAGAAAGCCGTCCTGCTCCGCGTCAGGCAGACGCAGATGGCATGGGCCGGAGGTGAACAGCATGCCCAAACCGAAATGGTGTCTGAATGCCCTATACATCTCCGAACGGCTGCAGGAGAGTCTCCGGCCCATCTCCCGCTGCGCCCTGACCGCGGTGGTGGCGCCCATGGGCTATGGCAAAACAACCGCCGTGAACTGGTTTCTTGCGCAGCGCGCCCGGGCGGAAGCGATTCGGGTTGTCCGTATCAGCGTGTATTCCGACAACCTGGAGATTCTCTGGAAAAGCATACAGAACGCCTTTGTCCGGGCCGGCGTGGACTTCCTGCGGGACTACACCTGTCCCACGGACGCCGCCGGAGGTGGCCTGCTGGCGGATGATCTCTGCCATGCGCTGGCGGGAGAAACACCTTTCTATCTGTTTATGGATGATTTCCACCTGCTGAAGGATCCGCGCATGGCCGGTTTTCTCTGTATGCTGGCTAACCGGCTGCCTGCCAATGTGCATCTCATCGTCGCCAGCAGGGATCGGTTTCTGCCCGCCGGGGAGATGCTCCGGCTGGGGAACCGGGTCTGGCAGATCGGCACGGAGCAGCTGCGGCTGAACCGCATGGAGCTTGCCGTCTATGCCCGCCGGTGCGGCATCGGGCTTTCCGACGCCCAGGTGGATGCCCTGCTCTATACCAGCGAGGGCTGGTTTTCCGCCGTCTACCTGAGCCTGCGGACGCTCTCCGAGCAGGGCGCGATGCCTGACCGCACATCCGACATCTATACCACCTTCACCGCCGCCATGATCGACCCGCTGCCGGAGAGGCAGCAGGAGTTTCTGGCGGTCATGGGGCTTGCCGATGAGTTCACCGTGGAGATGGCGCGCTTCGTTACCGGGGACGCCCATGCGGAAGGGTTGCTGTCCGTCCTGACGGAGCAGAATGCCTTTGTCCAGTGCCTGCCGGACGGCGTGACGTTCCGCTTCCACCACATGATGAAGGAATGCGCTGAGCGCCGGTTCCGCATGCTGGACAGGGACAAGCAGTCGTTCTATCTGGAACGCTTCGTGCTGTGGTATGAAAACAGCGGGCAATATCTGCACGCCATGGCAGCCTGCCGGCGGTGCGGGAATCACGACGCCCTGCTGCGCGTGATCCGGAAGGACGCGGGCATTCTGCTCTCCTCGCTGGATCCGCCGGTTGTGCTTGCCGATGTGGCGGCATGTCCGGCCGAGGTGATGAAAGCCCATCCGCTGTCGATTCTGGTGCTGATGCGCTGCATGTTCAACTGGCGGCTGATCCCCAAAATGCTGGAGATGAAGGCCCTGCTGATGGCTGCCGTCCAGGAGCATCCGGAGATGCCCGCCCGGGAGCGCGGCAACCTGCTGGGCGAGAGCGACCTGATCATGGGCTTCCTGTACTACAATGACATCAGCGCCATGAGCCGCCTGCACCGCAGCGCCAGCGCGCAGATGTCCCGGCCCGCCATCAGCATCCGCCAGAGCGGCGGCTGGACCTTTGGCTCACCGTCGGTGCTGATGATGTTCTACCGCGCGCCGGGCGAAATGCAAAGCGAACTGGCCGAGATGGATGAGTGCATGCCCCACTATTACCGGGTGACCAGCAACCACGGGCAGGGTGCGGAGAAGATCATGCGGGCGGAGGTCGCGTACATGCAGGGCCGCTTCACGGACGCAGCCATTGGGCTGGCGGAGGCCTATGCGCAGATCGAGGGGAACGGTCAGGTGAACATGGCGCTCTGCTGCGACTTCCTGGCATGGCGGCTGTCCCTGCATACCGATGTTGCCAGGCGGTACTCCTTGGAGAAGCGCCGCACGGAGCTTATGCGCCACCACAACGCCGCATGGATCAATCTATGGTCTGCCATCAGCGCCTACTATCACGCCCTGGCCGGTGAGCCGGAAGGGATCCCCGACGTTTTTGCCGGGCATCAGCTGGCAACCATCCGTTTTCTTGCGCCGGGCAAGCCCATGATAGACATGATTGAGAATCAGGTTTACCACGCCCAGGGTGCCTGGGCCAGGGTGATCGGGCGCAGCGAAGGTCTGCTGGCCGTGTGTGACGCCATGCACGATGCGCTGGTTGCGCTGCACATCCGCATACAGACCGCCGCAGCCTATGCGCAGCTGGGCAAGACCGTGGAAGCGCGCGCTGGCTTGCCAAAGCCCTGTCCGACGCCGAGCCGGACGGCCTGGTGATGCCGTTTGTTGAGAATTACGACAACCTGCAGCCGCTCCTGGAGCAGGAAGCCCGAAGCGGCCTGGTCGGGAAAATCATCGACCTGGGCGAAGCGGCCAGGGCGCGGAAGGCAGCCGGAACCCGCCCGGCGGCGTTGGACGCGCTGACGCAGCGGGAAGGCGAGATTGTCCGTCTGATGGCGCAGCGGCTGTCCAACCGGGAGATCGCGGAAAGGCTGTATCTCTCGGAGGGCAGCGTCAAGCAGTATGTGAACCGGATCTATGCCAAGCTGCAAATCACGGGAGATATCCGGACAAAAAGGAAGCAGCTGCTGACGCTGCTGCAGGCAGCACAAGGATTAACCTTTGGTTAATAGCCGCTGCCGGCAGTTTCCCGTACAATAAGAGAATGGATAAGCAGCCTGAACCAGCAAGCGCTGTGAATCGTGCAGAGAAAGGAAGAATGGGTATGAAGAAAAAGGTATGGGCCATCATCATGGCTCTGGCGCTCACTGCGGCAGGCATGTCCGTCACGGTTCAGACCGCGCTGGCACAGGCTGGCTGCGTTCTGGTGTCCAGCATGCAGGTCGAGGGCCTGGTGCCGCTGACCGATGATTTCACCTGGAATGGCGGCTATTATCATTCGTCCATGACGGAGGACGGCATTTTGTCCATCGTGAACTGCTGCGCGGCAAACGGAGAAGCTGCCGTCGCCGCCGACCCGGCCTTCCGGGAGGCCTTCGCCGCCATGGTGAGTGAATACGCAGTGGCGGATTACCAGGATAGCCAGAACCAGAGCCTGACGGAGAAGTTCACCTATCCCGTATACGACGCGCCGTTCACCACCGGCGCCAATGAGGATACCTGCCTTTGGAACATGTTCCTCCTCCAGACGGACACCCATACCTACGCCTACGCCTTCCGGATGGATGCGGATTACGCGGAGGAGCTGGAGGGGCAGTACCGGAGCGCGGTGGACGCCCTGGCGCTCATGGATGCTTCCGCCATGGCGGACGATCCCAGCGCCCGGGGCGAGAGCCTGGAGGATTTCATCGTCTTCTTTGACACCTGGTATCAGTATGGCGACCTGAACGCGGAAAGCATCCGCCTGAATGGCGATGGCACCTGGGAATACCGCAACGCCCTCAATGACGACGGAACCGGCGGCTACCTCTATGACGACGGCACCTTCCTGACCTCCGGCACGACAGTGCTGCAGCTGATTTCCGCCGATGGCAGCCATGTGGCGGATGTGAGCCTGAATGAGGATGGGGATCTGATGCTGACGCCCGTTACAGAGCGCCTCAGCAGTGTCTATGCGGACGCCGCCTTCGTCAGAGAGTCGGAATCCATCGCCTACGAGGCGCAGCCGATCGGGGAATGATGCGGCTGGATCCTGATGTCCTATGAAAGGAGAGTGCTCCATGGGCCGTTCATTCCGCAGAACAGGCTGCTTTTTCCTTCTGGCGCTGCTGATTTCCATCTTTCCGCTGACCGCGCTGGCGGCTGATTACAGCGCCGAGCTGAGCGTGCTGCACTTTGACATTGCGCTGCAGGAGGATGGTAGCGCGCTGATCACCGAAACAAGGGACATTGTGTTCAGCGGCGATCATGAGTTTACCCGCTACGGGGTGAACAATGTGTTCACCGGCCCCCGGATATTCACGGACTGGCAGGTCTCGCTGGACGGGATGCCGCTGCCGCATCTGCCCGAGCCGGACAATGACAACCGTCCCACGAACACCTTCGCGGTGGAGGACAGGGACGGGGGCAACACCGTCTACATCTACTTCCGGCAGCAGGGCGACGGCCAGCGCACCGTCCGCATCAGCTACCGCCTGGAAAACGCGGTGAAGCGCTATGATGATGTGGGCGAATTCTTCTGGAACCTGACCGGCGAGACCGGCATTTCCGACATCGGCACGCTCACTGCTACGGTGACCGCGCCGGAGGGCGTCCCGGCGGAGGATTTCCATATCTGGGCCCACGGGCCGGATAACGGTTCGTTCGACAAGCAGGCTGACGGCTCCGCGGCCCTGCGGGTGGAAAACGTCGCCCTGGGAACCATCGTCGATATCCGCGTCACCGCGCCTGCGGACTGCTTCTACGGCGGATGGGTGCAGGAGGGCGCGGCGCTCGACAGTATTCTGGCCGAGGAAAAGGAGCTGGCCGACCGCGCCAACGCCAGGCGTGAGGATGAGGCCCGTGAAAAGGAAGAGCAGGAACGCCTGCAGGCGGAATACGAAGCCTACTTGGCGACCTACTGGGCCGAACGGGACGCATGGGCAGAGGCGCATCCCGTGCAGAATGCCATCCAGGACTTCTGCTCGGATATTTCCTTTGAGTTCCGGTGCAATATCGTCGATGAGCTGCCGAACATGCTCTTGATTGCTGGCTTCGCGATCTTTCTGATCGCCATCTTTTGGGGCATGGGCCAGCGTAATTCGAAAAAGTACAGGCTCACTCCCGCCCAGTCGCCCCAGTACTGCCGGGACATACCGGATGACCGTCCGGCCCCGGTTGTCGACCGGCTGCTGCACTTCTACGACGGCAGCCCCAACGTCTCCCGGCAGATTTCGGCAACGCTGCTGGAGCTGCATATGCAGGGGCTGATACGGTTCCGGACGTTGAATGATGACGTGGAGCTTGTGCTGGACACGCGGCAGGGCGAGAAGCTGTTCCCGCCCTCCGACAATGCGCATACGCCGGACTATCAGGAAGCCCTGTGGAGCTTCCTGGTGAATGCCGCCGGTGACCATGGGCGGATTGCCATGAAGGACCTGCAGCAGTACATTCGCGATAATCAGGAACCTGCCTGGCATTTCCGCAGCAGCTTTATCAGCGCTGTGAACACGGAATACCAGAAGCTGGTGGGGACGGAGACAGTCAAGCGGCCCTTCTTTGGCGGAACCAGGCTTTGCTGGATTCTGTCGGCGGCGGCGGGCGTCCTTGCGGCGCTGGTTCGCATGTTCAGCACGCTGTACGACGGCGTCGAGGCGTCAATGGCAATCTATGTCGGCGTGATCACCTTTACGCTGCTGGCGCTGATGCTCTTCGTGTTCTGCCTGGGCAGGAGATTCGGCCGGGGCCGCTGCGTCGTTCTGAACCAGATGGCGGAGAACGACCTGGCCCTGTGGCAGGCCTTCGGCCGGTATCTGGATGACTTCACGAACATCGAGGACAAGGATCTCCCGGATCTTTCCGTCTGGCGGGAGGCCATGGTCTACGCCGTCGCCATGGGCTATGGCTCCAAGGTGGCCGGTGCGCTGCGCCTGAAGTACCCCGATGCCTTCGACCAAGGCACGTACGGCTATGATGATGAGTGGTACCGCCTGCTGCAGGAGCAGGAGCTTTACTGTGCGATGGAGTCCATCAGCCAGGGCGTTGCCGACGCCAGGCCACCCGTGTCCGCCTCGTCCGATGATTCCGGCTCTGACGCCAACTGGAGCGACAGCTCCGGCGACGGCGGCGGCTTCTCCGATTCCGGCGGCGGCAGCGACAGCGGAAACGGCGGCGACTTCATCGATTAAGCTGCAGCAGGCGGATCCACATCCCGCAGAAGCATGAATGGCACTGTTTGTACAGCAATCCGGGGAAGCTTCCCGTTGCCTTTCCCCAGCGACCAGGGATGAATTGAGCGGGCAAGCGGACTATGTGCTGCATGGCAATGACGGTCGGGCACTGGCGGTGGAAGCTAAGTGCATCTGCGTGGATGTGTCCAAGGGCCGTCAGCAGGCGAAGCGCTGTGCGGACAACATTGAGAAGCAGCGGGGCTGCCGCCCGGTCATCTTCCTGATCAACGGCTTTGATACGCGCATTCGTGCCGGGCAGTATCCGGAGCGAAAGTGCGCCGCCATCTGCTGCAAGCGTGATCCGGAAAAATGGTTCAACCTGCTGCGCATGCGCAGCCATTCAAATAAGCCCCTCCGCACATGCACATGCGGAGGGGCTTTTTGTATGTGTTACCGTTCCTCGCGGAAGTAGGGCAGGCCCAGGGACGCCGGGGGCTGATTTTCACGCTTGTTGCGGATGCTGGTGACGATCAGCACCAGGATGGTCACCACATAGGGCAGCATCTTCAAAAGAGGCTTGGCCGCCATGGTCACGGTGATGCCCTCGATGTTGGCGATGTAGCTGGAGCAGCTGAACAGGAAGCCGAACACCGTGGAGCCGATGATGGTCATGTGGGGCCGCCACAGCGCGAAGATCACCAGCGCGATAGACAGCCAGCCGAAGGCCTCCAGGCTCAGATAGGCCTCCTGGGAGGCCATGTAGTCGATGATGCAGTAGAAGCCGCCCAGGCCGGAAATACCGCTGCCGATGCAGGTGGCCAGGTACTTGTAGCGGGAGACGTTGATGCCCACCGCATCCGCCGTGCCGGGGTTCTCGCCCACGGCCCGCAGGCGCAGGCCCACCTTGGTGCGGAAGAGCACCCAGGAGGCCAGGATGGCAATCGCCACGCCCAGGAAGAACAGCACGCCCAGATACTGCAGCGCGTCCGTGCGGGTGGTGAAGGGCCAGCGGAAGATCTTCTTGGGGCCCACCAGGTACACCGTGGGATCCAGCTTGCTCATGATGACCTTCATCAGGCCCACGCCGAAGGTGGTCAGCGCCAGACCGGTCACGTTCTGGTTGGCCCGCAGGGATACGGTCAGGAAGCTGTAAATCAGGCCCATCAGCATGGACATGGCCAGCGCGCCCGCCACGCCCAGGATCACCACCAGGAAGGAGGGCAGGTTCCACAGCCCGATGATGTTCAGCACCAGGCAGCCGCCCGCGCCGCCCATGCACATGATGCCCGGGATGCCCAGGTTCAGGTGGCCCGCCTTCTCCGTGAGAATCTCGCCCGTGGAGCCGTACATGAACACCGCGCCGAAGGCCAGCGATTCAATCAGAAAATTCAGCCAGACGTTCATTTGACAGCCTCCTTTCCACCCGATGCATGACGGAAGACGATCTTGTAGTTGATGAAGAACTCGCAGCCGATGATGAAGAACAGGATGATGCCCACGATCACGTCCGGCAGCGCGCCGCTGACATTGAAGTCCTGGGAGATCTGCGCCGCGCCGGAGTTCAGGAAGGAGATCAGGCCGGAGGTCACGATCATGATCAGCGGGTTGAAGTTGGCCAGCCAGGACACGATGATGGCCGTGAAGCCCTGCCCGCCCACGGACTCCGTGGTGACGCTCTGGTCCAGGCCCGCGCCGATGAGGAAGCCCGTCAGGCCGCAGAGCAGGCCGCTGACCACCATGGTGCGGATGATCACCTTCTGCACGTTGATGCCGCTGTACTGGGCAGTGCGCATGCTCTCGCCCACCACGGAGATCTCATACCCCTGCTTGCTGTAGCGGAGGTAGATGTACAGCGCCACCGTCAGCGCCAGCACGATCAGGATGATCAGCAGATACTGGTTGCCGAAGGGCAAAGGGGGGAGCTTGCCGTACTTGAGCTTGCCCAGGGTGGAGGAGCCGCTGGGCACCCAGATCACCAGGAAGTAGCTGACCACGTAGGTCGCCACGTAGTTCATCATCAGGGTGAAGAGGGTCTCGTTGGTGTTCCACCGGGCCTTGAACAGCGCGGGAATCACCGCCCACACCGCGCCGTAGATCAGCGCGGCCAGGAACATGAGGATCAGCAGCTGCCACTCCGGCAGCTTGCCGCCGAAGTAAAACGCCACGGTAATGGCGCCCAGCACGCCCATGAGGGTCTGGCCCTCCGCGCCGATGTTCCAGAAGCGCATGCGGAAGGCCGGGGTCACCGCCAGGGAGATGCACTGGAGGATGGCCATGTTCTTCAGGAACTTCCACAGCTTGCGCTCGCTGGCGAAGGAGCCCTTGATGAAGCAGGCGTAGAAGTCCCCGATTTTCCCGGGATTGTCGTGCAGCTTGTCAATCAGCAGGAACGCCGTCAGGCCGCACACCACCATGCCCAGCACGATGGCCGCCAGGCGGATCAGCATGGCCCGCACGGGGTTCACATCCGTCCTTTTGGTCAGATGGAACAGCGACTCATGCACCGTGGCTTTCTTCGTTTCGCTCATTGGGCTGCCTCCTTTGCAGGGGTGTTGGTCTTGGTCATCATAAGGCCGATCTGCTCCTTGGTGGCGGTGCGGGCGTCCACCATGCCGGTGACCGCGCCGGAATTGATGACCATGATGCGGTCGCACAGGGCCAGCAGCACGTCCAGATCCTCACCCACGAAGATGACCGCCACGCCGTTCTTCTTCTGCTTGTTGAGCAGGTTGTAGATGGTGTAGGAGGAATTGATATCCAGGCCGCGGGCGGGATAGGCAGCCATGAGCACCTTGGGCGCAAAGGCGATCTCGCGGCCCACCAGCACCTTCTGTACATTACCGCCGGAAAGCCTGCGCACCGGGGTGTTCACGCCCGGGGTGGCCACCTCCAGCTCCTTGACGACCTCCTCCGCCAGCGCCCTGGGCTTCTTGCGGTCAACGAAACCCGCATGGCCCTTGCGGTAGCTGCGCAGCATCATGTTGTCCGTAATGCCCATGTTGCCCACCAGGCCCATGCCCAGCCGATCCTCCGGCACGAAGGACAGCCGCACGCCCAGGGAGCGGATCTCCAGCGGGGTCTTGCCGCGCAGGTTCATCACCTCGTCCTCGCGGAAGAGCACGTTCTCCGCCGCCACCTGGGCCTTGATCTGCCCGCGGCTCATGCCCTTGAGGCGCATGGGCGCGCCGTTTTTGTCATGGAAGGCGTCCTTGGCCGCCAGCTCCTTCACCTGCCGCATGGACTTGTGGAAGAAGGTGACAGGCCGGTTTTTCTTGGGGTTGGTGAAGATGATCTGCCCGCTGGCGATGGGCTGCAGGCCCGCAATGGCCTCCAGCAGCTCCCTCTGGCCGCTGCCCGCGATGCCCGCAATGCCCAGGATCTCGCCGCTGTTGGCGGTGAAGGACACGTCCTTGAGCACCTGGATGCCCTCGCCGTCGATGCAGCTGAGACCCTTGACCTCCAGGCGGGGCTGCACATCCACCGGCTCGCTGCGGTCGATATCGAGGGTGATCTTCTTGCCCACCATCATTTCCGTCAGGCTGCTCTCGGTGGCGTCGCAGGTATCGACAGTGGCGATATGCTCGCCCTTGCGCAGAATGGCCACCCGGTCCGACACCGCCAGCACCTCATGCAGCTTGTGGGTGATGATGATGATGGACTTGCCGTCCGCCTTCATGCGGCGCAGCACGTCAAACAGGCGGTCGATCTCCTGGGGGGTCAGCACGGCGGTGGGCTCATCCAGGATGAGGATATCCGCGCCGCGGTAGAGCACCTTGATAATTTCCACCGTCTGCTTCTCGGAGACGGACATATCGTAGATCTTCTTCTGGGGATCAATATGGAAACCGTATTTCTCAGCGATCTGGGAAACGCGGGAATTGACGTTCTTCAGATTGTACCGGCCCTTCTCGTCCACGCCCAGCACAATGTTTTCAGCGGCGGTAAACAGATCCACCAGCTTGAAGTGCTGATGAATCATGCCGATTTTCAGGTCAAAGGCGTCCTTCGGGGAACGGATGACCACTTCCTCCCCGCCCTTAAAGATCTTGCCCTCATCCGGGAAGTAGATGCCGGAGATCATGTTCATCAGGGTAGTCTTGCCGCAGCCGTTCTCACCGAGAATGGCCAGGATCTCACCCTCGTACACATCCAGGTCAACATTGTGGTTGGCCACAACGCTGCCAAACCGCTTGGTAATGCCGCGCATGCTGAGAGCAACTTGCTTTTCCACGGTATACCCTCCGTACAAGAATAGGTGCAGAAACTGCTTGGACTGCCGCCCCAAAGAGCAGCAGTCCAAGCGTTAAGGACATCGTATGGGATTCGATCAGAACATCATGTTCAGCAGCTCGATGCCGTCGATCTTCACGTCGAAGTAGGGAGCGCTGCGCAGCTCGGACTCATGGAAGTAGCCGTCGGCCACAGCCTCGGTGTCGGGGGTGAAGGCGGCGTCGGTGTCCACGTCAGCCATGTAGGAATCCAGCTTGGCGCCTTCCACGGTAATGAAGCCCTCCGCGGCGGTGTCGAAGACCTTCACGTTGCCGGCAACGATCTCAGCCTTGACTTCCTCCAGCTTGGCAGCGGTGCCCTCGGCGGCGGCCTGCTCGTTGACGTCGGTCAGCACGACGGAGCCGGTCTCGATGGTGCCCACCCAGTCGGTGGCGATGGTCTCACCGGCGGCAACCTGGTTCACAATGTACTGGAAGTAGGGAGACCAGTCGATGCGGGAAGCCACGATGAAGGTGTTGGGGCAGGAAGCCACGGTGGAGCCGTTGTAGGACACGTTGGGCACGTTGGCATCCTCGCAGGCAGAGGGAGCGCCCATGGAGTCAGCGTGCTGGGAGATCAGGTCGCAGTTGGCGGCGATCAGGGCGGTGGCAGCATTCTTCTCCTCGTTGTAGTCATACCAGGAGCCGGTGAACTGCACCTTCATCTCCACGTCGGGGCAGACGGACTTGGCGCCCAGGTAGAAGGAGGTGTAGCCGGAGATCACCTCAGCGTAGGTGAAGGCGCCCACATAGCCCATCAGGGGCTTCTCGCCCTTCAGCTGGCCGTTGGCCTTCAGCTCGTTCAGCTTCAGACCGGCGGCAACGCCCGCCAGATAGCGGCCCTCATAGATGGCAGCGAAAGCATTGTGGAAGTTGGCCAGGCCCTCGGTGTGGGCCATGGTGCCGGTGGCATGGCAGAACTGCACGTCGGGGTTCTCGCGGGCAGCCTCCAGCAGATAGGTCTCATGGCCGAAGCTGTCGGCGAAGATGATGTTGCAGCCTTCGTCCACCAGGTCCAGGGCGGCGTCAGTGCACTCCTGGGACTCGGGGATGTTGCGCTTGATGATGACCTGGTCCTCGCTCAGGCCCAGAGCGGCCACAGCGTCGTTCACGCCGTTGATGAAGTTCAGGTCGTAGGTGGAGTTCTCGTCGTGCAGCAGGATGATGCCCAGCTTCACGTCGGCAGTCTCGGCAGAGGCGGTGAAGACGCAGACAGACAGGCACAGCGTCAGCGCGAGCAGCAGGGCTACGAGCTTTTTCATGGTGATTGTCCTCCTCGTTTCGGTTGGGAATATGCTTTCATGGCCATTTCACAATTTGACATTCGGATCGCAAAATCCGAACATTAGATTGGAAATACGATGATATTGTACACAAAACCGCTGTCAAAATCAAGTCTTTTTTTGAGATTATTTCGGAAATGTAAGGACTTTTTGTCGAGCGCGCCCGTCGCTCCCACCGCCATGGCGCATGTGGAAAATACGCGCCCGGATCCGGCAGGAATCACGGTTGATCCGCCCGATCCCCATGAAAAAACCGGCGCCATTCCGCGCCGGCTGACTGTCTTATGCCTGTTGCTGCTTCTGCCCATTGAGCATGGGCCGGGCCACCTTCACGTTGAAGAACTCGATCAGCGGCCCCATGAAGAAGGCCGTGATGATGGTGCCCACGCCGACAATGGTGGGAATCTCGCTGAAGGCGCCGCCTCCCAGCAGGAAAATCCCCGCGCCCGCCAGCACGCACACCAGGTCGGTGCCGATGCGGCAGTACTGGAACGGGGCCAGCTTCCACTTGCCCGCCAGGGCGATGGCCACCGCGTCATAGGTGGACACGCCCAAATCCGCCGTCATATACAGCGCGGAGCCGAAGCACATCACCACAATGCCCACCACCAGGCAAACCGCCCGCACCAGCATGGAGGGCGCCACCAGCACCGTCTGCAGGAAGGCGTAGGTGAACTCCGTGATATACCCCAGGAGGAACAGGTTGATGAAGGTGGCGATGCCGATCTTGCTGCGGTCCACCACCAGGCTGAAGGTAAGCAGCAGCAGGTTCACAATCACGTACAGCGTGCCGAAGGAAATGGGAATCAGCTTGTCCAGGCCGCTCATCAGCGACTGGAAGGGATCCACGCCCAGCGCGGCGATCTTGAACGCGCCAACGCTCACCGCGCAGATGATCACACCCGACAGCGACATGAGAATCCGTCTCGTCTTCATCTGTGTTCCTCTTTCGCGCGAAAAATGCGGCCTGCCGGTTTCTGCCGGACATGCCGAGCTTATTATAGCATTGCCATGGCGGAATGACAAGTCCTTTCCGGCTTTCGGCGACGCTTTCCCGCAATGTTTTCCGCGCGCAGGACATGGGGACACCTCGTCCGTGCTGTACGCTTTGACGCCAGCAAAAGGCCCCTCCGGTTTGCTGCCGGAGAGGCTTCCCTGGCACGTCAGCCCTTGACCGAGCCCATGGTCAGGCCTGACATGAAGTACTTTTGCAGGAACGGGTATACGCACAGGATCGGCAGCGCGCCCAGGAAGATCTGCGCCGCCTTGAAGGTGCGCTCCGAGATTTCCGACATGACCAGCTCCTCGCTGGAGGTCATGGACTGCAGATCCGGGTTGATGATGATGGTCCGCAGATAGCTCTGCAGGGGATAGTTGTAGGTGTGGTTCATGTAGATGATGCCGTCAAACCAGCTGTTCCAGTGGTTCACAATGACGAACAGGCTCACCGTCGCCAGGGAGGGCAGGGACAGGGGCAGATAGATCTTCAGCAGCGTGGTGGGATGCCCCGCCCCGTCGATGAAGGCTGCCTCCTCAATCTCCTTGGGAATGGAGCGGAAGAAGTTCATCATCAGCACCACGTTGAAGATGGGCACCGCCCCGGGCAGCACCAGCGCCCAGATGGTATCCAGCATACCCAGGGAGCGGATGGTCATGTAGGTGGGGATGAGGCCCCCGCTGAACATCATGGTCACAATGAAGATCCACGCATACACACCCCGGGCGCGGAAGGTGTCCTTCTCCTTGGACAGGGGGTAGGCCGTGAGAATGATGGCCAGCATGGTGATGACATATCCCAGCGCCACCCGCTCGATGGAAATGAGGAACGCCTGCAGGAATTGCGGCTTGGTCAGCGCGTACTTGTAGGAGGATACGGTAAACTCCACCGGCCAGAGCTTGACATAGCCCGCCGCCGCCGCATTGGAGGAGGACAGGGACACTGCCAGCACGTTGATCAGCGGCAGCAGGCACAGCAGCGCCGCACCCGCCAGGAACAGATAATCCGCCACAAGAAAAACCTTCCGGCTCCAGGAGAGCCTGATATGCGTTGCCGCCTGAGGGTCATGTTGCTTCATATCCGCACCTCCTCAGAATACGCGGTAGTTGGCGAAGCGCCCCGCCAGGTAGTTGGACAGGGACACCATGATAATGGAGATCACCGACTTGAACAGCCCCACCGCCGTGGAAACGCTGAACTGCGCCTGCTCCAGGCCCAGGCGGTATACGAAGGTATCAATGATATCGCCCGTGGAGTACACCGAGGGGCTGTACAGGTTGAAGATCTGGTCGAAGCCCGCGTTGAGGATGTTGCCCAGGTTCAGCACGCCCATCAGCGTCACGATGGGCAGAATCCCCGGCAGCGTCACGTGCCATGTCTGCTTCATGCGCGTCGCGCCGTCAATGGCAGCCGCCTCGTACAGGTTTCTGTCCACGTTGGTCAGGGCCGCCAGGTAAACGATGGTGTCGTAGCCGAAGTTCTTCCACACGGCGGTGATCACCATGGTGTAGGGGAACCATGTCTTATCCCCCAGGAAGTAGATGGGCGTCCCGCCGAAGAAGCGGATGATGTCGTTCACAATGCCCGAGGAGGGGGACAGCACGTCCATCAGCACGCCGCCCAGGATGACCCAGGACAGAAAATGCGGGAAGTACACGATGGTCTGCACCGTGCGCTTGAAGCCGCTGCAGTTCACCTCGTTGAGCATCAGCGCCACGAATATGGGCACGATCATGCCGGCGATGATCTTCATCACCGCAATGAACACCGTGTTGTACAGCACGCTGCCCATATTCGGCAGCTTGGCGATATAGATGAAGTTCTCCAGGCCCACCCATTTGGAGCCGAAGATGCCCTTCGCCGGCTTGAAGTTCTGGAACGCCATCACGATGCCGAACATGGGCACGTAGTGGAAGATCAGAATCAGCATCAGGCCGGGGATCAGCATCAGGTGCAGGGGCAGCTCGCGCAGACGCTTCTGCGCTCGGGGCGATCGGATCACGTCAGGGCACCCCCTTGTTGACATACGCCCCCTGCCGGGGCAAGCGCGGCAGGGGGCTGATTGGTTTACCGCCCTCGGGCGTCAATGCACGGTGGCGTACCAGGCGTTCACTTCCTCGGTGATTTCCGTGCCGCCCAGCTTGTAGAAGTCCTCCACATACTTGTCAAAGGCGCTGATGTCCTCGCCCATGATGATGCTGGTGAAGGTCTCCGCCTCCATGGCCTCCAGGGTGGCCATGTACTTGTTCATGGAATCGGTGGGCGTGCCGTAGAACTTGTTGGTGATGTAGTTGCCGCTGTCCACATACTGCTCGATCACAGCAAAGCTGCTGTTCTCACCAAAGATGCGGTCCTGGGTCCAGCCGTCGGGATTCTTGTCGTTGCGCCAAGTCAGGATGCGGTCGTAGTAGCCCCGCTCCTCGGTATTCAGGGCGGAAGGATCCCCCGTCTCAAAGGCGGTGCGGATCTTCTTGAAGGCGTTGAGGTTCTTGCCGGGGTTCTCGTCGCCGATGACGTTGTACTGCCACACGGCGATGCCGCTCTCGGAGATGGACAGGGAGTTGTCCTCCTGCTCGCCATAGGCGCTCTGGTGGCTCCAGTTCAGCAGCTTGATGATGGCCTCGGGATGCTCGCAGTCAGCGCTGATGGCATAGTAGCGGCTGACGGGCATCTTGGTGATGGGGGTGGCGGGCTGATCGTCCGCGGAGAGGACGGGATAGGCCTTCCAGTCACAGCTGGGATCATTGACCACGCTGGCGTCCAGGAACGCACCGGCGGAGGACATGGTGCCGTACACAACGCCCACCTTGCCCGCGGACACGGTTTCCTTCACCTTGGCCTTGTCCTTCACGCCGAATTCGGGATCGATCAGGCCTTCCTTGTACCACGCCTGCAGCTTCAGCAGGGCGTCGCGCATTTCGGGCTGCACGGAGCCATAGGCCAGGCTGCCGTCCTCCGTCTCGATCCAGCTCATGGGATAGGCATGGTAGCCGTAGAACAGGCCCACAGCGGAGGCATGCGCATGTTTGTAGAATTCCTTCTGCAGCGCCAGGCCGTAGGTGTCGTCCACACCATTGCCGTCGGGATCCTGGGTGGCGAAGGCGCGGATGATGGTCTCCAGCTCAGCCAGGGTGGTGGGCTCGGGCAGGTTCAGCTTCTGCAGCCAGTCGGTGCGGATGAACAGCACGCCCAGGGAGTCGAAGGAGGAGGCGGTGTGGGGAATGGCGTACAGCCGGCCGTCCACCTTGGCGGTATCGAACTGGTTCATGTCCGCCATGAGGGTTTCCTTGGCGTACTCGTTGGCATACTGGTCGAACAGGTCGGTCAGATCGTACAGCTCGCCCTCCTGAGCCAGCTCCTTGAGCTGGGCGGCCTTGAGCCACATCAGGTCGGGCAGGTCGCCGGAGGCGATGGACACATTCATCTTTTGGTCGAACTGCTCCTCAGCCACCACCCAGTCATAGGTCAGCTTGATGCCCAGGTCGCTCAGGAAGCGGTCGATGTAGATGTTGTCCTCAATGGTGTCGCCATTCTCGAACTGGATGGCGGAGGACAGGTAACGCCATGCGGTCAGCTCAATGGGCGGATCGTAGGGATTGTCGATGTCTGCCTGCGTCACCTCAGCCAACGCGCTGCAGGCGGTCAGGATCATGCACACGGACAGCAGGATGGACAGCCATTTCTTCATGCGGATCTCCCTCCATGTTCTTTTTTGGGGCTACGCCCCTTCTGTTTGTTATTTTAGACTATTCTTTGACCATTGTGTACATTCATTTCTTTACAATGCATTCTTCCATTTACCATTTCTGATGACAGGCGGCGTCATTACCTATATAATAGAGGTGTAAACAAGGGAGGCGTGCCTATGACCCATCAGCGATGCTCCTTCCGTGCCTGGCTGCGGTCCCTGCAGGGACGCTCAGTGCTTTTTTCCCTGTCCATGCTGCTGATCATGCTGCTGATTGCCGCCATGGTGACCAGCTACAGCCAGCAGACCCTGTGGCGGGAGATTGTCGCCCGCAACACCACCCAGGTGGACGCCGCCGCCGAACAGCTCGCCCTGTCCCTGGACAAGACCATGGACATGCAGCGGGAGCTGCTCTATGACGAGGATATCAACCGCCTGGGCGTCACGCCGGGCTACTATTCCCGGCCCCAGGAGGTGCTGGCCATGCTGCGGGTGATGGACCGCATGTTCATGCTGACCAATTCCTCCTCCCTGGTGAGCGAGGCCATCTTCCTTGCGCCCTCCATCGGCAAGGCCATCACTGCCAGCGGGGTGGAAGCGCTGTCCACAGAGGACTTCCAGCGTGCCAACGACCTGTGCGTCAACCAGACCCAGGCGCTCATTGAGATGGACGGCCAGTTTTACATCATGATGGCCTATCCCACCTACAACTACTACCTCAAGGAGAACGGCGCCTCCTACCTGCTGTGCCTGCGGCTGAACCAGCAGGCGCTGGCAGCCTATCTTTCCGCCATCAGCGCCCAGGAGGGCGAGGTCATCCTGCTCTTCAGTGATGACGGCAAACTGGTCAGCAGCCTTGTTCCCGACGGCCTCGCCTTTGACGCAGGGGAGCTTTTCACCCTGGCCCAGGGGGCCTCCGCCTTCGAGGTCACCCTCTCCAACGGTCAGCGCTACCTGGCCTCCGCCGCCCGCAACACCGCCTCCACCAAGGCCCTCACCCTGGTCAAGCTGCAGCTCTACGACAGGGCCTTCTCCGTGCTGAACCTGCAGGGGACGATTTTCGTTGGGATGATCCTGCTGCTGATCCTGATCAACCTGGGCTATGTCTTCCATATGTGGAATCGCATCCACAAGCCGCTGCACAAGCTGTCCGAGGCCTTTGCCGGGGTGGAGCACGGCGACTTCTCCATCCGGATCCATCACGCCCGGGACGACGACTTCGCCGACATGTTCCAGCGCTTCAACCAGATGAACCAGCGCCTGGGCGAGCTGATCGAGCAGGTGTACATGCAGACCATCCGCACCCAGCGGGCGGAGCTGAAGCAGCTGCAGTCCCAGATCAACCCCCACTTCCTGTACAACAACCTGTTCACCATCCGCTCCCTGGCGCAGCTGGGAGATACCGACACCATTGAAACCCTGGCCGCCGAGCTGGGGGAATATTTCCGCTACGTCACCCGTACCGGGAATCAGGAGGTCTCCCTGGAGGAGGAGGTGGCCCACGCCCGCAACTTCGCCGCCATCCAGGATATGCGCTTCTCCTCCCGGATCCGCATGACCTTCCCGGCCCTGCCTCCTGCCATGGCGCAGGCGGTGGTCCCCCGCCTGGTGCTGCAGCCGCTGCTGGAAAACGCCTACCTGCATGGGCTGGAGCACGCCAGCCGCGGGCAGATTCAGCTCAGCTTCCTCCGGGAGGCGGGGGATGTGCTCATCTGCGTGGAGGACAGCGGCGACGGCCTGACGGAGGACGCCCTGGCCGCCATGACCGCCAGCCTGACCAACCCCGACGTACAGGAAACCACCGGGCTGATCAACATACACCGCCGCCTGCGCCTGCGCTTCGGCCCGGGCTACGGCCTGACCTTCACCCGCAGCCCGCTGGGTGGCCTGCGGGTAACCATGCGGATTCCCCTTGACCGACAGGAGGCTGCCCATGCGAAGAGTCCTGATTGTTGACGACGAGCCAATCATTGTGCAGGGGCTTGTGTCCGTGCTGTCCGAAAGCGGGCTGGATATCGACCTGTACAGCGCCTACAGCGGCGAGGAAGCCCTGGCCCTGCTGTCGGAAACCCGCATGGACATTGTGATTTCCGACGTACACATGCCCGGCATGGACGGCCTGCAGCTGATGAGCCGCATCCGCGAGGACTGGCCCGAGTGCCGCGTGATCTTCCTCTCCGGGCACAGCGAGTTTGATACCATCTACCGGGCCGTGCAGGGGGACGCGGTGACCTTCCTGCTGAAAACCGAGGGCTTCGACCGGATCATCACCACGCTGGAGAACACCATGCTGCAGCTGGATCAGGCTCAGCGCCACCGGGAAACCCGCCAGCAGCTGATCAATCAGCAGGCCGTCACACGGCAGCTGATGCAGCGGGAGGCGCTCTCCGCGCTGGTGGAGGGCGCCGCACGGCAGGTAACGCCCACCTCCATGAAAACCGATGCGCTGGACATCAGCCTGAAGCAGCCGATGCTCCCGCTCTACGCCTACATGGAGGGCGACACCCAGGCCTTGACCCTGGAGGAATTCCATGAGCGGCTGCTGGCGGCCGACCGCGCGCTGCGCAGGCAGCTGGCTCCCTACCCCATCCGCATTGCCTTCTGGAACCGGCACCAGGATCTGCTGTGGCTGCTGCAGCCCGACCCGGAGCTGGACATGGGCCGGTGCATGCGCTATGTCCGGGAAAACCTGGATCTGGTGCAGAGCGCGGCCCTGAGCGAGGCCCGGCTGACCCTGTCCTTCGCGCTGCACACCTCCGCCGTTGCACCGGAGCAGCTTGCCGCCGCCTACCAGGCCCTGCGCCAGCGCGTCTGCCAGGGGCCGGGACTGCCCGGTATGATTGCCCTGCAGGCCCCTGATGCCCGCGGGAGCGACGCTGTCCCTCTGCTGCCCGATTCAGCCCTCAGCCGCCTGCAGGACGCCATGGATCACCTGAACCGCAAGGAATTCATGGCCCTGCTGAACCGCGCCGCCGATGCCCTGCGCCGCAGGGAGGACATGAACGATCCCTACGCCCTGGAGGCCTATCTCTCCCTGAGCCGACTGCTTCTGGCCTACATCAACCGCTGGAGGCTGCACGACAGCATCCAGTATCCCGGCGGGCTGCCCGGGCTGACCGCCGCCTCCGGCTTCTCCTCCTGGCAGCAGGCGGCGGACGCTCTGGTGGAGCTGGGCCAGCTGCTGTTCCGCATCAGCGCCAACGACCAGGGCAGCCGCAGCCAGTCCGTCATCCAGCAGATCAAGGCCTATATCGAGCGGAATCTGGACCGTCCGGAGGAGCTGAGCCTGTCCCGGATCGCCGGCATCACCTTCTTCAACCCGACCTACCTGTCCCGGCTGTTTCATCAGGTGACCGGCGAAACCCTGTCCGATTACATCAGCGCCGCCCGAATCCGCAGGGCCAATCAGCTGCTGAAAAACGGCAGCGTCCGCATCAACGACGTGGGCGAGGCCGTGGGCTTCTCCTCTACGGCCAACTTCTGCCGCTTCTACCGCAAGATGATGGGCTGCTCTCCCCAGGAATACCGCGACAGCCTGGCCCACAGCACCCTGGACACCCCTGCCCAGCCATAGCGCCCCACGCGCAAAAGGACGCCAGCGAATCGCTGACGTCCTTTTTTTCACGCCTGCTCCAGCGTGCGGAACATGTCCATGGCCCGGGTCGGCGTGCCGTCGGCCCGCCAGGCGCTGAGCGGGTAATCGCTCCACACCCGCGCGCCCTCGGGCTCCCACCACATCAGGCCCGTGCACAGGGGCGCTGTGCGGATGGCGGCGATGACGTCCGCCATCAGGCGGCAGCTGTCCTCCTCATCATCGTCCGGGCCGCCGGTTTCCACAATCATGAATTCCCTGCCGAAGCGGCCGGGAATCGCCCGCATGCTGCGCTCAAAGGCGTCCTTCGCCTGGGCGTAGGTTGTGCCGTAGTTGTTCCTGAGGTGATAGGGGTAGTAGGAGAAGCCCATCATGTCATAGCGGCAGCCGTGCTTCTCCAGCTGGGCAAAGTAGTTCAGGTTGAAGTCCGTCCGGGTGATTTCCGACAGCTGGATCATGGTTTTGCATGCCGGGAAGACGGTCTTCACCGCATCATGCCCGGCGCTGTACAGGCGGCTCAAGTAGCCGAAATCCTCCGTGGAGCCCATGGGCAGCACCAGGCCCAGATCCGTTTCGTTGCCCAGCTGCACCCACTCCGGCGTAACGCCCCCGTCCCGGAGCAGGGTCAGCACATCCCGGGTGTACTGGCTGAGCGCATTTTCCAGCGCCTCCCGGTCAAGGCCCTTCCAGGCCCGGGGCATGGGCTGATGGCTGCCGTCGCACCAGGTGTCCCCGTAGTGGAAGTCGATCATGATGCGGAAGCCCGCGTCCCGGCAAAGCCTGGCCAGAGCCAGGGTTTCCTCCCGGGAGCAGTGGCCCGCATGAGGATCCTCCGACGGCTCCACCCAGGTGCGCAGGCGAATGCTGTTGATGCCGAAGTCCTTCAGCGTCTGCAGCAGATCCTGCTCCCTGCCGTCCTTATTGCGAAAGACAAAGCCGCTTGCCAGCATCTGCGGATACCAGCTGATATCCGCCCCCAGCGCGTAGCGCATGGTATTCCTCCTTCCATTCATCGCCAGTCAATGAACAGCGCCTCCAGCGCCGCGCCGTCCTTCAGGCCCTCTGCCAGCAGGCAGACCTCCGCATCCTGCCGCAGCCATTCGCGGGGCATCCACACCCGCTGGCTGTCGCCGGAGCGGAACAAGGCCTCCACGTCGCTGCCGGGCATCAGGCGGCCCAGCACATGGCCGTTGTTCACCACCGTCACCATGACCTCCCGGCCCACGGGCCGCAGCCAAAGCTCCCGGTTCTCCTCCGGGGGAATGCTCACCTTCAGCCATATGGCCTCGCCGCCCTGCAGCTTCAGGGGCAGCTGCACCGCCGTGCCCTCCATCGGGCGTTTGCGGGTCATGGCGGCCACCGGCTGCGTGGCGATGCGCGCCCGCCGGATTTTCTCCGCGCCGATCAGCTTCAGTGCGCCCGGCTGTGCCTCGCAGTTGTCCGCCCGCACCCGGACGATGATCTCCTCCATCCTCCCGGGCTTCGTCCAGGCCGTCAGATCCACATAGGGGTTGGTGCGGTCCACCTCCCCCACCAGACGGCCGTTGACGTACACCGCCATGGTCATGCTGACCCCCACGAAGGACAGCATGCGGGTGTCACCGGCCAGGGGCATGCGGATTTCCTTGCGGAACATGCCGGAGCGGGTGGTGCTCCTGGGGATCAGGGCACCGAAATCCGTCAGGCAGGGCAGCGCCGACCACACCGGCGTGACATGCCCGGTGAAGGGGCCTTCGTCCGGGGCAAAGCGCCAGTTGTTGTGGATGGCGCGCTCCTCCAGGATGGCGTACGCGCCCTCCAGCCCCCGCAGGGAGCTCATGAACATCAGCGGATTGTATGCCTCGTCAAAGCAGGTATGCCCCCAGATCTCCGTCTGCAGCGCCACATGGCCGCCCTGCACCGGCAGCCGCTGCATGGAGGCATCGCTGACCCAGGTGCGCACGTGCCTTCCGTCCACCTTCAGGGTGGCGATGTCCGCCGCGTTGTCCACCAGCAGGCCCTGGCAGGGCGGCACGTCAAACTCATACAGCCCGCGCCCGCCGTATGCGCCCAGCTTCTCCATGGCCTGAATGTCGTCCTCCCGGGCGGCATGCATGGGCTCCGCAGGGGCCGAGGCCTCCACGGCGGCTTCCCTGCTCTGCCAGGGCGGCAGCACCGGCTGATCCAGCGCAGGCAGCCAGGGCGACTGAGCCCGGGCCGCTTCCTCCCGGCTGACACGGCGGATGTGCAGCGTCCTTCCGTCCGCGGTCACGGCTTCGCCGCCCACGCAGACGCGCTTCTCGCCGCCGACCTCCAGGCATACGCCGTCGCCCTCGCCGTAGATCACCATCTCGTCCCCGGCAATCCAGGCAATGTCTGCCGCGGCCCACCGCAGCGTCACCGACGGATAGCCCCAGGCGCCCATGTTCACCCCGAACAGCAGCAGACGGGTGGTATCGCCCTCCACCGTCAGGGAGAACTGCTCCCCCTTCCAGGTCACATGCGCCTCTCCTGCCTCCCGGCTCAGGTTGGGCAGGCACAGCATCAGCCCGCCGCCCTGCAGAGCCATGGCATGCACGCCCTCATCATTGGTGCGGAAGCCGGTCCGCACCTGAATATCGTGCAGGGCAAAGGGTGCGCCGGCAGCTACCTTGTCCCCCAGGGTGCGGATGATGTTCGCCAGCAGCCGCGCCTCCAGGAATTCCCGGGTGATGGCGCCGTCCGACTTGAGCATGGAGCCCATGTCGTAGTCGTTGGTGATGTAGACAATGCGCTTCTCCGGGGTGCTGGACCAGGAGGATACGCCGTTGCGGCAGTCAAAGTTGGTGGTGGCGGTCTGGCAGTAGGGGCTGATCAGCCTGACGCCGCTGGCCAGCTCTCGCCGCATGAAGTTGTGCTCCCGCTCCGTCTCGGTGGCCAGGAGGGGCAGCCCCCGGGGCATGAGGATTTCCTTCTGGATGATCTCCATCTTCTCCTCCACCGTGGGCTCGGAGAAGGGGGGATAAATGTTGAAGGCTGGGGTGATGCGCTCCACACTGCCGGTGGCGGCGTCCACATCGCCCTTCCCGGCCACGCAGGCCACATAGGGCACCTCGATGCCATAAGCGTCCGCCATGTCGCGGATGGCTTCCATGTAGCGGCGGGCATGGCGGCAGGGGAACAGATCCAGCTCGTTCTCCAGCTGCAAAAGGACAATGGAGCCCTCATGCCCCAGCTGATGATCCCGGATGATGGGCAGGATGCGATCCATCCACTGCCGAAACATGGCCAGGTATGTTTCATCATACTGGCGCACCGCGTCGGACTGCATGTGCACCCAGATGGGAATGCCGCCGCCGTCCCATTCCGAGCAGATGTAGGGGCCGGGCAAGGGCTTCGCAGAGAATTACAGATCGTCGCGGACCTGCTGCATCTGGGTCTGCATTTCCTCCAGGATGGCAGCGGGGTCGCCTTCGCCGTCATAGATGGGGTCAACCAGCTCGCCCCAGACGCTGCTCCAGCTGGCCCACTCAGGCAGGGTGGGCGGCGCGAAGGTGATGTCCACGGAGTCCACGAACACGTTCATGTTGATCTCCCGGTCGGACCAGTCAGCCTTCAGGAAGTCGTCGGAGCCCAGCACGGTCAGGTTGGCAGGCACGTCCTCGCAGTTCTTGGCAATCAGGCTCTGGGACTCCACGCCGGAGAGGAACTTCAGCACTTCAAAGGCCTCGTCGGGATACTTGGTGGCAACGTTGATGGTCAGGGAGCTGCCGAAGGCGGGAGCAGCCTTGTCCCACAGGGGCGCCATATCCCAGTTCAGGCCTTCCACATCCTTGAAGGACGCGATGCCCCAGGCGCCGGTGCAGTACATGGCAGCCTTGCCGGAAGCAAACAGGGAGGACGCCGTCGCGCCGGTGCCGATGGAAGCCATCTGGCTGCGGGAGGGGGTGACGCCATGGACGCTGACCAGATCGCGCAGGAAGGTCAGGGAAGCAACGTTCTCGGGAGAGTTGACGACAATGTTGCCCTCAGCATCCACCACAGCGCCGCCGCCGCCATAGATCCAGCTCATCCAGTAGGGGAACCAGTCTTCCTGCACATAGCCCCAGACCTTGTCGGCAGGGTCGCCCTCGGTGGCGATGGCCTTGGCGGCAGCCAGGAAGTCGTCGCGGGTCCAGTCGATGCTGGGATAGCCCACGCCGGCAGCGTCGAACAGTTCCTTGTTGTAGTACACCACGGAGCAGCCGGCGCGGTCGGCAATGCCGTAGGTCACGCCGTCGTAGGTGTAGGCGTTCACGCCCGCCTGACCCACCTGCGCCGCCAGGTCAATGCCCGCGGAGGCCAGGTAGTCGTTCAGGGGCAGCAGCTGGCCGCGGTAGGCAAAGGCGTTGGTCTCCTCCGCCACCACCATCACGTCCGCCGCCGTGCCGGAAGCCAGCATGGTCGTGACCTTGGTCGCATAGTCGTCAGGGATGTAGAGCACTTCCACCTCGATGGTGTCGCTCTGGGCGTTGAACAGATCCACGCGGGCCTGATACACAGCCGCGTCCGCGGTGGAGCCCCAGTGGCTGAAGGTCAGCTTGACCTTGCCGCTCTCCGCCGAGGCGGGGGCAGCCAGCAGGCACAGCGCCAGAAACAGGGATACCGTCCTTTTCATGGGGAAACCTTCTTCTTGCTTGGGAATCTATTGGCAGGCTTTCGCCGGCAGCACAGGGGTGATCCGGTATTGCAACCGGTTTCAATCAAGCGCAAAAAAAAAGCTCTTTCTCCGCCGCAGCGACAGAAAACGCATGCAATTTGCCAGGCCCTTTACCGGACTGCGCGGTCACATATTTCCCATCTTTTCCAGCCGGATGAGTGCGTCCCACTTTTTGAATCCGGTTTCATGGCTTCATGATGATACGACAAAGGCTCCCTGTCAAGCCGTTTTTTCCATTTTCATCTTTGTTTCCGGTCAGACGGGTATTTTTCTGCAGGATTCGCGGATGGTCAGCGACATGGGGAACACTATTTTCTGCACAGGCTGCGTCCTGTCCGTGGCGCGGATGGCCGTGTCAATCAGGAGCCTGCCGTACTCCACATAGTCCAGGTGGATGCTGCTCAGGTGCGGCTGGGTCAGCTCCGTCAGGTACACATCGTCAAAGCCGATCAGGGAGAAATCATCGGGCACGGAGTAGCCCAGGCGGTTGACCGCCTGCAGTGCGCCGACGCACATCATGTCGTTGGTCACAATCACCGCCGTGGGCGGCTCGGGCAGGGCCAACAGCTGGTTCATCCCGCGAAAGCCGCTCTGCACATCCATGGTAACGATGTTCAGCAGATATTCCTCCCGCACCGGCAGACCCAGCTCCGCCAGCACCTGGCAATAGGCAGCCTTCTTGGCTGCCGTCTGATAGATATGCTCATGGCTGTAGAGGAAGGCAATCCGCCTGTGCCCCAGGGAGTACAGATGCCGCATCGCCTGCCGCATGCCCCCCGCATGATCCAGCACAATCTGGTTGCATTCCTCCATCTCCGGCCGCTGCCCGGCAATCACCACCGGCATCTGCCGCGCGCAGTGCGTCAGCGTCCGCAAGTAATTTTCCGGAGGCGTGATCCAGTCCGCCACGCCGCCGCAGATGATCATGCTCTCCACCCGGTAGCCCGACATCCGCTGCATGAAGGCGATTTCGCGCTCCAGCTTGGCGGCGGTATTGTTCAGCACCACCGTGTACCCCGCCTCATAGGCCACCTGCTCGCACTCGGCGTACACGCTGGAGAAATACGGATTGCACACATCCGGGCACAGCATGCCGATCAGCTTGCTGCGGGATTCGCTCAGCCCCTTGGCCATGGCGTTGGGGCGGAAGTGATACTTCTCCACCAGCTCCATCACCCGCTGGCGCTTGTCCGGCTTGACCCCGGCGCTGTTGGTCAGGATCCGCGACACCGTTGAGGCGGATACCCCCGCCTCCCGGGCAATATCGTAGATCGTAATCTGCTTACGGGACATGAACCCACCTCTGTTCTTCAAAAAGGGTAAAAGTATCTATGATATGCAGTGATTGTATCATAGTGGAACAGCATCGTTTTGTCAAACGTTTTCGCGCCCTTTTTCCGCTTCCGCAAAAGAAAAAAGTGCAGGCCATACAATAAAACGTTTACCCATGATGTGGAACGGATGAAGCCTTCCGCAAGAACGGTGATCCGTCTCCAGGAGCAGCGATGTCCAGGCGCCGAAGCCCACCGGGACGCCCTGCGCCGCGCGTCTGCCGAAGTGCGCAAGGCCCCCGCGGCGCATGACTGCCGCAGGGGCCTCCTTCATCCGATATGCTTCTTCAGCCATGCCCTGACCCAGGCCGTGTATGCCTGATCCTCCGCGCCCACGCCCAGGAACCAGGCGTAGTCGTTCACCAGCCAGTACAGCAGCCGGCCCTCGTCGAAGATCCCCCGGCGGCAGTAGCCCGCCAGGTACCGCTGAACATCCTCCTCCGTGGTCATGAACCGCTGCCCCGGGCGGCGGAAGACAGCCCAGGCCAGGTCGTACTCCCGGTCGCCCAAGCCAGCCAGCTCCAGATCCAGCACAGCGGAGAGCCGCCCGTCCTGCCACAGCACGTTGGCGTAGTGGAAATCCCCGTGGCAGAGGCACTGCTGCCCCTCCCCCGGCGGATGGGCCAGCAGCCAGGCCCTGGCTTCCTCGCAGCCGTAGCGGCGGGCATGCTCCTCCCCCGGTACGTCCATGAAAAGCCGGTGGGGCATGGCAGGCCAGACTCCTGGCAGCTCATGCCAGCGGGCCTGCATCTCCCCGTAGTCCGCCATGTAGGGCAGGGAAGCCGCCGCCCCGCCGTCCCCCACGATCACCGACAGCCGCTCCCCGGGCAGGGCCTCCGTCACCGTCCAGCGGAAGCCCGTTTCGTCCCAGTCCAGCAGCCGGGGCAGGTGCGGCAGCGGCAGACATTGCAGCAGCGCGACCTCCCGGCGGAAGTCCACCTCCGGCCGCCGCGATACCTTCACATAAGCCTCCACCGCCCGGCCCTCCGCCACGCCCCGGACGTGGAACACGTCGTTTCCCGCGTGGGGATAGCCCAGCACCTCCGTCAGGCGGAAGCGCCGGAAGGGCAGCTGAAAGGGATCGACAGTCTCCCGCCACTTGGCCGGATGCGTCATGCTCATTCCTCCCACCGGCAGGCCGTCACGTGCAGATCCACCGTCACCGTTTCCGCCGGATGCGCGGCCAGTTCGTCCTTTTCCGCCGGGGTCAGGTCCTGGTTCAGCGGGGTCATCCACACGAAGTCCCGCCACAGCTCCGGCGATACCAGGTGAGCGACGGTCACGCGCCTCTCCCCCACCACCGCCGCTTTCTCCCGCAGGTACGCATCCACCTGGCCCTCGGCGTAGGGCTCCATACCCCGGGCCGCGCGGATTTCCTTCAAATACATACTGCCGGGGTACACCTTCACCAGCAAGCCGCTTTTGTCCAGCACGCGGCGGAATTCCCCGTAATTGGCGGGGGTCAGCACGTCCAGCACAGCGGTGAACGCACCGTCCCGGAAGGGCAGGCGGCGCAGATCCCCCACGCACCACAGGGCGGTACAGGGCTGATCCGTGGCAGCGAGGATCGCGTCCCGGCTGATGTCCACCCCCGCGCCCCGCCAGTCGGGATGCCTTTCCAGCAGACGGCTTAAGTACCAGCCGTCACCGCAGCCAGCGTCCAGCAGCCGCTGCTCCCCCGGGGGCAGCAGGGCGGCGATGGCCTCCGCCACGGCGTCGTAGCAGCCGGAGGCGAACACCCGCCGCCGGGCCGCGAACAAGGCCGCGTCATAGCAGCTGTCTGCCGGGGATGAGAGGAAGTTCAGGCAGCCCCGGCGGTTCACGTTCACCCGGTGGCCACGATGGCAGGCGAAGTCGTCCCCGACGCGGTTCATATCGCCGCCACACACGGGGCAGCGCAGGACAGGCAGCATCTCTGCCGCTTGATAGAGCTTTTCGCGCTTGCTTGGCATGGTATCCCTCCGAATCAAGTATGGACAAATCCCAAAGAAAAAGGTAAACTATTGCCGTACGCCCGAACAACGAACGAATACAATGGAGGCTGAAGCATGACCATCCGTGAAGAATCGCTGCAGAAGCACTATGAATGGCAGGGCAAGATCGAGGTTGTGTCCCGCGCGCCGGTGAACGACCGGCGGGATCTGTCCCTATGCTATACCCCCGGCGTGGCCGAGCCCTGCATGGTCATCCATGAGGATGTGGACAAGTCCTACGAGCTGACCCGCCGGGCCAACCTGGTGGCCGTGGTCACCGACGGCACCGCCGTGCTGGGCCTGGGCGACATCGGCCCGGAGGCCGGCATGCCCGTGATGGAGGGCAAGTGCGCGCTGTTCAAGGCCTTTGCCGACGTGGACGCCTTCCCCCTGTGCATCCGCAGCAAGGACGTGGACGAGATCGTCCGCACGGTATCGCTGCTGGCGGGGAGCTTTGGCGGCATCAACCTGGAGGACATCGCCGCCCCCCGGTGCTTTGAGATTGAGGAAAAGCTCAAGCAGGTGTGCGACATCCCTGTTTTCCATGACGATCAGCACGGCACCGCCGTGGTGGTGGCCGCAGCCCTGCTGGGCGCGCTGAAGGTCACCGGGCGGGAGATCGGCACGGCGCGGGTGGTGCTGAACGGTGCCGGCTCCGCAGGCATCGCCATTGCCAAGCATCTGCTGAACCTTGGCGTGAAGCACCTGATCCTGTGCGACCGCTTCGGTGTGATTGACGAGGGCATGCCCGAGCTGAACCCCGCCCAGGCGGAGATGGCGAAGGTCACCAACCGGGAGCATCTGCGGGGCCTGCTTTCCGACGCGGTGAAGGGCGCGGACGTGTTCATCGGCGTGTCCGCCCCGGGCGTGCTAAGCCAGGACATGGTGCGCTCCATGGCGAAGGATCCCATCGTGTTCGCCATGGCCAACCCCACCCCCGAGATCATGCCCGACGAGGCCCGTGCCGCCGGCGCGAAGGTGGTGGGCACCGGCCGCAGCGACTATCCCAACCAGATCAACAACGTCATGGCGTTCCCGGGCATCTTCCGCGGCGCGCTGGACTGCCGCGCCCGCTGCATCAATGAGGAAATGAAGATGGCGGCTTCCCGCGCCCTGTCCGACCTGGTGGGCGACAAGCTGTCCGCCGATTACATCCTGCCCGATCCCCTGGACAAGCGGGTGGCCCGGGCTGTGGCGGACGCTGTGATGCAGGCCGCCCGGGAAACCGGCGTGGCACGGAAGTAAGTTTCCCCGCAGGCAGGCGGTTTTCCTGCGACCCAAGGACGACATGGTTCATCCGTCTCAAACGCCCCGCACAGACAGCGCGTGCTGCCCATGCGGGGCGCTTTGTATGCGTGGGGTGTTTCGGGCTGCCTTGCCCCTTGACCCTATTGCTGACGCGGTTCCCCGGAGATCAGTTCATGTCGGAGGACGACGCGGGCGACGCCTCCGGCATGGGGATGGGCTCGGGGGTCATGGTGGGCGCGGGGGACGGCGTGGGCGTGGCCAGTTCCTGCTCATAAAGGCGTTCGAGGGTCTCCACGGAAGCGGTGCCGGTAACCTTCAGCCCGGCGTCCTTCTGGAAGGCCTTGACGGCGTTGACCGTACCGTTCAGGTAGGTGCCGGAGCACTTGCCGCCGTAGTAGCCCAGCTCCTTGAGCTTCTTCTGCATCCAGAACACCGCCTCGGAGGAGTCGTTCTTCTGCAGCTTTTCCAGGGGCAGCGGGGGCTGCGCGCCGGAGACGTACACCGGCTCAGGGGTGGGCTCCGGGGTGGTCTGGGGCAGCATGCGGCTGTAATCCAGGGGCGGCAGCTTCAGCGATGCCCGCAGCTCGGGATCCGCAGGAAGATCCTCGGTGATGGTCACCACGGTGCCCTCGCCCACGTTGTCGTAGATCCACTTGGCGTCCGCCACGGTCAGGCGGATACACCCGTGGGAGGCCCGGGAGCCCAGGTTCTTGTAGCTGGAGGTATTCAGCGCCATGGTGTTGACGGAGCTGTAGGTCACGGAATGGAAGGCGATGCCGCTGTTGATCCGCGTCCAGTACTGGGCATGGCCGCCCCACCTGGGGAAGTAGCACCAGCGGGCGGTGCGGCCGTTGAGCACCCACTCGCCCACGTCGCTGGGATAGGACTTGGTACCGGTGGAGCAGAGCATCTCCCGGATGACCACGGTGTACTCGCCGTTCTCATCCCGGCCATAGACGGTGGTGACCTGGTTGTTCACGTCCACCGTGATGGCGAAGGGCACGGGCGTGGGTTCAGGCGTGGGCTTTGGGGTATGCTCGGGCAGCACGACAGTGGGGTCGTTGAAGAGCAGATGCCAGGTCAGCTCGCCCACCACGCCGTCGGCCTCCAGGGCGTTCTGCGTCTGGAAGGCCTTCACCGCCGCAGTGGTCTTGGCCAGGAAGTTGCCGCTGATGGGGCCGGTATAGTACCCCAGCTCTGTCAGACGGGTCTGCAGTTGCTTGACCAGCGCACCAGCGGAGCCCCGGGCCAGCTTCTTGGAGAAGGCCACGGTGGCGTCGGGGGTGGCGGCCACATCACCCTGGGAATCGTCAATGACCAGGAAATTGTCCGGCGCGGGGGTGGGAATGACCTCCGCCTTGACCTCCTTGCTCAGCGCGTCGCGGCTGTAGAGGAGGCTCTGGGTGTCGTTGTCGGCCACGCCGGTTTTCTCCTGGCCGTTCTTCTCCTGGAAGGCGGAAATGCCGCTCTGCGTTCCCTCCAGGTAGTTGCCGCTGATCTTACCGTGATAATAGCCCAGCTCGGTCAGGCGGGTCTGGAGGCGCTTCACGTCCTCGCCGGAGGAGCCGTAGCGCAGCGGCCTGTACAATACGGCGAAGAGCAGCGCCTGGGTCTCGGTGTCGGCCACGCCGGTCACCTCCAGGTTGAAATCCTCCTGGAAGGCGCGGATGGCCGCCCTCGTTCCCTCCCGGTAGCGGCCGGAGATGTTCCCTGTATAATAGTAGAGATCCGTCAGCCGCTGCTGGAGCTCGGCCACGTCATCGCCGTCGTCGCCGTACTGCAGCTCGCGGGCCTCCACGGCCTCCTCCATCACCACGTCCTCGCCGGTGAGGATCACCTCGCCCTCGCCAAGCGCCAGCGCACAGGGCAGCAGCAGGAGCACAAGCAGGATACCCAAGCGTTTCATTCCGTCACCTCATCTGTACACAATCGTCCATGATTATTGTAGCCGCTCCTGCGCCCCTTTGCAAGCCCCCGGGGAAAAGTTTACGTTGACAGCCATCGGAACTTGCCTTCGCGCACTGCCCGTGGTATGATCTGCTTGAAGGGCCGATGACCGGCCATCATGCATGACAGGAGGATTCGCGCCATGGACGAGGAACGCATCTGCAGCGAATGCGGCGAGCCCATCGATGAAAATGATGAGGACGCCGTCTATCTGGAAAACGATGAAGTATGGGTATGCGCTTCCTGTGCGGAAGACTGCTGCTTTACCTGCGCCCTGTGCGGCGAGACCTTCTCCGTCAATGACGCAGCGGAAGACTTTGAACTCAGCGACGGATCCAGGATTTGCACCTACTGCTTTGCTGAAGATTACTTCACCTGCGACATCTGCGGCGAAATCGCGTCTGTGGAGGACAGCGCGTACTGGGGTGATGCGCGGATCTGCCCGGACTGCCTGGCGGAGCGCTGCCCCTCCTTCGACGAGGAGGAGAACCTGCGCGAAACCGCAGAAGCCTATGAGGCCTTCAAGGCCCGGTACCTGGGGCGCACGGTGGCGGAGGAGTTTCGCGGACAGCAGGTGACCGTCAGCTGGCAGGTGTCCGACGATACCGACATTGACTACGAGCTGACCGTGACCGTCGATGATGCATGCTGCATCGCGGACGTTTCCCGCATTCAGGCTGAAATCCTCCTGGCGGAGGGCATCACCAGCTCCGAACGGCGGCCTTATGCTGTTGATGACAGCGACTACGACGCCGCCGGGGACGAGATTGAGGAGCAGCTGCAGGTTGTCCTGTGACGGCTGGGGCGGCGCGCAACTTCCCCTGCAACCCGGATGAATTTCCCATACACCGGAAAAACAATCGGAAAACAGCCAAAAGTGTTGACATCCTCGCCCGTGTGTGGTACGATTTCTGCAACGCTTGAGGGAAGGAGAAGGTCCTATGAAGAAGATTACCGCCATGATGCCCATGGAGATGCGCATGTGCTGCATGTGCATGCGTTGCTGTGTCTGCTTCGATGGGCTTTCTGCATAACGGATGACCGGCCATCCCGTATGGCTGGCAGGATTCCGGTGAGAGAGGGAGCTTCGTCGAAGGCTCCCTCTTTTCTTATCCCGACAGCGGAAAGGAGGCTGTTCCCTGATGATGGTCACAGCCCGGTACCAGGCAAGCATCAACCGGGAAAGCAGGCGAATGTGACGAACCTTCGTCCCCTGCCTGCCAGGCGCGTTGCCCGGCGCTGCATATCCTTGTTCCCCCACATAATCATCAACAAAGGAGAGATCACCATGAAGAAGTTCCTGTCCATCCTGCTGGCTGCTGTTCTGGTTCTGTCCGCCACCGTCGCGCTGGCCGACGGCATCACCATCGCCGTGCCCAATGACGCCACCAACGAGGGCCGCGCCCTGCTGCTTTTGCAGAGCAACGGCATCATCACCCTGAAGGAAGAAGCCGGCATCACCGCCACCGTGCTGGACATCGCCGAGAATCCCCTGGGCATCGAGTTTGTCGAGGCTGAGGCCGCCATGCTGCCCAACCTGCTGGCCGATGTGGACTACGCCATCATCAACAACAACTACGCCCTGGACGCCGGCCTGAATCCCGTGGAGCAGGGCCTGCTGATCGAGTCCGCCGATTCTCCCTATGTGAACGTGCTGTGCGTCAAGGAAGGCAACGAGGAGACCCCCGAAGCCAAGGCCCTGGCCGCTGCCCTGACCAGCCAGCAGGTGGTTAACTTCATCACCAACACCTACGGCGGCTCCGCTGTGGCCACCGTGGCCGAGCCCACTGATGGCTATGCCGCCGATGTGGACTACGCTGCCCTGGCCGGCACCACCATCACCGTGTGCGGCACCGCCGTACCCCATGTGGAGGTTCTGAACATCGCCAAGGAGATTCTGGCTGCCAAGGACATCACCCTGGATGTGGTCACCGTCACCGACTATGTGACCCCCAACGAGATGGTGGAGTCCGGCGACATCTTCGCCAACTACTTCGCCCATCAGCCCTATCAGGATGACTTCAACGAGCAGAACGGCACCCACATCGTGACCATCGCCGGCATCCACGTGGAGCCCATGGCGCTCTACGGCGGCAAGCAGGCTGACCTGGCTGCGCTGGGCACCGCTGCGGAATAACTGCATCCGTCGCCATTGAAGGGGACACACCGGCAGGGCTTTCGGGCACGGGCCGGTGTGCCCTTCTTCTTGCGTCAGCCCTCTGCCGCTTTCCCGGCATCAACCACCACCCTTTTGGAGGCCGAAGATGATCGAACTGCGCAACCTCTCCAAGAACTTTGTCACATCCGACGGACCCGTGGACGCCCTCAGGCATGTGAACCTGACCATCAACAACGGAGACATTTACGGCATCATTGGCATGAGCGGCGCTGGCAAGAGCACGCTGGTACGCTGCATCAACATGCTGGAGCGCCCCACGGAGGGCAGCGTGCTGCTGGACGGCCGCGACCTGGGTTCCATGAGCAAAAAGGAACTGCGGGAGGTACGCCACAGCGTTACGATGATCTTCCAGGGCTTCAACCTGCTGATGCAGCGCACCTGCCTGAAGAACGTCATGCTCCCCCTGCAGCTCAGCCACATCTCCCGCGCCAAGGCGGAAGCCCGCGCCCGGGAGCTGCTGGCCCTGGTGGGCCTTCCGGACAAGGCGGGCGCCTACCCGGCGCAGCTCTCTGGCGGCCAGCAGCAGCGCGTGGCCATCGCCCGCGCCCTGGCCACCGATCCCCAGGTGCTGCTGTGCGACGAGGCCACCAGCGCCCTGGACCCCAAGACCACCCACGCCATCCTGGAGCTGATCCGGGACATCAACCGCAAGCTGGGCATCACGGTGATCGTCATCACCCACCAGATGAGTGTGGTGCAGGAGATCTGCAACCGCGTGGCCATCCTGGAGCACGGCGAGGTGGTGGAGGAGGGCGAGGTGTCCCAGGTGTTCTCCAACCCCCGGGCGGAGGCCACCCGCAACCTGGTCTATCCGGAAATGGCGGACAGCACCGTCCTGGCGGACGCCCACGGCCAGCGGGTGCGCATCATCTTCAACGGCGCGCTGGCAGCCAAGACGCCCCTGCTGGCCCAGATGGCCATGGACTGCGGCATCGCGGCGAGCATCCTGTCCGCCTCCACCCGCAGCGTGGGCGACCGTGCCTACGGCTACATGCTGCTGGAGATCCCCGGCGGCCCGGACGAGCTGGCCCGCGCCGTCAACTATCTTCGTCAGACCCCTGACGTGACGGTGCAGGTTGAGGTTGAGTACTCTGCGAAGGAGGGCGAACAATGAAATTTTCCAGCGCATTCACCCCGGAAAAGCTGAGCGAGGCCTGGCAGGTCATCACCAGCACCTTCGCCGGTTCGCTGTGGGAAACGGTCTACGCCACGCTGCTGTCCACGCTGTTCGCCATCATCATCGGCCTGCCGCTGGGCATGATCCTGGTGGCGGGTGAAAAGGGCGGCATCCGTCCCCTGCCCGGCCTGCTGATGAAAGTCCTGAACGTGGTGATCAACCTGCTGCGCTCCGTGCCCTTCATCATCCTGATGGTCATGGTGATTCCCCTGACCCGCGCCATCATCGGCACCTCGGTGGGCACGGTGGCCTCCATTGTCCCGCTGACCATCGCGGCCTTCCCCTTCGTGGCCCGTCTGGTGGAGAGCAGCCTGCGCGAGGTGAACCCCAACATCATCGAGACCGCCCAGAGCATGGGCGCGACCCCGCTGCAGATTCTGCTGAAGGTCATGCTCCCCGAGAGCGTGCCCTCGCTGATCACCAACTTCACCCTGGCCATCACCACCATCATGAGCTACACCGCCATGTCCGGCGCGGTGGGCGGTGGCGGCCTGGGCATGATCGCCATCACCTACGGCTATCAGCGCTACCGCTACGCCATCCTGTATGCGGCGGTGGTGGTACTGGTGGTGGTGGTGCAGGTGATCCAGTCCTTCGGTACCTGGCTGGCCACCAAGTGCGACAAGCGTCTGAAGAAATAAACAAGGGAACGCGAAGCGAAAAAGGGTCAAGGGGCGATGCCCCTTGTGCGGGTGCAGGGGCGGCGTTAGCCCCTGCGCAGGTCTGGGCGGCAGCCCAGGCGCAACAGAAAAGAACAGGAAAAAAGGAACGGAAAAGAACAGAGTTTCCGAGCAGGCGCCGAAGGCCGCCCGCGTTGGAAACGGCAGGTTCGCGCAACCCCAAGGGAACACGCCAGAGTTTCCAAGCAGGCGCCGAAGGCCGCCCGCGTTGGAAACGGCAGGTTCGCGCAACCGCATCGGAGGAGCCCTACCTCCGCAAGACATGCGCAGCACAGGGGGAACGACCTCATCCGACTTGGCTGCGCTCAGCCACCTTCCCCAAGGAGGAAGGCACGCTTATCCGCCACGTCCCCGACCCCCACGCAGGCCCGCGGCATCAAGTTCGCGGACCTGTCTTTGTTTCCCGAAAGGAGCTGCATCCGCATGACATCATCCGAGCTGCGCCAGGCCTGGCTCCAGGAGGAAGCCATTGCCCACATGAAGGGCTGGGACTTCTCCCACCTGCACGGCCGCTATACCGAGGGCGAGGACTACGCATGGGACTACGCGGCCATTGTGCGCAGCCATCTTTCCCCAGACAAGACCCTGCTGGACATGGGTACCGGCGGCGGCGAGTTCCTGCTGACGCTGGGACATTCCCCCACCATGACCACCGTCACCGAGGGCTATCCGCCCAACGCGGCCCTGTGCCGGGAGAAGCTCGCACCCATGGGCATCCGCGTGGTGGAGGCCGACGGCGAGGATCCCCTGCCCCTGCCGGACAACGCCTTCGATCTGGTCATCAACCGGCATGAGTCCTATCTCATCCCGGAGGTCTGGCGGGTCTTGAAGCCCGGCGGCCTGTTCATCACCCAGCAGGTGGGCGAGGACAACGATCGTGCGCTGGCAGAGCTGCTGCTGCCCGGCCTGCCCAAGCCCTTCCCCGGGCTGAACGCCGCCGAGCAATCCCGCCGCTTTGCAGAAGTCGGATTCACCATCCTGCGGCAGGAGGAAGGCTTCCAGCCCATCCGTTTCTTTGATGTGGGTGCCCTGGTATGGTTCGCACGGATATGCCCATGGGAGTTCCCGGGCTTCTCGGTGGATACGTGCCTTGACCGCCTGCTGGAGGCCCAGCGCATCCTTGAGCAGGAGGGTGAGCTTCACGCCACGGCCCACCGGTTTTTGCTGGTGGCCCGGAAATAAACAACGCGCCGCCACGGCTTCGTGCCATGGCGGCGTTTTCTTTGTCACAGCCTGTCGTCGTAAAGGTGATGCTCCACGTAGTCCTCCTGGCGGTTGCGAACCAGCAGCGCGCCGCCCAGGGTCAGAAACGCCCCGGCGGTCATCAGCGGCACCCGGTCCATGACCGCGCCGGTTACCTGCACTGCCACAGCCGCCACTGCCAGCATGGCCAACAGTCCCCGGTGATCCCGCCGCCACTTCCGCCGCCAGAACCGCTGCTGCTCCTGCAGGAGGAAGGGCGTCTCCCGCATAACCAACCTCAGCGTTTCCTCCGCCCGGGTGGGCAGCTGCTCCGGGGGAATGCGCTCGCCCGCCAGCAGGTCGTTGATGCTCACGCCGTAGCGCCGGGACAGGAGCTGCAGCATCTCCACCGGGGGCAGGTAGGTGCCCGTCTCCCACCGGGAGACCGTTTTCCCCGTAACCCCCAGCGCCTCGCCCAGCTGCGCCTGGGTCAGGCCCTGCTCCTGCCGCAGCGTTTTCAAAAAGCCGCCGATCTTCACCATGTCCATGCGATCCATCCTCCCTTGCTGCCGCCATGGTAGCATGGGCATGCCGCCCCTGTCCACCCCATGAACAGCGAATCCTTGAAAGCCCGACTTTTTCTGCCAACCTGGCTGTTCCCCTTCACAAACCGGGCCGGGTGTGCTATCCTTGACGGGTACGATTTTTTGCGGAGGTGACCGGCATGGAAGGCCGATTTGTTCTGAAAGCACCCTACGCACCCAGCGGCGATCAGCCGGAAGCCATCGCCGCCCTGGCCGAGGGCGTGCAGCGTGGTCTGCAGAAGCAGGTGCTGCTGGGCGTCACCGGCTCCGGCAAGACCTTCACCATGGCCTCGGTGATCGAGAAGGTGCAGAAGCCCACCCTGGTCATTGCCCACAACAAGACCCTGGCCGCCCAGCTCTGCTCGGAGCTGAAGGCCTTCTTCCCGGACAGCCGGGTGGAATATTTCGTCTCCTACTACGACTACTATCAGCCGGAGGCCTATATCGCCTCCTCCGATACCTACATTGAGAAGGACGCCTCCATCAACGAGGAAATCGACCGCATGCGCCACTCCGCCACCGCCGCCCTTCGGGAACGCAAGGACGTGATCATCGTCGCGTCGGTGAGCTGCATCTACTCCATGGGCGACCCCAGCGAGTACGAGGGGCAGATGATCTCCCTGCGCCCGGGCATGCCCATCGGCCGGGACAAGCTGCTGCGTATGCTCATCGACATCCAGTACGAGCGCAACGACATCGAGTTTGACCGGGGCACCTTCCGCGTGCGGGGGGACGTGGTGGAGATCATCCCCGCCGGGGAGCACGAGCATGCCCTGCGAATTGAGTTCTTCGGGGACGAGATCGACCGCATCAGCGAGATTGAGGCCGTCAGCGGACATGTCTTGTCCACGCTGAGCCACGCCAGCATCTTCCCCGCCACCCACTATGCCACGGACAAGACCCACCTGGAGGAGAACATCGCCGTCATCGAGCGGGATCTGCAGGAGCGCATCGCCCAGTTCGAGCATGACGGCAAGCTCCTGGAAGCCCAGCGCATCGCCCAGCGCACCAACTATGACATTGAGATGATCCGGGAAATCGGCTACTGCCAGGGCATCGAGAATTACTCCCGGTACTTCGACGGCCGCAAGCCCGGCGACGCCCCCTATTCCCTCCTGGACTACTTCCCCAAGGACTTCCTCTGCTTCATCGACGAGAGCCACGTCACCGTGCCGCAGATTCGCGCCATGTACAACGGCGACCGGGCCCGCAAGGACACCCTGGTGGACTATGGCTTCCGCCTGCCCTCCGCCTACGACAACCGGCCCCTGCTGTTTGAGGAGTTCGAGCAGCGGATTCACCAGACGATCTTTGTTTCCGCCACCCCCGGCCCCTACGAGACTGCCCGCAGCGAGCAGACGGTGGAGCAGATCATCCGCCCCACAGGCCTGCTGGATCCGGAGATCATCGTGCGCAAGGCCACCGGCCAGGTGGACGACCTGGTGGCGGAGATCCGCCGCACCACCGCCAAGGGCAACCGGGTGCTGGTGACCACGCTGACCAAGGTCATGGCCGAGAGCCTCACCGACTACCTCAAGGGCATGGAGATCCGCGTGCGCTACCTGCACAGCGACGTGCAGACCATGGAGCGCATGGAGCTGATCCGCGACCTGCGCCTGGGCGAGTATGACGTGCTGGTGGGCATCAACCTGCTGCGGGAGGGCCTTGACCTGCCGGAGGTATCGCTGGTGGCCATCCTGGACGCGGACAAGGAGGGCTTCCTGCGCAGTGAAACCTCCCTGGTGCAGACCATCGGCCGCGCCGCCCGCAATGTGGACGGCCGGGTGGTCATGTACGCGGACGTAATGACGGACAGCATGATGCGCGCCATCACCGAGACCAACCGCCGCCGCGCCCTGCAGCAGGAGTACAACCGGGTCCACGGCATCACGCCGGAGAGCGTGCGCAACGCCATCCGCGACGTGCTGGAGATCACCAAACAGGTAGAAAGCGCCGCCCCCGGCAAGCTCAATGAGGACGAGCGCGCCGCGCTGCTGCGCCAGCTGGAGGACGAGATGCTCACCGCCGCCAGGGACCTGGAGTTCGAGAAGGCCGCCAAGCTCCGCGACCAGCTGCTGTCCCTGCGGGGCGAAGCGCCCGTCAAGCCCGACGTGCAAAAGAAGCGCCGCCGTACCCGGGAGAGCACACGCCACCATTGACACGCCCCGCCCGCTGACGGTATAATGAAGCGCACCCTTATTCCCCCACGATGCAAGAAAGCGAGACCTGTGATGATGAAGAAACCCAGCCGCCTGCACTGGCTGCTTCCCCTGCTGTTCGCCCTGCCGTTTCTGGCGGCGGGGGCGCTGGCTCTGGCCCTGTACGGGCAGAAGCTCTATGACCTGGTGATGATTGCGCTGAAGCTGGTGGTGATCGCATGAAAAAGCTGCTTCCGGGCCGTCTGGCCCATACCTTCGCCATCCTGCTGACGTTCCTGATGACCCTGACAGTGTTCGCCGCGCCCCTTGCCTGGCAGGGCGTCCGCCTGCTGACGGACGAGGCCCTGCACGAGAGCGTCGCCCTGGATTCCGCCGTGAATGACGCGCAGATGGTGCGCATCACCAACATGGTGGAGGATCTTGCCGCCGAGCAGGCCTTCGATCCGGCGACGGTGCTGGCGCTGGTCACCCCCGAGGCGGTGCGCGCCTACAATGCGGAGGTCGTTCACTGGTGGATGTGCCTCCTTCAGCCCGATCCCGTGCTGACCGCCCCCGAGTGGGACGCGGATGCCATTCAGGACGCCGTGCGGGAGGATCCCCTGTTCCAGGAGGCCGTGTCCTCCACCCTGCGCCGGGCCACCGCCCGGGACAAGGTGGCCTACCCCATTGCGGATGGCATTCAGTCCACCGTGCTGCCCATCCGGGATCAGCTGGTGACCCTGGCCATGCCCAAGGTGCTGGAGAAGGTGTCGGAAAAGGTGGATCTGTACAGCCTGCTTGATCTGGCGGCCAAGGCGCCGCTGGCGCTCATGGGCGTATCCGCCCTGCTGGCGCTGCTGGTGCTGGCCCTGATGCACCGCCGGCTGTGCAAGGGCGGCATGTACATCGGCAGCGCGCTTTCCGCCGCCGGTCTGCTGACGCTGATCACCATGGGCGCATTTGCGCTGCTGAATCCCTGCGCCATGATCGCCCAGGCCTCGTCCCTGCTGGCGCTGCAGGCCGGGCTGCTGCTGAAGAAGCTGGCCCTGCCCCTTGTGATCATCGCCGTGGCCGAACTGGCTGTCGGGCTCGTGCTGATTGCCGTGCATCAGCGGCGCTTGACCCGCCTGGCTTCCCGGAGCCTTGCGGCATGAGCGAGCTGCGCATCACCGGGTACACGGTGGTATCCGACAAGCTGACCCGCTCCCTGACCTTCGCCGTGGTGGCCGATCTGCACAACGGCCCCTTTGACGCGGCGCTGCCCCATCTGCAGGGAGTGGACGGCATCCTGATCGTGGGCGACCTGGTGAATCGCCACCGCCCCGGCTATCAGCATGCGGTGGATTTTCTCCGCCGGGCCCCGGACATCGCCCCCGTGTTCTACAGCATCGGCAACCACGAGTGGAAGTTCCCCCAGCGGGAGGAATACTGGCCCCTTGTGCTGGAAAGCCGCGCCACCCTGCTGGATAACGACTTTGTACCCTTCGAGGGGCTGATGCTGGGGGGCTTTTCCTCCGCAGCCAGGCCTGATCCCGCGTTCCTGGCGGACTTTGCCGCCCAGGATGGCTTCCGGCTGCTGATGTGCCATCACCCGGAGTATTACCCCCGGTATCTGGCGGATTTTGACATTGACCTGACGGTGGCCGGCCACGCCCACGGCGGGCAGGTGCAGCTGCGGGGCCGGGGACTGTACGCGCCGGGCCAGGGGCTGCTGCCCAAAATGACCCACGGCTTTTATGATGGCAAGCGGCTGCTGGTGAGCAGGGGCATGACCAACTCCACCTGGGCCCCCCGCATCGGCAACCCCTGCGAGCTGATTCTGCTGCACCTGAAGAAAGCATAAGCACCGGAGGCGACTTTTCCCATGGCTGAACAGCTGCACGACATTCTGCGCAAGGCAGGCCGGATGATGCTGGACTACCAGCACCCGCAGGTCTTTGACAAGGGCAGGCACGCGGACTTCGTCACCGAGGCGGACATCGCCGTCCAGACGTACCTGCTGGATGCCCTGGCCATGGCCTACCCCACGGCCCGGTTCTTCGCCGAGGAGAAGAAGGACAACGTCCTCACCGACGACCTGACCTTCATCATCGACCCCATCGACGGCACCACCAATTACTTCCGCCGCCGCCGCTGCTCCATGATCTCCATCGGCGCGGTGGAGAACCGCCGCCCCGTGTTCGGCGCGCTCTACGACCCCTACCTGGACGAGCTGTTCACCGCCGAACAGGGCAAGGGCGCATATTGCAACGGCCAGCGGCTGCACGTCACCGACATGCCCCTGGAGCGCGCGCTGGTCAGCTTCGGCACCGCCCCCTACTATGAGGAGCTTTTCAGCCTGACCACCCGGACGCTGGGCGCACTGCTGCCCCGGGTGGTGGACGTGCGCCGCACCGGCTCCGCCTGCGTGGATCTGTGCGACGTGGCCGCCGGGCGCAGCGATGCCATGGTGGAATGGCGGCTCCAGCCCTGGGACTACTGCGCGGGCAGCCTGCTGATCGAGGAGGCAGGCGGACGCTGCGGCAGCATCCTTGGGGGCGAGGTGATCCACGGACAGCCCATGCCCTTCATGGCCGCCAATCCCCGCATTTTCGACGCCCTGCAGCAGCTGCTCCAGCAGCTTCATGCTGAGGAGGAAGCTGCCCGGGCATAACCTCTGGACAGACAAAGGCCGTATCGCACCACATCCGTGCGATACGGCCTTTTTGTTCATAACCGACCAAAGTCTGTATTGGTGATCAGCACATTCCTGCTTCCCCGGGGAATCCATACTGCGGCATCCGGTGTCTTGCACGTCATGGGTGCATGTTTCCTCCGTTGCTGTGCAAACAATCCCGCCGACAGGGACGCGCGGCCACCGCTGTCGGAATCTTTCTGCTACGCATAACCAACCAAAGTCGGTTTTGCAAAAGATTCACCCCTGCCTGATCCATTCCTCCCAGGTGTCCGGCGCGTAGCCCACGGTTACCTTGCTGCCATTGCGCAGGATGGGCGACCTCAGCAGCCAGGGTGTTTCCAGGATGGCCGACATCAGCAGGCTGTCCTGGTTGTAGTAGCAGGCGGGATGCTCCTTCACCTTCTTGTCTTCCCGGTCGATCAGGGCCTGCAGGCCCCCGGCCCGGGCCATGACCTGCACCTCCCGCTCGCCCAGCCTGTGCTTCTTCAGATCCATCACCTGCACGGTGATCCGCCGTTCCTTGAAGAACCGCTCCGCCTTCTGCACGTCGAAGTTTTTCTTGCTCACATACATCTGAATATTCATCAGCCGTTCCTCCTGCGCACGTCGTCGCCCATGAAGCGCAGCAGCTTGCACTGCCGGCTGTCCAGCAGACGGGAGGCAATGCGCTCAGTGTAGCGCTCCCGCAGCTCCTTGGGGGTCAGGTTGGTGGAGAACACCGTGCCCTTGCCGCGGATCTGCCGCTCGTTGATCAGGTTGAACAGCTGCACGATGGTGATGTTCTCCATCAGCGGCTCGCTGCCCAGGTCGTCGATCATCAGCACGTCGGTGTCCATGAGGCTGTCCATGTCCTCGGTGTGCCCGCCGGAGAAGTAGGCCTTCCGGGCCGTGTCCAGGAAGCGGTACGCGCTGACCAGCAGCACGTTGAACCCCCGATCCAGCAGCCGCTTGGCCATGGCGTGCATCAGGAAGGTCTTGCCCAGGCCGCTCTGCCCGGTGAGCAGCAGGTCGCTGGTGGACGCATGGGGATAGGCGTCCGCCCAGGCCCGGCACTCATCCCGGTAGATGGTCATCATCTCCCGCTGGCTGAAGGGCTGTCCCTCCATGGGCTTATCGGGGAATACGGAAGGGTTGAAGGTCTCGAAGGACTGCTCTCCCCGCTCGCTCAGGCCCACCTGACGATACAGCCGGGTGTAGAAGGCCGTGCGCATGCAGTCGCACATCTCCCGCACCGGTTCGCCGCAGTAGCCCGTGTCACGGCACTTGCGGCAGCGGTAGACGGGCTCCAGGTAATCCTCCGGGAAGCCGTGCTGCCGGAGAAGCTCCCGCACCCGGCGGTTGGTCACGTCCATGCGGGCGGTCATGTCCTCCGCGCGCCCCGCCCCGTCCAGGATGCTCCGCAGGCCGGAGAAGATCATGTTCTCCCGGTCGTCCAGCAGCCGGGCGATCTCCGGGCAGGCCGCGATCACCTCCTGCCGGCGGCGATCCTCCTCCTGGGCGTTGCGCAGCCGCAGCTGCTCATATTCCGCCTGCAGCTGGCGCAGGATGGCGTTACGCATCGTCCTTCATCTCCTTCAGCCGCTCCAGCATCCACGCCGGGAGCTCGTCGCTGTCCTCATAGACCCGCTGGGTGTACTGCTGCTCCCGCACGGTCTTGACGGGCCGTGCCTGGGCGGGCGCCGCGGTCTGCTGCTGTTGCTGCCACTGGTCGTGATCGGCGGCGGCCTGCTCAGGCGTGTCGATGTGCTTCTCCGCAAAGCCCTCCAGCAGCTTGTCCAGGTAGGCCATGGGCTTGTCCGCCTTGGCGGCGTAGGCGGCCGTGGCGACAATCATATCCTCGCTGAAGCCCCACTGCTCCGTCCAGCGGCTCAGCAGCGCACGATCCCCGGCGGCGGGGCGGTTGTTCTTCCCCCACAGCTCGTAGAGCTGCGCGATGAACTGGTTCTGCCGGTTGACCCTGTCCATGTAGGCGCGCACGTCCTGCTCGGTCTGCAGGCCCAGGCGCTGCCATGCCTCCAGATAGCTCATCACCTGGTCGAAGGGCTGACCCCGCCCGGCGCACTCGCTGCCCGCCAGGAGAATCACCTGATCCGGGTACAGCTCCCGCATCCGGGCGTACTTGGCCTTGGTTTCCTCGTTCACGGTCAGGGAGGCATTGTTGAACAGGGCGATCAGCTTCTTCAGCGGGGTGATGGCCTCCCGGCTGCGCTGGCGGGTCTGGCGCAGGGCCGCGCCAGAGGCTGCGTCCTGCTCCCGGTAGCGGTTGAGGATGCCGTCCAGGTACTTGAAGCTGGGCTTGCCGCCGGTGGTGTCGGCGCAGGCCTCCAGTACCGCGTCCGGCTTGAAGCCCCAGTCCTTCACCCACTTGCGGTACAGGTTCAATTCGTCCACCGTGGGGTTGCGGTACTGGCCCATGCGCTGCAGCACGGCCTTGCCGCCCCTGAGAATGTCCTTCTCCAGCTGGAGGTAGGCCTTCGCGTCCTCCGCGGTGGCCACGCCCTGCTCCGCCAGCTCCACCGCCAGCTTCTGGGCGGACTTGAAGGTGAAGTTCGCGCCCTTGGTGTCGATCATATGCTGGAGGAGGGCCAGCACCACCTCCTGGCTGAGGCCCATGTCCTCCACCCACTCGTAGCAGAGCTGGATCTCCTTGCCGTGGAGCTGCCGCTGGTTGTTGAACAGGCCGTAGAGCGCCTCAGAGAAGGCCTCGTAGGCAGGGTCGGTCTGAGCCGCCACGCCCGAGAACATCAGCTGCTTGACATTGATGTAGCGGTACGCCGGAGGATGGTCGCTGATACGCTGCACCAGGCCCTTGCGCTCCCAGTAGCGGTAGGCGCTCTGCACCTCCTCCTCGGTCATGCCCAGCTCCCGGCTCAGGCTTATCATGTCCATGTCCGCCTGGGGATGGCAGCACTGGGTCAGTCCGTAGAGGTACACCTTGACATAGTCGCCTTTGGCTGCGGGCAGGTACTCCAGAATAAACTGGTTGTCCACCGGCGTTACGTCAAAAACAGCGTAGCGCTCATCAAACCCGAACATGCCCACTTCAGCCTCAGCCTCCTTTTGTGTGTCTGCTATTATATCACAGGGGCGGCATCCGCGTAAAGCACAAAACAAACCCGCGATTTATATAGAAAGACCGTCTTTCCTGCCATTCTGACGATTGACATATTTAATATGTAGGACTACAATACGGAACTGATTCCGATTGACGATCGTCCCCCCCTGGGAACTCCTTCCGGGCGGGACGTGCATAGGAAAGAGGAGGTCGCCTATGTTTTTCATCCTTTTCGGCCTGTGGGTGCTGCTCAACGGCCAGTGGACCACGGAGATCGCCATCGTGGGCGTGGTGATCTGCGGACTCCTGTACGCCTTTCTCTGCGCCTTTATGGGGTACTCGCCCCACAGGGAATGGTCCATCTTCCGCCGCATCCCCCGCATTGCGGGCTATGGCCTTTACCTGGTGAAGGAGGTCATCAAGGCCGCCTGCGCCACCATCCGGCTGATCTGGTCCCCGAAAATGGTAACCCAGCCGGAGGTCACGTCCTTCCACACCAAGCTGCACACCGACGCGGGCAAGGTGGTGCTGGCCAATTCCATCACCATGACGCCCGGCACCATCACCGTGGATGTGCGGGATGATCTGTTCCTGATCCACTGCCTGGACGATTCCTTCGACGTGGGCCAGGAGGGCTTTGACATGGAGGAGCGCGTGATGAAGCTGGAAGGAGGCCACAACCATGATTAACGCCACCATGACCATGTACAACATCGCCCTGGGTATCATGGGCGTGCTGCTTCTGTGCTGCCTGGTGCGGGCCATCATGGGCCCCCGCATTGCCGACCGGATCATCGCCATCAACATGATGGGCACCCTGGTGGTGATGATCATCTGCATCCTGTCCTTCGTGATGCACGAGGGGTACCTGGTGGATATCGCGCTGATCTACGTGATGCTGTCCTTCCTGGCGGTGGTGCTGCTGACGAAGATCTACATGGGCGTGTACCGCGAGAAGCGCCGCCGGGAAGAGGAGGCCAAAAAGCATGCTTGACACGATCCGTTTCATTCTTTCCACCCTGCTGACCATCGGCGGGCTGTTCGTGCTGGTATCCGGCGTGCTGGGGATTTTCCGCTTCAAGAATTCCCTGAGCCGCATCCATGCCGCGGCGCTGTTTGACACCCTGGGCATCCTGCTGATGCTCACGGGGGTGATGATCGCCACGGGCTGGACCATCGCCACGGGCAAGATGATCCTGGTCATCTGCATCCTGTGGATGACCAGCCCCGTGTCCTCCCACCTGATCGGCCGGATGGAAATCACCATCAACGACGAGCTGGAGAAGGACATGTCCGTCATTGACCGTCAAAGCGTCCAGAAGGAAAAGGAGGGCGACTGAGATGGCAATCCTGAACATCATTCTGCTGCTGTTTGTGATTGTGTGCGCGGTGTCCGTGTCGCTGACCCGCAACCTGCTCACCTCCCTGGTCATTTTCATGAGCCAGAGCCTGGCCATGTCCATCATCTGGATTCTGCTGGAATCCCCCGACCTGGCCATTACCGAAGCCGCTGTGGGCGCGGGCATCACCAGCCTGCTCCTGTTCGTGACGCTGAAAAAGATTCACGCCATTGACCAGCAGAAGGGAGACGAGCGCCATGGCACGGATCAGGAATGATTATGAGAGCAGCTGGTTTCCCCGGCTGCTGCGCTGGCTGAAGGGCGGCAGCGACGAGCTGGACCAGGAGCTGCAGGCTGAGCTGGTGGACCAGACCCGCGGCTACACCCGGGAGCACATCGACAGCCTGGCCCAGGAGCGGGAGAACCGCCTGCAGGAGCGCCTCCAGCAGCAGCTGGAAAACGAGCAGTCCATGTACGAGCATGTGCGCCAGTGGAGCCGCACCAAGGGCGCGCGGCTGATCAACTGGGGCTACCGCATCATGGCAGTGGTGATCTGCGTGTCCATTATCTGGGTGCTGCTGACCACCGCCTCCTACCTGCCGCCCTTCGGCAGCCCTGACAACCCCGTCAACAACGAGGTCAGCCAGCGTTACATCGAGCAAGGCCTGCAGGAGACCGGCGCGGTGAACATCGTTGCCGGCATGATCCTGGACTACCGTGCCTTCGATACCCTGGGTGAGAGCAACGTGCTGTTTGTGGCGGCCTGTTCGGTGGTGATCCTTTTGCGTATCACCTCCGGCAAGGACGGCAAGCCCTCCCGGGAGCAGCTGGAATCCGAGGCCTACGACCGCATGTACGAACCCAAGAACGACATGATCCTCCAGCACGTGGCATCCTTCCTGGTGCCGGTGGTGCTGCTTTTCGGCATTTACGTCATCCTCAACGGGCATATCTCCCCCGGCGGCGGCTTCTCCGGCGGCGCCATTATGGGCGCAGGCCTGATCCTGTACCTGAACGCCTTCGGCTTCAAGAAGACGGAGCGGTTCTTCACCTTCAAAACCTTCAAGCTGGTCAGCCTGTGCGCGCTGTCCTTCTATGCGCTGAGCAAGGCCTACTCCTTCTTCACCGGCGCCAATCACCTGCCCTCCATCATCACCCCCGGCACCCCCGGCAGAATCTTCTCCGCCGGCCTGATTCCCTACCTGAACATCGCCGTGGGCCTGGTGGTCTGCTGCACGATGTACGCCTTCTATACCCTGTTCCGGAAGGGAGATATGTAACATGAACGCCCTGACGAATTACGAGGAAATGGCGGCCATGGTGCTCTTCGGCATCGGGTTCACCACGCTGCTTCTGCAGAAGAACATGATCAAGAAGATCATCGGCTTCTCCATCATGGACAGCGCCATTTACCTGTTCCTGGCGGCCAAGGGCTACATCAACGGCCGCGTGGCCCCCATTGTGGTGGACGGCGTGCAGAGCATGGAGGCCTACATCAATCCCATCCCTGCAGGCCTGGTGCTGACGGGCATTGTGGTCAGCGTTTCCGTCACCGCGCTGATGCTGTCCCTGACCGTCCGGCTGTACCGGCGGTATCATACCCTGGACATTGACGAAATCACGGCGCAGATGCGCAGGGAGGAGGAAGGCTGATGGCACTGTGGCAGAACATTCCCTTCTTCTGCATTCTCCTGCCCCTGGGCTCCGCCGCCATGACCAGCGTACTCAAGCCAAAGCTGGCCCGCCGGTGGACGCTGATGGTGCTGTGTCTGCTGGTGGCCCTGTCCGCCGTGCTGACGGGCATCATGTACCGCTACGGGCAGAGCTACACCTTCATGATGGGCCACTTCCCCGCCCCCTGGGGCAATGAAATCCGCGCGGGCCTGCTGGAGGCCCTCACCGCGCTGATGTTCAACATCATCATGATCCTGTCCCTTATGGGCGGCCTGAAGAAGGTGGACGACCACATCGCCCACGACAAGCAGAGCCTGTACTACGTCATGCTCCTGCTGCTCACCGCCGCGCTGATGGCCCAGGTGTATACCAACGACATCTTCACCGCCTACGTGTTCCTGGAGATCATGACCATCTCGGCCTGTGCGCTGATCGCCGCCCGCACCAAAGGGCGGACGCTGGTGGCCGCCACCCGCTACATGATCATGAACCTGCTGGGCTCAGGCCTGTTCCTGCTGGGCATTATCCTGCTCTATGACCTGACCGGCCACCTGCTGATGAGCAACATCAAGGAGGCTGTGGCGCAGCTCCATGCCAGCGGCGAATACCAGATGCCCCTGACCGTGGTGGTGGCGCTGATCTCCATCGGCCTGAGCATCAAGAGCGCCCTATTCCCCTTCCACACCTGGGTGCCCGACGCCTACGGCTACACCACCCCCACCTCCTCGGCGGTGCTGTCCTCCCTGGTGAGCAAGGGCTACATCTTCCTGCTGATCAAGATCATGTACCGGGTCATCGGCCTGGACGTAATCGCCTCCACCCGGCTGCCCAACGTGCTGTTCGTCTTTGCGCTGCTGGGCATGATCATGGGCTCCCTCTCCGCCATCCGCCAGACGGATATCCGCCGGATGATCGCCTACTCCTCCGTGGCGCAGATCGGCTATGTGTACATGGGCATCGGCCTGGGCACAGAGGCAGGCATGATTGCCGCGGTGTTCCACATCTTCAGCCACGCCATGTGCAAGAGCATGCTGTTCCTGGCGGCGGGCGGCCTGGCCGACGCCTCCGGCAACAGCAAGAAGTTCCATGACCTGTGGGGTTCGGCCTACCGCAGCCCCATCGCGGGCGTGGCCTTCACCGTGGGCGCGCTGTCCATGATCGGCTTCCCCTTCATCGGCGGCTTCAACAGCAAGCTGTACTTTGCCATGGCGGCGGTGCAGGCCGGCGGCACGCGGATGCTGCTGGTGCTGGCGGCGCTGGTGATCTCCACCTGGCTGAACACTCTGTACTTCATGAAGACCGTCATCACCATCTACCGTCAGCCCCGCCCCGACGTCAGCTATTCCGTGGAGAAGGGGCAGCGCGGCTTCTGCTTCAACGCCTCGCTCCTGTGCTTCACGGCGGCCAACATCTGCCTGGGCCTGTTCGCCCATGTGATCACGGACGCCATCACCCGGGGGCTGGCCATCTTCGGCTGACGCCCCGGGCTTCCCATGCAATCCACACCGCTGGAGGGATTACACCATGATCGGTTCCTGGTATCTGCTGGCGCCCGTGCTGCTGCCGGTGCTGGCCGGGCTGGCGGTGGGCTTCGTGCCCGCCTTCGCCTCCGCCCGGCTGCGCAGCCGTTTCACCCTGGGCGCGCTGCTGCTGTGCTGCCTGTCGCTCATTCCTGTGCTGACGGCCCCGGATATGACCCTGCGCCTGTTCACCCTGTCCGACACCCTGCCCGTATTCCTGCACACGGACGCGGCAGGCAAGTTCTTCGCGGCAGTGATGTGCCTGGTGTGGGCCGCGGCCGGCGCGTACTCCTTTGAGTACATGGACCACGAGGGCCACGGCCAGCGCTACTACGCCTTCTACCTGATGACCCAGGGCGTGCTGATGGCGCTGTGCTTCGCGGGCAGCATCATCACCTACTACATGTTCTACGAGGCCATGACCCTGCTGACCTTCCCCATGGTGCTGCACACCGGGCGCAAGGACGCGGTGGCCGCGGGCCTGAAGTACCTGATCTACTCCATCCTGGGCGCGTCGCTGGTGCTGCTGGGCGTGTTTGTTCTCAGCAGCTATGTGAGCAGCTTCTCCTTCGTCCCCGGCGGCGTTATGAACATGGAGAAGGTCGTCGGGCATGAGACCGTCGTGCTGACCGCCGTGCTGCTGATGCTCCTGGGCTTCGGCGCGAAGGCGGGCATGTTCCCGCTCCACGGCTGGCTGCCCACGGCCCACCCCGCCGCGCCCTCCCCGGCCAGCGCGGTGCTCTCCGGCGTGATCACCAAGGCAGGCGTGCTGGGCGTGCTGCGGCTGATCTACTGCTTCGTGGGCGCGGATTTCCTGCGGGGCACCTGGGTGCAGACGGTCTTCATGGCGCTGACGCTGTTTACGGTGTTCATGGGCTCGCTCCTGGCCTATCAGGAGCAAATGCTGAAAAAGCGTCTGGCCTACTCCTCCGTCAGCCAGGTCAGCTATGTGCTTTTCGGCCTGTCCACGCTGCACCCGGTGGGTGTGGTGGGCGCGCTGCTTCATGTGGCCTGCCACGCGCTGGTGAAGGACACGCTGTTCATGTCCGCCGGCGCCATCATCCTCAAGACCCGCAAGACCCGCGTGGATGAGCTGGTGGGCATTGGCAAGCAGATGCCCGTGACCATGTGGTGCTTCGCCCTGGCCAGCGTGGGCCTGGTGGGCATTCCGCCCTGCCTGGGCTTTGTGAGCAAGTGGTACCTGGCCCAGGGCGCGCTGGCCATGACCGGCGTGGTGTCCTGGCTGAATTACCTGGGCCCGGCGGTGCTGCTGGTCTCCGCCCTGCTGACGGCGGGGTACCTGTTCCCCATCATCATCCATGCCTTCTTCCCCGGGGCGGATGTGGCGGGCAATCCCCGCACGTACGCCAAGTGCGAGCCCAGCTGGCGGATGCTGATCCCGCTGGTTCTGCTGACGGCGCTGTCGGTGCTGCTGGGCATGTTCCCGCAGGTGCTGACCGTGCCGCTGGACGCGCTGGTTGCGTCGCTGATGTGAGAAAGGAGGAAGAGCGATGCTGATTTTTCTGACGCTGCTTGTGCCGCTTCTGGGCGGCGCATTGCTTCCGCTGTTCCATTTCCGCACGGTGAAGAGCCGGGGCATCTATGTGGAGGCGGTGGTCATCGCCACGTCGCTGATGGTGCTGTGCCTGCTGCTGAACCGCACCGACCGGCTCTACACCCTGATGAGCCTGGGCGTTGGCACCCAGCTGAACCTGGTGTTCCGCCTGGACGGCATGAGCTGCGTGTTCGCCGGGCTGGTGGCGTTCCTGTGGCCCCTGGCCTCCCTCTACGGCTTTGAATACATGAAGCACGAGGAGCGGCCCGACGCCTTCTTCGCCTTCTACACCATGACCTACGGCATCACCCTGGCCATCGCCATGGCGGCGAACCTGTTCACCCTCTACGTCTTCTACGAGTGCCTGACCCTGATCACCCTGCCCCTGGTCACCCACAAGCAGGACGCGGCCTCCATCCGCGCAGGCCGCAAGTACCTGTACTTCTCCATCAGCGGCGCGGCCATGGCCTTTGTGGCGCTGGTGTTCTCGCTGATGTACGGCACGGGCGCTGACTTCACCCTTGGCGGCATCCTGGATCCGGAGAAGCTCGCCGGGCATGAGAAGCTGCTGCGGGGCGTGTTCCTGCTGGCATTCATCGGCTTCGGCACCAAGGCTGCGGTGTTCCCCATGTACGCCTGGCTGCCCTCGGCCTCCGTGGCCCCCACGCCCGTCACCGCCCTGCTCCATGCCGTGGCGGTGGTCAACGCAGGCGCGTATGCCGTACTGCGCACCATCTACTACGTGTTCGGCGCGGAGTTCCTCGCGGGCAGCACGGTGCAGCTGATCGTGCTGGGGCTGAGCTGCTTCACCATCCTCTTCGGCTCCACCATGGCCCTGAAGGAGCAGCACTTCAAGCGCCGCCTGGCCTATTCCACCATCTCCAACCTGAGCTACATGCTCATGGGCGCATCGTTGATGACCCCCTCCGGCATGGTGGGCAGCCTCAGTCACCTGGTGCTCCACGGCCTGATGAAGATCACCCTGTTCTACTGCGCGGGCGCGGTGCTGGTGCGCACCGGGCAGGAGTACGTGCAGGATCTGCGGGGCTACGGCAAGGTCATGCCCTTCACCTGCGCGGTGTTCACCCTGGCGGGCATTGCGCTGGTGGGCATTCCGCCCCTGTGCGGCTTCGTCAGCAAGTGGAACCTGCTCACCGCCGCCGCCGAAGCCGGCACGCTCATGGGGCGGATTGCCATCGCCACGCTGATCGTCTCCGCCGTGCTGACGGCAGCGTACCTGTTCACGGTGATCATCCCCATGTACTTCCGGCCCCTCAACGAGGATCAGGCCGCGCTGTACGGGCAGAACCGCGATCCCGGCTGGATGATGAAGCTGCCCCTGACCATCCTGTGCGTGGTCATTGTGGCGCTGGGCGTGTATGCGCAGCCGCTGGTCACGTTCCTTCGGGGCGTGGCGTCCGGCGCAATCTTCTGAGTCGAAAGGAGGCCATGCTATGAACGCTCTGCTTCCCCTTCTGTGCTTCCTGCCGATGGCATCCGCGCTGGGCTGCTATATCGCCGGCCGCTTCTCGAAGCCCCTGCGGGATACGCTGGTGGCCCTGACGGGCATTGTCGTGTTTGCTCTGGCGGTGCTGACGGCCCTGCAGCCCGCGCTGTCTTTCAGCATCCCGGGCTTCTGCGGCCTGGGGCTGAACCTGAAGGCTGACGGCTTCCGCAGCCTGTACGCCTGTGTGGCGGCCTTCATGTGGATGATGACGGGCCTGTTCTCCCGGCAGTATTTCGCCCATTATCACAACCGCAACCGCTACTACTTTTTCAACCTCATGACCCTGGGGGCCACCCTGGGCGTGTTCCTCTCTGACGACCTGTACACCACCTTTATCTTCTTCGAGATCATGTCCCTGACCAGCTACGCCTGGGTGGCCCACGAGGAGACCCCCGGGGCCATGCGGGCGGCGGGCACGTACCTGGCGGTGGCGGTGATCGGCGGCCTGACCACGCTGATGGGCCTGTTCCTGCTCTGGCATGAGGTGGGCACCCTGTCCTTCACCGGGCTGAAGGCAGCCCTGGCGGAGGGTGGCAATACCGTCACCACGGCAGCAGCCTGGCTGACGCTGGTGGGCTTTGCGGCCAAGGCGGGCCTGTACCCGCTGCACATCTGGCTGCCCAAGGCCCATCCCGTGGCCCCGGCCCCTGCCTCCGCGCTGCTGTCCGGCATCCTGACCAAGAGCGGCGTGTTCGGCCTGATCGTCATCTGTGCCAACATCATGCCGGGCAATGCGGCCTTCGGCAACGCGCTTCTGGTGTTCGCCGCCGTCACGATGTTCCTGGGCGCGCTGCTGGCGCTGCTCTCCACCGACCTCAAGCGCACGCTGGCCTGCTCCTCCATGAGCCAGATCGGCTTCATCACCGTGGGACTGAGCATGATGGTACTCCTGGGAGAGGAGGGCTCCCTGGCGGCCTATGGCAGCGTGATGCACATGGTCAACCACTCCCTGATCAAGCTGTGCCTGTTCATGGCTGCGGGCGTGGTGTACATGAACCTGCACAGGCTGGACCTGAACGACGTGCGGGGCTTTGGCCGGGGCAAGCCCGTGCTGCACATCGCGTTCCTGCTGGGGGCGCTGTCCATCGCCTGCATCCCGCCCATCGGCAGCGGCTACAACAGCAAGAGCCTGCTGCACGAGAGCATCCTGGAGTACGTGCATCTGCTGCAAGCCTCCGGCGGCGCATGGCAGCCCTACAAGGCCCTGGAGGTGCTGTTCGTCATCAGCGGCGGGCTGACCATCGCCTACATGACCAAGCTGTACATCTGCCTGTTCTGGGAGAAGCATCCCACCCGGCAGGCGGAATTTGACGCCATGAACGGCAAGTACCTGACGAAGCAGTCCGCCGTGGCCCTGCTGGGCAGCGCGGTTCTGCTGCCGCTGCTGGGTGCGCTGCCCCAGCTGCTGATGAGTCCCATGGGCGCGCGCTCTGCGGCCTTCTTCGGTCAGGAGGCCATTGCGGCTCCCATCCACTACTTCTCCCTGGAGAACCTGACCGGCGCGCTGCAGAGCATCGTCATCGGCGCGGCCACCTATCTGCTGATCGTCCGCCCGCTGCTGATGCGCAAGGAGGGCGGCGCGAAGGTGTATGTGGATCGCTGGCCCGCCCGGCTGGATCTGGAGAACAGCGTGTACCGGCCTCTGCTGGCCCTGCTGACCGTGCTGGCCACCGGCGTGACCCGCTTGGTGGCGGAGCTTCCGGAGCGCGTCATTGTGCTGATGCGGGGCAACGTGTTCCGCAAGCTGCAGGCCCGCAAGCCTGTGCCGGTGGGCAACCGCTTCACCTACAAGGTGGGCTGCATGATGAACAGCGTCACCGCCGCGCTGAACAACACCATCCTGCAGCAGCATCCCCTGCGCACGGACTTCGAGTACGTGCTGGACGCGGCCTGGCAGGCGGTGGCCTCGGGCCTGAGGCGGTTCACGGCCAGCGTATCCTTCGGGCTGCTGCTGTTGTGCATCGGCCTGTTCCTGACCTGCGTGTACCTGCTGCGATACTGAGGTTCAAAAAAGTGGCCCTAAGGCCACTTTTTTGAGTTTTGCGCTCGCTCGCTGGTCGGCTGGCTGCGCCAGCCTCCCGGCCGTTCACTCGCGTAAGGAAGCGATTTTGCAAAGCAAAATCGCGCGAAAATCGCCGCACAGGGGCATCGCCCCGTTTACACGCCCCGATGGGGCTCTCCGATTTTCGATTTTAGTCTGCCGACCGCAAGTAACTGAAGCTAACGCACATCTTCCTGATCTTCAAAGCGCCGGAGCCTTCATCCGCTCCGGCGCTTTTCCTATGCACTGGGGGCCCTCACTCCACGGAGAAGGTCATGCCGCACTTGATCAGGTAGAACAGGGACATGCCGTCCAGGGTCACCGCATCGTGGAAGACGTCAAAGTCCGTCAGGGTCACGGTGTGGGTCGTACCGTCGTACTGGGTGAAGGTGAACACAGTGTGTGGCTCCGCCTCCGTCATCCAGCCCTCCGGCAGCAGACCGGACACCGTCACCATCAGCAGGCTGTTGTACGCCGCCTCAAAGCTGGCGAAGGGGATCTCCCTGCCATCCAGGGTGCAGGCGCGGTCATAGACGATATTACCGTCCGCGTTATAGACCAGCTCGTTGTTCTCCTGCACCTGCTCGGTGCGGGCAAGGGCGTAGGTCTGCGTACTCCCGGCATTAGTGACGGTCATTTCCGCCAGATTGCCCAGAGCCACGGGCACGGTGTAGCGGGTCAGGGTGCTGACGGGATCCATGTTCATGAAGGTGGCCAGGCTGTAATGGCTGGTGAGGTAGATTTCCTCCCCCACCAGGACGTAATCCACCGAGTCGTTCTTTGCACCGCCCACAGTGAGGGTGAAGGTCTCCTCCGGCCAGTCGGTGACGCTGTACACGCCGTTGTCGTCCGTAGTACCGATGGATCCCGCCGCCATATGAATCTCCATGCGGAAGCGGGGCGTATCAAAGCCGCAGGCCGTCAGGTTGTCCGCCGTGGCCTCGCCCACATAGGCCCCCAGGCGCAGGTTGGCCAGGTTGGTGCGCAGGTTGCTCATCTGCTCCCCGTCCGCAGGATAGGCCATGGGCGAAACCAGCATCCAGCGGTCCTCCGCGTCGGTGCCGATGTCCCCCTGCAGCTCCCAGCGGGTCTGTGCACCACCTTCATCCGTGAAGATGATCCGGTCGAAGCGGGCCTTGTGCAGCACGGGCTGCGCCACCGGATGCAGGGACGCCTTGCTCACCGCCAGGCTGTCGGCAGTGCCGGTGTCCAGGGCGAAAAGGCGGCTGTCCCCGTCGATAAGCATGTAGCACCAGCCGGATTCCTCCAGGGCGTAGCTGTCGCCAATGCGCATGGTCAGGGATGTGCCGTCCCGATAGGTTGCTTCCGCCACAATCCGCGGCGTTTCCAGGCCGAAGTCCGCCATGTGTTCCGCGTAGGCCGACCAGTCCTCGGTGAGGACGTCCTCGTAGGTGACGGCGGACACCGCGCTGAGCAGGCTGTTCAGGGTCTGTGCTTCGATCTGGTAGCCCGCCTCGCCGTCCACGGCGAAGGATCCGTCTTCCTGCCGGGTCATCTCCCAGCTTTCACCGCTGCGCAGGGTGATGCGCAGCCCCATCACATCCGCCGTGTCGCAGGCGTAGAGCTGCCCGCCCTCCATGGTGCGCACAGGCAGGGGTTCCTCCGGCTGATTCAGCAGAATGCATGCGGCAATCGTCCCCGCCAGCAGCACCACGACCCCCAGCAGCAGCCACAGCCGCCCGTGGCGCAGGCTCCGGGGCTGCTTTTTCTCAACCGGCTGCATCAGCGGTTCCTCCTTGGCCACAGGATCAGGAAGGCCACGGCCACCACCACCAGCGGCAGAGCCACCAGCAGCACGCTGCCCAGCGTCAGCGCGTTCACCGACAGCTGCGGGCGCAGCGCAGCCTTGGCCATGATGCCCAGATCCACCGGGCCCATGTCCAGCAGGAACTCCACCACCCGGATGATAAACTCCTGGGCGTCGGTCATGGCGTGGATCTGGGAGGAGGTCAGCAGCGTGGAGCTGCCCAGCACAAAGGCCCGGGACACATAGCCCTCCTCCGTGACCCTGCGGGCCTCCAGCGCCAGGGCGAAGGGCCCCAGCTCGTCCTCATCGGCCTGCTCCAGGCTCATGTTGCCGCTGGACAGATCCCGCAAATACGCCTTGTAGCCGCTGGTCAGCACCGCGGTGGTGATGAGGTTGCGGTCGCTGTCCTCCGGCAGATCAAAGGCCCGGCTGCCCGCCAGCAGCAGCGTGTCCGCCCCGGAGGAAACCAGATCCGCCGTGATGCTCGTGGACTGCATGGTGGGGATCAGGTCGATGCGCACATCCGCGTAGTAGGTGCCGCTCTCCTCCCTGGAGGCCACCACAATGCCGTTCTTGGCGTTGAAGCCATAGGAGCGCAGCAGGGCCGCGTAGTTGGGCATGTTGTCCAGCGGATCGGTATAGTCGCAGGTGAACAGGATGCTGCCGCCTCTGGCCGTGAAATCCGCGATGACAACGGTTTCCTCGTCGGTCAGATCCCGCACGGGGGACAGCAGCACCAGCAGATCATCCGGAGTGAGCGTCACGTCCGCATCGCCGAAGGTGAAGTACTGCACGTCAAAGTTGTTGGCGCGCAGCAGCTCCGCAAACACCGTGGTGCCGTCCTCGTCCAGCTCGCCGTGACCCTGCAGCACCATGGCCCGGGGAATCACATCCTGGGTGACATAGTTGATGGCGGAGGTGATCCTGCTCTCGTAGGTCAGCCCGGCAATCTCATACACGCCTGCCTCATAGTCCAGGCTCAGGCTGATGAAGTCCGTGGGAGACAGGATACGGAAGCGGCCCGTCTCCTCGCAGGAGACGATCAGCGAGTCCGTGGTGACCACCTGGTCGCTGGTAGAGCCGCTGAAGCGGGTCAGCAGGCCGGGGTTCAGGGCCACGTCGGTCTGCTCCCAGGTCACCAAAGGCGTTGCTGCGGCATAGCGGTCCAGCAGCTCCATCAGGGGCTGATCCTCCTGCCCCTTGGAGAACAGGGCGTAGATATGCACAGGATGCTCCAGCTGCGAGAGGATCTGCAGCGTGGTGTCGCTCTGGGTGGTCACCCCGTTGAAGGAGTAGTCCACCCGCCAGCCCTTTTTCTTTTCCAGCGAGGTCACCGCCACGTTCAGCGCCACCAGCGCCGCCAGAAAGATGCACAGCGTCGCCGTGGACAGGCTGCCGCAGCGGAAGCGCGGGTTCTTCCAGAAGGGGAGACGCTCCCCATGCTTCTTGCTCATCTCAAGCCCCCCGATAGCGCCGGCTGTCCAGCGCGTGAATGGTCAGCACCAGGCAGGCCGCCGTGAAGGACAGGTCATACACGATGCTGGCGAAGGATAGCTGCCCCATCAGGAAGGGCTCGTTGCGGCTGTACAGGCTGAAGAAGGTCATGATATTCGCCAGCCACCCGATGCTCACCGAGGATTCCAGCATGTCCAGCATCCACAGGATCAGGTTCGCGCCGAAGGCCATGACCGCCGCCGTCACCTGGTTGGAGGCCAGCCCGGAAAGAAACAGATCCAGCGCGGCAAAGGCGCACCCCTGCAAAAGGAACCCCAGGTACCCCACCAGCAGTTCCCCCGGATACACCTGGCCGTAAATGGCCACGATCAGCACAAACACCAGCGTCAGCAGCGTGGTGAAGGCCATCACCGTCACCGCCGCCAGATACTTGCCCAGCACAATCCCCGTCAGGGAGGCCGGGCTGGTCAGAAGCAGCTGATCAGTGCGCTTCTGCCTTTCCTCCGCCAGCAGCCGCATGGTCAGCACCGGGGAAAGCAGCATCCACAGGTAGCTCATCTGCCCAATGAAGCTCAGCAGATCGCTGGAGCGCTGCTGCATGATCAGCAGATAGAACATCACCGAGGACAGCGTCAGAAACACGCCCATGAACACATAACCCACGGGCGTATAGAAATAGCTTTGCAGCTCCCGCCGCCAGATCGCCGTCATGCCGTCACCTCCCGTTGGCCGCGTCATCCTCGGACGTGGCCCGCAGGAACACCTCTTCCAGGGTATCCTGCTGGGTCGTCAGCGTCCGCAGGGGCGCGTCCAGCGCACACAGCAGGCGGAACAGCTGCGTTTGCGGGTCGCCCCGGTCGCCGCCGTCCCGGCTGCATTCCAGCTGCACCTCGGTGATGTCCACGTTCATGGTGGGCAGCACCTTCACCCGGCGCATGCAGGGCAGGCCCTTCAGGGCCGGGAGCAGCAGCCGCTCCTTCATGGCGATGGACGCCCGCAGGCGGATCACCTCGCCCGTGTCGGTCAGCTCGGCCATGTCCGCCTCCCGGATCAGCCGGCCCTTGTGCAGGATCACCACCCGCTGGCACAGCTGCTGAATCTCCGGCAGCATGTGGGAGGAAAAAATCACCGTGTGGGACTTGCCCAGCTCCCGCATCAGCTCGCGGATCTCCACCACCTGCCGGGGATCCAGGCCCACGGTGGGCTCGTCCAGCACCAGCACCGGCGGATTCCCGCACAATGCCTGGGCCACGCCCACCCGCTGCCGGTAGCCCTTCGACAGGTGCCCCACCAGCCGCTCCCGCACCTCCGTCAGCCCACAGGTGTGCATGATTTCATCAATGTGCTTCGGGATCGCCCGGCCGGCCACCTCCTTCAGCCGGCAGACGAAGGTCAGGTAGGCCGTGACGGTCATCTCGTCGTAGAGGGGCGGCTTCTCCGGCAGATAGCCGATGGCCCGCTTGCAGGCCCGGGGATAGCGCAGCATATCCTTGCCGTCCACCAGCACTTGACCGGAGGTGGGCGGAAAATAACCGGTGAGCATGTTCAGCGTGGTGGTCTTGCCTGCGCCGTTCTGGCCAAGCAGCCCCACAATCTGCCCCGTGGGAGCCGAGAAGGACAGCTCATGCACCGCCTCCACCGCGCCGTAACGCTTGCTGACGCGCCTGAGTTCAATCATGCTGTCCCTCCTTTCGTTCATGTTGGTACGATGGTATTATACCAGAGAAACCGCTGCAAGGTGTGAATAAAGTGTAAAGCCTCCCCGCAGCCAACGCAGCCCCTCCGCACAGCAGCAACAGGATCAAGCCGCATCCGCAGGGAATCAACCCGCACCAGGCGAAGCCCCCAGGGAGGTTTGGAGGGGCCGCAGCCCCTCCGGCGTGTCAATCGTATCCGGCGGCTCCGCCGCCGGGGCGGGTCGTTTTGGGGATAGGGGGAAAACATGAATAAACCAGCGCGCGCCCACGCGGCGGG
>JAXEEE010000068.1:0-8779 GCA_034104265.1 Eubacteriales bacterium | reverse complement strand
AAGAAAGTAAAAAACTTTTACTTGTATACATAAATACAAGTAAAAGTTTGTTTTTCTAAGTTAATAATATATATTTAATATAACGCCGCCCCTGCACCCGCGCAAGGGGCTTCGCCCCTTGACCCTTTTCCGCTGGCGCGTTCCCTTGGAGTTGCGCCTACCTGTTTTCGCTGACGCGCTCCCGGGCGGTGGACAGCATCAGCTTGATGCGGTTGAGCTGGTTCACCTCGCTGGCGCCCGGGTCAAAGTCCACGGCCACGATGTTCGCCTGGGGATAGGCGGAGCGCAGCTTCTTGATCACGCCCTTGCCCACCACATGGTTGGGCAGACACGCGAAGGGCTGGATGCACACGATGTTCGGCACCCCCGTCTCCAGCAGCTCGGCCATTTCGCCGGTGAGGAACCAGCCCTCGCCGTACTGGTTGCCCAGGGAGAGGAAGGGCTCGGCCAGTCTGGCAATCTGCCGGATGGGCATGGGGGCCTCGAAGCGGGTCGATTTCTCCAGCGCGTCCAGGGCGGGCTTGCGCAGCATGCGGATCACATCCACGCCCGCGTTGGCCGTCAGCGCGGCGGTCCAGCGCGCGCCCAGGTTTTCATGCTTGAAGTCGCCGTTGTACACGCTGTAGTTCATGAAGTCCATCAGGTCGGGCACCACGGCCTCCGCGCCCTCCTGCTCCAGCAGCTCCACCAGGTTGTTGTTGGCCAGGGGCATGTACTTCACCAGAATCTCGCCCACGATGCCCACCCGGGGCTTGCGCAGATTCTCATCAATGGGCAGGGTGTCGAAGTCGTGCACCAGGCCCTGGCACACAGCCTTGTAGCTGAGCTTCTCCCCCTGGCCCAGCAGGGAATCCACGCACTTCTTCTGCCATTTTTCAGCCAGGGCGTTGGCGGAGCCGGCTTCCAGCTCGTAGGGGCGGACGCGGTAGAGGCAGCGCATCAGCAGATCGCCCACCACCACGGCCTTGCCCGCGGCCATCAGCAGCCCGGGGAAAATGCGGAAGCCCTCGTTCTTCTCCATGCCGTTGGCGTTGATGGAGATGACGGGGATGTGCCCCAGCCCGGCCTTCTCCAGCGCACGGCGGATGAACCCCACATAGTTGCTGGCGCGGCAGCAGCCGCCGGTCTGCGTCATGGCCAGGGCCAGCCTGTTGGTGTCGTACTTGCCGGAGAGCACCGCGTCCATCAGCTGGCCCACGGTGATGATGGAGGGATAGCAGGCGTCGTTGTTGACGTACTTCAGGCCCGTGTCGATGGCGGTGCGGTTGTCGTTGTCCAGCATGACCACGTTGTAGCCGTAATGCCGGAAGATGGGCTCCAGCAGGTCGAAGTGCAGGGGACTCATCTTGGGGGCCAGGATGGTGTAGCCCTCGTCGTACATGGCCTTGGTGAATTCCGCCCGGTGATAGGCTGCGGGGGCCACCTTAGGGACAATGCCCTGCTTCTTGCGCATGTCCATGGCGGCCAGGAGGCTCCGCACGCGGATGCGGGCCGCGCCCAGGCTGTTCACCTCGTCGATCTTCAGCACCGTGTACAGCTTGCCCGAGCCCTCCAGAATCTCGCACACCTGGTCGGTGGTCACCGCGTCCAGGCCGCAGCCGAAGGAGTTCAGCTGGATCAGCTCCAGATCCTCCCTGGTGCGGACAAATTCCGCCGCCCGGTACAGCCGGGAATGGTACACCCACTGGTCGGTGACCCGCAGGGGATGCTCGGAGGGAAAGTCCTCGGGGATGCTGTCCTCGGTGAGCACCGCCAGGCCGTAGGAGGCCACCAGCTCCGGGATGCCGTGGTTGATTTCCGGGTCAATGTGGTAGGGACGGCCCGCCAGCACAATGCCCCGGCGGCCGCTTTTCTGCATCCAGTCAAGGGCCTCACGACCGTAGCGCAGCACATCCGCCTTGGCGGAAAGCTGCTCCTCCCAGGCCGCATGGACGGCGACGCGGGTTTCCTTTTCCGGGATGTTCCACTCCTCCCGGAACACCCGCACCAGACGGTCCGCGGCGATCTTCTCACTGGTCAGGGCAAGGAAGGGTTTCAGGATCCGCGCCCTGCCGCCGGTCACGTCCTCCACGTTGTTGTTCAGGTTCTCCGGGGAGGCCGCCACCATGGGACAGTTGTAGTGGTTCTGGGCGCTTTCGTCCTCCTGATGCTCGTAGAACACGCAGGGGTGGAAGATGGTCGTCACGCCCTGGTTGATCAGCCACTGCACATGGCCGTGGGCCAGCTTGGCGGGATAGCACTCGCTCTCGGAGGGGATCGACTCCATGCCCAGCTCATAAATGGCGCGGCTGGACAGGGGCGACACCACCACCCGGAAGCCCAGGCGGGTGAAGAGCGTGGCCCAGAAGGGATAGTTCTCGAAGATGTTCAGCACCCGGGGGATGCCGATGACGCCGCGCGGCGCCTTGTCCTCGGGCAGGGGCTCGTAGGCGAAGAGCCGCTCCAGCTTCCGCTGCACCACGTTGGGGCCCTTGTCGGCGGAAGCGGTGCTGCCCAGGCCCTTTTCGCAGCGGTTGCCGGTGATGTGCCGCCGTCCGCCGCCGAAGTTGTTCACCGTCAGCATGCAGTGGTTGGAGCAGCCCTGGCAGCGGGCGGTGCGGGTGGTGTACTTCAGGGCAAGGATATCGTCAATGGGCAGGGTGGTGGTGGCCTGGCCGGTATAGCGGTCCCGGGCGATGAGCGCCGCGCCGAAGGCTCCCATGATACCGGAGATGTCCGGGCAGACGGCCTCCACGCCGGAAAGCTGCTCGAAGGCCCGCAGCACGGCCTTGTTGTGGAAGGTGCCGCCCTGCACCACCACATGGCGGCCCAGGTCAGCAGCGTCGGCCAGCTTGATGACCTTGAACAGGGCGTTCTTGATGACCGAGCAGGCCAGGCCCGCGGAAATGTCCTGGACGGACGCGCCCTCCTTCTGGGCCTGCTTCACGTTGGAGTTCATGAACACGGTGCAGCGGGTGCCCAGATCCACGGGCTCCCTGGCGAAAAGCGCCTCCGCCGCGAAGCCCTCGGCGGTGTAGCCCAGGGAGGCGGCGAAGTTCTCCAGAAAGGAGCCGCAGCCGGAGGAACAGGCTTCATTGAGCAGGATGGTGTCCACGGAGCCGTTCTTGAGCTTGATGCACTTCATGTCCTGGCCGCCGATGTCCAGCACGCAGTCCACCTGCGGATCGAAGAAAGCGGCGGCGGTGGTATGGGCGATGGTCTCCACCTCGCCCTCGTCCAGGCAGAAGGCGGACTTGAGCAGGCTTTCGCCATAGCCGGTGGAGCAGGAGCGGGCGATGCGGGCCGCAGGAGGCATCCGGTCGGCCAGCTCCTTCATGGCCCGGCGGGCAGTTTCCACGGGGTTGCCCTGGTTGCCGGCGTAGAAGGCGTAGAGCAGCTCGCCCTGTGTGCCGATGAGGGCCAGCTTGGTGGTGGTGGAGCCCGCGTCAATGCCCAGGAAGCAGTCCCCGACATAGCTGGCCAGGTCGCCCCGCTTCACCCTTGCCTGGTTGTGGCGGCGCAGGAACACCTCGTATTCCTCATGGTCGCGGAACAGGGGCGGCAGGCGCTTGAGGCCGTAGGTCATCATCACCCCGTGGGACAATTGGTCCAGCAGGGAGTCGATGGGCACGGGCTTCTCCTCCCCGGAGGCCAGGGCCGCGCCGGTGGCCGCGAACAGATGGCTGTTCTCCGGGACGATGGCGGTTTCGTCCGTCAGCTTCAGCGTGCGGATGAAGGCCTCCCGCAGCTGATCCAGGAAGTGCAGCGGCCCGCCCAGGAAGGCCACATGCCCGCGGATGGGCTTGCCGCAGGCCAGGCCGGAGATGGTCTGGTTCACCACGGCCTGGAAGATGGATGCCGCCAGATCCGCCCGGGACGCGCCCTCGTTGATCAGCGGCTGAATGTCGGACTTGGCGAACACGCCGCAGCGGGCGGCGATGGGGTACAGCTCCCTGTAGTCCCGGGCCAGGTCGTTGAGGCCGGAGGCATCGGTCTTGAGCAGGGCGGCCATCTGGTCGATAAAGGATCCGGTGCCCCCGGCGCACACGCCGTTCATGCGTTCCTCCAGGGTGCCGGAGAAATAAATGATCTTCGCGTCCTCGCCGCCCAGCTCGATGGCCACGTCAGTTTGCGGCGCGGCGATTTTCAGGGCGGCGGCCACGGCCACCACCTCCTGCACGAAGCCCGTCCCCAGAGCCTTGCCCAGGGAGATGGCGCCGGAGCCGGTCATGGTGACGCGCAGGGAGCAGGGGCCCAGCAGCTGGCGGGCTTCCCGCATCATCTGGGCGAGGGTCTCCTGGGTGTGGGCGCAGTGGCGGCGGTACTCGCCATAGAGCATTTGGCCCGCGTCATCCAGGATGACGAGCTTGACGGTGGTGGAGCCGATGTCCACACCGGCGCGGTAGACGTTCATGGGCATGTGATTCCAACCTCATTATCAGTGTCAGAGGCCCTGCGCCGCCGCCACCAAGGACAGCGCCCGGCCCTGCGGAAAAGAAGAGGGAACTTCCGGAGCGCAGCGTTTTTTTCCGCGCCGTGGAAGGTCCAATTGTGTACATTCCATTTTTTCAGCGAAAATTCCTGCCGAAAAACAGGAAAACTTCATACTAAATGCTGCCGGGCGGCGGAAGGTGTGGCCGCTGGTCGAAAACCGGCGGGAAATGTACAGCCCTCTGGACAAATGAAGAAAACTGTGGTATATCTCCTGTGGAATCATTTGACACAGGCAACGAAGGGAGCGGAAAGCGCATGACCCGGTCGAGGCAAAGGAGCCCCGAGGCCAACAGCATCACCGAGGGTGTGATCTGGCGGCAGCTGCTGATTTTCTTCTTCCCCATCCTGCTGGGCACGTTCTTCCAGCAGCTGTACAACACCGCCGACGCCATGATCGTGGGCAAGTATGTGGGCAAGGAAGCCCTGGCTGCCGTGGGCGGCGCCACCGGCGTGCTGATCAACCTGCTGGTGGGCTTCTTCGTGGGATTGTCCTCCGGCGCGACGGTGCTGATCTCCCAGTTCTACGGCGCACGGCGGGAGAAGGACGTGGGCGACGCGGTGCATACCGCCGCGGCGCTGGCCCTGCTGGGCGGCGCGGTCATGATGGTGCTGGGGCTGACCCTGGCGCCCTCGGTGCTGCGCCTGATGGGCACCCCCGAGGACATCATGGACTACGCCGTGACCTACATCCGCATCTACTTCGGGGGCATTGTGTTCTCCCTGATCTACAACATCGGCAGCGGCGTGCTGCGGGCCGTGGGCGATTCCCGCCGTCCGCTGCTGTTCCTCATCGCCTCCTGCATGACCAACATCGTCCTGGACGTGATCCTGGTGATGGGCTTCGACATGGGGGTCACGGGCGCGGCCCTGGCCACGGTCATCTCCCAGATGGTCAGCGCGGTGCTGGTGATCCTGACCCTGTGCCGCTCGCCCATGTCCTACCAGCTGCATGTGCGGCGCATCCGCCTGCACCGCAGCCTCCTGGACGGCATTTTGCGCATCGGCTTCCCGGCAGGGCTGCAGTCGGTGATGTACTCGCTGAGCAACGTGATCATCCAGTCCTCCGTCAACGGCTTCGGCACGGACACCGTGGCCGCCTGGACGGCCTACGGCAAGATGGACGGCCTGTTCTGGATGACGGTCAGCGCCTTTGGCGTGGCCATCACCACCTTCTCCGGGCAGAACTTCGGCGCGCGGCGCTTTGACCGTATGAAGCGCAGCGTGTGGGTATGCCTGGGCATGGCGACGGTGGCGACGGTGATCCTCAGCGCGGTGCTGCTGGGCTTCGGCAAGTACCTGTTCCACGCCTTTGCCGATGATGAGAACGTGGTGCGCATCGGCCTGGAGATCCTCCATCTGCTGGTGCCCTGCTACATCACCTACCTGGGCATCGAGATCATCTCCGGCGCGGTGCGCGGCGCGGGCGATTCGCTGGTGCCCACGCTGTTCACGCTCTTTGGCGTGTGCCTTTTGCGCGTGGTGTGGCTGTGCGGCATCGCGCCCCAGTTCGACAGCCTGCGGGTGGTGCTGCTGTGCTACCCCATCACCTGGGTGCTGACGTCCATCCTCTTCATGGTGTACTACCTGCGGGGCAACTGGCTGAAGCGCTGCATGAAGAAGGCCGGCATGGCCGAGCCCGAAGCCTGATCCAATCCTTTCATTCCATCACGCCGGGCGGACAACGGTTCCGTCCGGCGCTTTTGCGTCCCCCGGCGTATGCTTTGGCGGACAACTGGTTATCCTTGCCGGAAAAGGGACGGGGGTGAGGGCGGTGCAGGGTGCGATCCTGATTGTGGCGGGGACGGCGGTGGGCATGCTGCTCAGGCGGATGGTGTTCCTGCGCCGGTGCGGGTGCCTGATCCCGGCCAAGCGGCTGTACCGGCGGGGAGCGTATGCCCTGGGCGGGCTGATCTGGGCAGCCATGCTGACCCAGGAGATCATCCTGCTGGGGGCGGGGCTGCTCAACTGGCGCACGGGGTTGCCCCTGCACCTGTGCAGCCTGACGGGGCTGATCATCCTGCCCGCGCTGACCTCGGAGAACCGCATGCTCTGGCAGATGACGGTGTACCTGGGCATGCCCGGGGCGCTGATGGCCCTGCTGTTCCCCTCCGTGGTGGAAACGCCCTGGCCCCAGCTGACGGCCCTGGCCTTCCACACCATGCACGCGCTGGTGTTTCTGGCGCCGCTATTGCCCCTGGGGCTGGGCTGGCGGCCGGACGCAGGGGGCGCGCTGTGCTCCTGGCTGGCGGTGATGGTGCTGGGCCTGGCCGTGCTGGCGGTGAACGCACTGCTGGGCAGCAACTACCTCTTCCTGGGCTGGCCGGTGGAGGGTACGCCGCTGACGGCCCTGGCGGCCCATGGCCTGACGGGCTACCGGCTGGCCCTGGCGGGCATCTGCACGGGGGTGATTGCCCTGGAGGGGCTGGCGGCATGGCTGGCGGGGCAGCTGAGGACGTAATGTAAAATGCGGGTAAAATTGCCCGGTGGAGATGAAATGCCCGTTTACAAGCGGTGAAATCTATGTTACAGTGCTGTCGTATGGGCTGAAATCCTTGCATATACGCAATACGGAGGAAACGATCGTGAGCGTGATGAACGTACTGTCGCTGCTGGGCGGTCTGGGCCTGTTCCTCTTCGGCATGAGGATCATGGGCGAGGGCCTGGAGAAGGCTGCCGGCAACAAACTGAAGCGTATCCTGGAGATCGTCACCCACAACCGGGTGCTGGCCGTGCTGGCCGGCGTGGCCATTACGGCGGTGATCCAGTCCTCCTCCGCCACCACGGTGATGGTGGTGGGCTTCGTCAACGCCAACCTGCTGACGCTGACCCAGGCCGTGGGCGTCATTATGGGCGCGAACATCGGTACCACGGTCACCTCGCTGATGCTGTCCATCAAGATCGACTTCGCGGCGGTGTTCGCCTTCCTGGGCCTGATCCTGATGGCGGTCAACGGCCGCAAGCATCCCGCGGCCAGCCAGTTCGGCCAGGTGGCCATGGGCCTGGGCATCCTCTTTGTGGGCATGAACACCATGAGCAGCGCCATGAAGCCCCTGCAGGACTGGCAGCTGTTCAAGGATGCCATGATCTCCATCAGCAACCCGGTGCTGGGTGTGTTGGTGGGCATGGTGATCACCGCCATTCTGCAGTCCTCCTCGGCCAGTGTGGGTATTCTGCAGGCCCTGGCGGGGGAGGGCCTTATCCCCCTGCAGACCTCCATCTTCATCCTCTTTGGCCAGAACATCGGCACCTGCGTCACCGCGCTGATCGCCTGCGCGGGCACCTCCTCCACGGCCAAGCGGGCGGCAGTGGTGCATCTTCTGTTCAACGTTATCGGCACGGTGCTGTTTGTGCTGATTGCGGTGCTGTTCCCCTTCGCAGAGCTGATTGAGGCCATGGCGCCGGGCAACTTCCGCCTGCAGATCGCTCTGACCCACGTGATCTTCAACGTGGCCAGCACGGCGATCATGCTGCCTGCGGCCAAGTGGCTGGAGAAGATCGCCTGCCTGATCGTCCGGGACGACGGCGTGGTGTACGAGGCCATGAAGCTCAAGTACTTTGACAAGCGCCTGCTGAACACCCCTGCCATCGCTGCCCAGCAGCTGTTCAGGGAAGTGCAGCGCATGGGCGACATCGCCATGAACAACTACGCCGGGGCGGTGGCGCTCTTCCACGACTGGGATCCGGAGCGGGCGGAGGAGATACGCCGCAACGAGGAGGTGCTGGACTTCCTCAACCACGAGATCACTTCCTGTCTGGTGGAGGTCAAGGGCCTCGACCTGAACGAAACGGATACCCGCCTGGTGGGCTCGCTGTTCCATGTGGTCAACGATATTGAGCGCGTGGGCGACCACAGCATGAACATGATGGAGGCTGCGGAGACGAAGTTCAACGAGGAGGTACGCTTCTCGGGCAAGGCCTTTGCGGAGCTGGAGGATCTGTCCGAGCGGGTCTCCCGGCAGCTGGAGGCGGGCATGGAGCTGTTCCGCCGCCAGAGCGACGATCCGGACGCGCTGCGGGTGGTGGAGGATGCCGAAGAAGAGATCGACAACCTGACCGAGGCTTTGCGCGAGCATCATGTGGAGCGGCTGAAGAACCGCAAGTGCTCGGCGAAAAACGGCATGCTGTATCTGGATCTGCTGACGAATCTGGAGCGCATTGGCGACCACGCGGAAAACATCGCCACGTCGGTGGACCGGGTGGACGGACGTAAATTTGCCTAACGCGCTGAGGCGCGTCAAAAAAGTGGCCTGCGGGCCACTTTTTTGAGTTTGCACGCGCTCATCGGACGGAGGGCAAAGCCCTCCTC
>JAXEEE010000067.1:0-8298 GCA_034104265.1 Eubacteriales bacterium | reverse complement strand
ACTGCGTCGCCTGCTCGGAAACTCGCTCGGCTTCATGGGAGAACGCTGGGCTGCCGCGACATCCCCGCGCAGGGGCTAACGCCGCCCCTGCACCCGCGCAAGGGGTTTCACCCCTTGACCCTTTTCCGCTGGCGCGTGCCCTTGGAGGGGGATGATGAAAGGGCGGCTCCGCAGCTTTCGCTGCAGAGCCGCCGCAGTCCTTCATTCAGGGATGGATTTACTCGCCCAGCGCGGCTGCCCACGCGGCGTTGTAGATCTCCTCCATCTCGGTGGCGCCGGCGGCACGGGCCGTCTCGATCACCTTGTTCCAGTTCTCAATGGGCTCCTGGCCGGTGATGTACTTGTCAACCTCCTGCCAGATCAGGTTCTCCACCGTGACCAGCAGCTCGGTGTAGCGCTCGGTCTGCTCGGCGGTCAGCGGCGGCGCGGTGGTCACGCTGGCCACGTCCCGCAGACCCGCGTCGTTCAGGATGGCCTGCAGCTGCTCGCGGTAGGCCGCACGGGCCTCGTCGGAGCCCTTCAGGTACAGGGCCATCTGCTGATCGGGAGAGGTGTCGTAGCGGGGGGTGACCTCCAGCAGGCCGATGCCCAGCGCGCTGGACATGTCATAGATGGCGTTGGCGCCGTTGGCGGCGTACTGGGCCAGGATGTCCTCCTTGAAGACCTTCTTGCCGTCCACCACATCGTAGGTGACGCCTTCCTTGCCCAGGTTGTTCACGTCGGTGCCCTGCTCAGAGTAGCACCAGTCCAGGAACTTCACCGCCACGTCGATCTTGTCGCTGGAGGCGGAGATGACCCAGGCGTTCTCGGGACGGTTCTCGGCGTAGTAGGTGTTGCGGGTCTGGCCCAGGGCGTTGGTCAGGGTGGGCACCACGCCGATGTTCCAGTCCGCGTTGATGGTCTGCAGCGCCACGTTGAAGTTGCGCACAACGCCGTCGTTGTCCACGGTGCACATGGCCTGGCCGGAGGACATCTTCTCAGTCCACAGGTCCTTGGTCATGGTGGCGTAGTCGGGATCCAGCAGGCCCGCGGCGTACAGCTTGTTCAGGTAGGAAAGCACCTGCTTGAAGTTCTCATGGGTGGGGCCGTAGATCCACTGGCCGCCCAGATCCTCGTCGCGATACATGGTGGAGTTGGAGCCCAGAGGATAGGCCACGCAGTCCAGGAGCTTGCGGGTGGCGGTGGTGTTGCCGGCCTTGCGGTTGGTCATGCCAATCAGGTCAGGCTCCTTCTCCTTGATGGCCAGCATGACCTCGTACAGCTCGTCCCAGGTGGTGGGCACGGCCAGGCCGTACTTCTCCAGCAGATCCATGCGGAAGTTCACCAGCGGGCCGGAGCGGGCGGCGTCGGGGTTGGCGCGGTAGAGGGTGGGGGCGGAGTAGAAGCTGCCGTCGATGGTGTACATGGACAGGGCCTCGTTGCCTTCCAGCAGGCCGAAGAGGTTGGGCATCTGATCCTTGTACTCGCTCAGGTTGACGAACATGTCGTCACGGGCGTAGGAGCGCACGTCGGCGAAGTCCACATACATGATGTCGGGCATATCGTCGGTGGCGATCAGCACGGACTTCTTGTCGGAATAGGAGGCCTTCGGGGGCGCCTCGACGATCAGGCGGACGTTGAGCAGCTCCTCGATGGTCTGCAGCTTGACGGTGTCCAGCTTGATGGGCTGGTTGGGGTTCTCATCGCGCATGATGCGGATCTCCACCAGCTCGTCGCTGATCCAGGTGGAGGGCTTGTCGTCAGCCTGGGCCACCGTCACCAGGGACAGCGCCATCACCAGCGCAAGCGCCAGGGCGGTCAGACGGGTCAACTTCATGGTTGTTCCTCCTTTATGGAATGTAGTGTATTGTCTACGGGCCTTGGCCCGCAGGAACCTGGGGGGAGGGGGCCTCAGCCCTTCACGCCGCCGATCATCACGCCCTTGACGAAGTACCGCTGCACGAAGGGGTACACCACCAGGATGGGCAGCGTGGTGACGATGATGGCCGCGGAGCGCAGCGTGGCGTCGGTCACGGCGAAGCTGTCGGCGTTGGCGCCGGCGATGGCGGTTTCCTCGTTGAACAAGCCGCCGATGAGCATGTTGCGCAGCATAATCTGCAGGGGATACATTTCCTTCTTGTTGATGTAGAGCATGGCGTCGAAGTAGCTGTTCCAGTGGGTCACGGAGTAGAACAGCAGCATCGTGGCCAGGGTGGCCTTGCTCAGGGGCACCACGATCTTCCACAGGATGATCAGATCGTTGGCGCCGTCCAGCTGGGCGGATTCAATCAGCGAGTCCGGGATGGACTGGAACGCCGTGCGGATGACGATCATGTTGTAGGTGCTGATGGCCCCGGGCAGCACCAGCGCCCAGATGGTGTCCATCATGCCGAACTGCTTCACCGTCAGGTACAGGGGGATCATGCCGCCGGAGAAGAACATGGTGAAGGTCACCAGCATCGTGAAGAACTTGCGCCCGGAGAAGGTCTTGCGGGCCAGGGGGTAGGCGCACAGGCAGCTCATCGCCAGGTTGATGACGGTGCCCACCACCGTGTAGACGATGGTGTTCTTCATGTACATGAACAATTCGCCCCGTACGATGGTCTTGTACGTCTCCAGGGTGGGGCTGCGGGGCAGCAGGGTCACGCCGCCCTTCATCACCTCAAGGCCGTGGCTGATGGAGGTGATGAACTGCAGCCACAGGGGGTACAGGGTGATGATCATCATCAGGAACAGGAAGATGCTGTTGCACACCACGAAGACCTTGCGGCTCAGGCCGCCTTCCTTGATAGGCATTGCTTTCATCCCTCCTTACCACAGCGAGGTTTCGGTGGTTCTACGGGAGATCCAGTTGGTGGCGGTGACGAACACCAGGCTCACCAGGGACTGGAACAGCCCCACCGCCGTGGCGTAGCTGAAGTCCGCCTTGGTGATGCCGCGCCGGTACACGTAGGTGGAAATCACGTCCGACACGGACTGGTTGGAGCCGGTCATCATCAGCAGGATCTTCTGGTAGGACACGTTCATGATCTTGCCCATGGCCAGAATCAGCATGATGACGATGGTGGGCAGGATGCCGGGGATGGTGATGTGGATGGTCTGCTTCCACCGGCCGGCGCCGTCGATGCGGGCGGCCTCATACAGGGCCTGATCCAGCCCGGAGAGGGCCGCCAGGAAGATGATGGAGTCCCAGCCGATGTTCTGCCAGATGTTGGAGCCGATGTACATGGGCCGGAAGTACTGGGCGTCGTTGAGGAAGGCGAAGGGGCCCAGGCCGATCTTGCCCAGCAGCTCGTTGACGATGCCGGAGGAGGAGAACATGGTGTTCATCATGCCCACCACCACCACCGTGGACAGGAAGTGGGGCAGGTAGGTCACCGTCTGCACCACGCGCTTGTAGCGGTTGCTGGCCACCTCGTTGAGCAAAAGGGCCAGGATGATGGGCGCGGGGAAGGTGATGGCCAGGTTGACCACGTTCAGGACGATGGTGTTCTTGAACACCGTCCAGAAGTAGGGATCCTGAACCACCTGCAGGATGTACTTCATGCCGTGCTGGCTGGCCCAGGGGCTGCCGATGATGCCCAGCTTGGGCTTGTACTGCTTGAAGGCCAGGGTCACGCCGTACATGGGGTAATAGTGGAACAAAAGGTAGTACAGGCAGGGCAGGATCATAATCAGGTACAGCCACCGGTCGCGGATCAGCGCCCGGCGGAACCTGACCCACCGGGACTGTCCCGGCTGGGGTACCTTGGCGACAGACATGGTTCATACCTCCGTTTCACACTTGGCGCAGGTCGGTTTTCAGCACGGCGATCATTTCCTTGTTCAGGGAGAAGGCCACGTACATCGTGTCCCCCTCCACCAGTACGCTGGGGTAGCCGTACACGCCGTTTTTGTCAATGCCCGGGTAGCGGCCCTTGTACTGAGCCCGGGCCAGCAGGTAGTGCTCCGTCCAGTCCAGTCCGTCCCGGGACAGGGACAGCGCCAGCACATGCCGCGTCCTGGGCGGGAAGGGATCCGGCGTACCCACATAATAATAGCGTCCGTCCGGCAGCCGCCCCATGCAGAACTTCGTGCGGTTGTCGGTGAAATCCGTGCGCTCGGGCAGCGTCCAGGTTTCGCCCTCATCGTCGCTCAGGCAGGCCCACAGCCAGGGCGTGGCGGAGCGCAGGTACAAAATCATCCGCCCGGCGTCCTGCTGGATGAAGGAGCCCTCGCACAGGGAGACGTGGGTGTCGCTGACCAGGCCGGGGAGGTCGTCCTCCTCCCGCACATCGGCGGGATCGTTGCCCCAGCCCAGAGGGAACGCCTCCGCCTGCTGCCAGCCGTGGATGCCGTCGGGGTTGTCCGTCCAGGCCTGATGCTGCCCTCCACAGGAGAACAGCCGTCCGGACTGCAGCCGCTGTACCGCCATGTTCCCGCCGAAGGCCGGCAAATCGATGGGCGCGCTCCAGCTGATGCCGTCCCTTGTGCTCACGCACCGGAAGCCCAGGAGCCTCCGCCCCCGGCTGCCCATCTGGCGATGGCCGCTGCGCAGCACGGCGGGGTCGTACTCGAAGGTCAGGTAGTAGACCACCAGCGTGTCCTCATGGACGTACAGCCCGGAGGGGATCAGCCCCTGCACATCGGGCCTTTCCGGCAGGGCGACTGCCCGGGGTGCGTCCCAGCGGATGAAATCGTCGCTGCCCATGCAGATCACCCGCTGGCCCACGTCGTCCTCGTGATGATGACCGCTGCTGGAGATCAGGAAGAACCGTCCCCGGAACCGGGTCAGGAAGGGATGGTGGGCGTAGTTCCACGTTTCGCAGGGCTCCAGCACGATATGCGTCTCCGCCTTGAGCAGGGGCCGCGCCATGCCGGGGTCATAATGGTTGCTGATGGGCGGAAGCAGGGCCGGTCACCGTCCTTTCGACTCCGAGTGTTCAGCAATTCTGAACGGTGTTTCTTGATGATTTATTCTAACATGGCCATTATCCTTTGTCAACAGGCAAGCAGGAAACTTTTCATTTCAGCAGAAATGATGAAACATCAAAAATAATTCTGAGGATATTGACAAGATGTGCCGCTTGGCATATGATATAAGCGTTCACCAATACTAAACAGCGTACATATTTGTGCCATGAGGAGGATACAGGGAATGAATCAGCAGCGGTATGACGGCCTGTGGCCGGTTATGATCACACCCTTCACGGCGGATGGGGATATTGATTATGCGTCCCTGGAGCGGCTGATCGCCTGGTACGAGGCTCACGGGGCCGCGGGGCTGTTCGCGGCCTGCCAGTCCAGCGAGATTTTCTTCCTGAGCCTGCGGGAGCGGGAGGAGCTGGTGCGCTTCGTCAAGAGCCACGCCCATGTGCCGGTGATTGCCTCGGGGCATGTGTCGGAGAACGTGTGGGATCAGATTGAGGAACTGAACCGCATGCACCGCGCCGGGGCCGACGCGCTGATCATGATCACCAACCGGCTGTGTCTCCCCGGGCAGGCGGGGGAAAGCTTCCTGCCCCGGCTGAAGATGATGATGGATCACATCGACCCGGAGGTGCCCCTGGGCTTCTATGAGTGCCCCTACCCCTACAAGCGGTTGATCACGCTGGATGAGCTGAGGTGGTGCGCCGAGTCCGGCCGCTTCGCCTTCATGAAGGACACCTGCTGCGATATGGCGCTGATCCGTCAGCGTCTGCAGGCCATCGAGGGCTCCCCGCTGAGCCTGTTCAACGCCAACACGACTACTTTCCTGGACTCCCTCCGGGCCGGGGCGGCAGGATTTTCCGGCGTGATGATGAATTTCCACATGGAGCTGTACCGCTGGCTGTGGCAAAACTGGCGGGAGCAGCCGGAGAAGGCGGAGCAGGTGCAGGCCTTCCTCACCGTGTTCTCCGAGATCGAGCGGCAGTATTACCCCGTCAACGCCAAATACCATCTGAAGGAAATCGAGGGCGTGCTGGACAGCGCCTTTGCCCGCGTCAAGCCGGAAAGCGGCCTGACCGAAACCTTCCGCGACGAGGTGCGCCAGCTGCACCTGGCCGCCCGCCTTGTTCAGGATACCCTCTGCCAGGGATGACCGCCGGCCCTTGCCGCGTTGATTCCCCCCATACGAAAGGAGCGCGGCCATTATGTCCGACGACAGTCAGGTGAAATCCCTTGCCCGGGCCATGCAGGTGCTGGAGTGCTTCTCCGTGGAGCAGCCGGAGCTGGGGCCCTCGGAAATCGCCAAGATGCTGGGCATGCAGAAAAGCACCGTCTACAACATCCTCAGCACCTTCCAGAAGTGCGGCTACCTGGTGAAAAATCCCCAGACCAGCAAGTATTACCTGGGGATGAAGGTGCTGCACCTGGGGTACATCGTCAGCAGCCACCATGGGCTGAGGGACATGTTCCTCCCCTACCTGAACCGCATCGCCCAGGAGACCCGGGAGGTGTGCTACTTCGGCATCCTGGACGAGATGGAGGTGCTCTACATCGAGAGCACCTACCCCTCCGGGCAGCAGCACACCCGCAACATCCTGGGAGAGCGTGCGCCGCTGTACTGCACGGGGCTGGGCAAGGCCATGCTGGCCTATCTGCCGGAGGAGCAGGCGGAGCAGGTGATCGGCGACAGGCCCCTGAAGGCCTACACCGGTTGCACCATCACCGATCCCCTGGTGCTGCGCCATCATCTGGAGGAAATCCGGCAGAACGGCTATGCGGTGGACAATATGGAGCACGAGTACGGCATTCGCTGCGTGGCGGTGCCGGTGTTCAACAGCGCGGGCCAGGTGACGGCGGCGGTGAGCGTCTCCGGGCCGTCCCTGCGCTTCGACCCGGAAACCATCATCCGGGACGCGCAGATCATCAGCGGCATCCTGCAGCCTCTGCAGCGGTGCATCTGAGCAGACACAGGAGGATAATCCCATGGCTGAAAAGGTGATTCTGGCCCTGGTGGACGGCATGCGCCCCGACGGCATGACCGGCTGCGGGCATCCCTTCGTGAAAACGCTGCTGGACGCGTCCGCCCACGATCTGCACGGGCAGACGGTGTTCCCCTCCGTGACCCTGCCCTGCCACATGTCCCTGTTCCACAGCGTGGATCCGGACAGGCACGGCATTCTCACCAACGATTACACGCCCATGGTGCGGCCCATTGTGGATCTGGCGGCCCGGCTGGACGCCTACGGGCGCAAGTGCGCCTTCTTCTACACCTGGGAGGAGCTGCGGGATCTGACGCGGATGGATCATCTGCACACCAGCCTGTGCCTGAACCAGCACAAGCAGTCGGACACGGATACCCTCATCACCGATGCGGCCATCCGCTACATCCGGGCGGAGGAGCCGGACTTCCTGTTCCTCTACCTGGGGGAGACGGACGAGGTGGGCGGCCATGACAAGGGCTGGATGAGCGAGACCTACCTGGGCTGCGTGCGCAAGGCAATGTCCTGTCTGGAGAAGCTGTATCAGAGCCTGCCGGAGGGGTACACGCTGATTGTTCTGGCGGATCACGGCGGGCATGACCGGATCCACGGCACCCGCATGCCCGAGGACATGACCATTCCGCTGTGCTTCTGCGGGCCGCGGTTCACCCCGGGGAAGGAGCTGACGGGGGTGAGCATCAAGGATGTGGCGCCCACCATCGCCGCGCTGCTGGAGGTGCCGCCCGTGAAGGAATGGGAGGGCCGGAGCATCCTGCCGGACGCATAACCGACCAACCCCACGGGAGCGCGAAGCGAAAACGGGTCAAGGGGTGAAACCCCTTGCGCGGGTGCAGGGGCGGCGTTAGCCCCTGCGCAGGTCTGGGCGGCAGCCCAGCGTCCCTTTCCCCCCAAAAAAACAAAAAGAGCCGGAGTTTCCGGGCAGAATGCTTTGCATTCTGCGATGGAAACGGCATGCTCGGCACAGCGCCAGGAGGACGGCCGCTCCTTTGCCTTCCGCCTGCGTCAGATAGAATCAATCAAACCCGCCCGGACGGCAGCCATGCCTTGTCCGGGCGGGTGTTGTTGTGTTCGGTTCCTTTGCAGTTGCGCGAAGACGCCGTTTCCGCGTTGGTCAGCCTGCAGCGGACATGGAGCCTTCCCCTTTTTGGGGAAGGTGGCCGAGCGCAGCGAGGTCGGATGAGGTCGTTCCCCCTGTGCCATTCGGCAACTGCAAGGGACTGGCGCGATCCTTGGGGTTGGTCTAATCTGCCGTTTCCAACGCGGGCGGACGTCGTCGCCTGCTCGGAAACTCCGGCTGCTTCCCTTGGGGCTGCGCGAACCTGCCGTTCCCATCGCGGGATGCGGGGCATCCCGCCCGGAAACTCGCGTTTTTCGTTTTCCTTTTTTCTGTTCTGTTGTGCTGCGCCTGGGC
>JAXEEE010000066.1:0-26624 GCA_034104265.1 Eubacteriales bacterium | reverse complement strand
CCCTCCGCCCCCGTGACCCTCTCCGACTGGAAGGGCACGCCTACCTACCTGAACTTCTTTACCACCTGGTGTGTGTACTGCCGGGGTGAGATGCAGGACTTGAAGGCCCTGCAGGAGCGTTACGGCGAAGGTCTGCGGGTGGTGCTGGTGCACGTGCCCTCCGGGGAGGACGAGGCCACGGCCCGGGCCTACCTGGAAAAGGAGGGTCTTGCTGACCTGGCCTTTGTGGAGGACAACGGCTTTTTCACCTACATGTACGGCATCCAGGGCTTCCCGGTGAGCATCGTCATGGACGCGGAGGGCTACCTGACTGCCTACTACCCCGGAGCCATTGACGCGGCCACCATGGAGGCGGCTGTGCAGGCCGCCGGGGCCGTTCTCCCGGAGGGTGACAGCGATGCCCATTGACCTGACCGCAGCCCAGGCCGCCGCGCCCTCGCCCACGGTGTGGCTGGCGCTGGTGCAGGGGATCGTCAGCTTTGTCAGCCCCTGCGTGCTGCCGCTTTTGCCGGTGTATTTTGCCGCGCTGCTGGGCAGCGGCGGGCAGGCGGCTCGCCGCCGGGAGGTTTTCCTGCGGATGGCGGGGTTTGCCGTGGGGTTCATGGCCTTCTACCTGACGCTGGGAGCCGGGGCGGGGGCGCTGGGCAGCCTGATGAGCCGGATTCCCCGCCGGTGGGTGAACCTGGTGTGCGGGGGGCTGTTCGTGCTTTTCGGCGTGATGGCGCTGGAGGTTGTGCCCTGGCTTCACCTGCCGGGGGTGCGGGCGGATGCGTCCCGGTACGCGTCGGGGGGCTTTGTGTCCATGCTGATGTTCGGGCTGACGCTGGCCCTGTCCTGGACACCCTGCACCACGGCGTTCCTGAGCAGCGTGCTGGCCATGGCTGCCGCCGAGGCGCAGGCCACGGCGCTACGGGGGATGGGTCTGCTGGCGGCATACGCCCTGGGGATGATGCTGCCCTTCCTTGCGTGCATGGGGCTGTGGACGCGGCTGTCCGGCGCGGTGGGATGGCTGCGCAGGCATCAGCTGCATATCCGCCGCATGGGGGGCGGGGCGATGATCCTGCTGGGCATCATGAAGATGGCGGGGCTGTTCTGAACAGACTGGCAGAAAAAAAGAAAAAAGCCCTTGACATACCGTTGGAACCATGCTATAATCTTATTCGTCGCTGAGGGAAACCCCAGCCAACCGAATAAGGTCGCATGGCTCAGTTGGTAGAGCACATCGTTCACATCGATGGGGTCACAGGTTCGAGTCCTGTTGCGACCACTGTAAAGTTCTCAGTTGAAAGACTGAGAACTTTTTCTTTGCAAAAAGCACATCGTTCACATCGATGGGGCGCGGAGCCGAGTCATCGCCCGGTGGGCGATAGCGAGGCGGAAGCGTGGTGAGCAAAGGAGTGCGGGAAGCGGAAGCGCCCCGCACGACTATTGCGAACCTGACCGAGCGCAGCGAGACCACAGGTTGGCGTCCTGTTGCGACCACGCAATCCCGGTCAGAAATGGCCGGGATTGTTCATATGCTGAGCACATCATTCACATCGATAGCGAGGCGGAAGCGTGGTGGCCTGTCCCAGCGCAGCGGAATTCCAGATCGGCGACCCCTCACATCCCGGTCAGAACGGCCGGGCTTTCCCTTTTCCCGCATACCCTTGACAACGCGCCGGCATTCGGGGATAATACGGGCTGACATCGCCGCATGATGGCGATCGCATGCCAAATATCCTGATGGGAAGGGAAGCGTCTTTCGTGAAGAGAATCATCGCGCTGCTCCTGGCGTTTCTGCTGATGATGAGCGTCTGCCCCGTTATGGCGGAGGCGGCAGACGATCCGCTGACCGTCCGCCGCCTGTCCGACGAGGAGATCGCCGCGCTCGACCGCTGCACGCCCGGCGAGGTCCGCGCGGCCATTGCCACCGTGGCCGACGCACGGGCCTACCTCAACCGGCGTTATCCGTCCCTCTGGCACGATGCGGGAACGTGCTTTTATCCGGAGGATCCGTGCCTGCTCTATCATGCCGCAAGCTACTTCATGCATGACGCGGAGGCTATCATCGGCCGCTGCGACATCGCGACGCTCACCACATGGCTGCTGAACGACGACATGGATATCTGCGGCGTGTACGCGGTGGGCGACGGCGTTGTCACGCGCGCGGTCAACCGCGTTGCGCTGAACGGGGAGTACGCCTATATCGACATGGTGCGCGGCATGGACGCGGATGAAATGTCGCAGCTGGAGTCTGAGCCGCCCCTGCCGGAGGCCCGCTGCGAAAGCCATGCGGACTATATTGCGCTCCTGCTGGCGGACGAAACCCTCCACAGCCAGATTACCGCCATTGCCACGGAATCGAACGGCTGGGGGCTGTCAACCTATACGGAAAACGGCTTCCGCACCTTTGCCACGCTCAACTGCGATTATTCGGACGATGCCCGGCGCATGACGGCGGAGGAATACGACGCCCGGCGCTACGGCCATATTCAGCCCGAAAACATCGGCCAGTATGAAATCAGCCGGGTGCTGGGCGGCGCGACCCTCACGCCGGACGAGGCGCGCGCGCTGGTGGGGGCTGAGCCGGAAGCAGTTCAGGCGGCGGTCAGCACGGCGGCGGACGTGCTGATGTATATGCTGGCCGCGCGCATCATGGATTCCCACGGCGACCGCGTTGCCGAGGCGGACGGGCAATACTGGCACTACAACATGAGCGCGCAGGAGGTCATGGCCAGCCGGACGGGCAACTGCGGCTCCTGCGCCAACCTGGCGCGCTATCTCCTGGACGGCGATTACGACGAGGTGGGCATCATGCTTCAGGCGTATGAACCGGGCAACGGCGGCGGCCATGTGTACAATTATATCCTGCAGGACGGGAAGTACACGATCATTGATTACAGCTGGTACATCTTCGGTGATTACCGGGTCGAAAACGACTTTCCCGCCCTGCAGATGACGGGGCTTGACTCGCTGGAGAGCGCCGCGGCCCAGTGCCTGCAGCTTTACGGCGGCGTGTCGCTGCTGCTGGCCCACAGCACGACCGGCCGGCATTATCCCAACATCTTCGGCGACGAATCCGGCCTGGGCAATGTCTACGTCATTCCCGAGGGCGCGGTTTACACGCTGCTCTACAGCGACGCCGGGAACGGCGGCTACATGCTGACGGAGGCGCCGCTGGACGTCGCCGGGCATCCCGAGCTGAGCTGGGAGACGTTCTGATCAGCCCCGCTGTGAGCCGTAAATGCAAGTTCCCTTCTTGCAAACGCCCCGGCATGATGGTATATGATGTAAGAAAGACTGTTTTGGCGGTGCCGGAGAATAAAAAAGGCGCTCCTTTTCCTGCTGACCCTCTGTGTGCTGCTGGGCTCCGCGGCGCAGGCCATTGTCGCGCCTGACCCCATCCGGGATCTGACGGACTGCCTCGGCATGGACCCGGACGTGTTCGACGCTTTCCTGCGGGAGCACGAACGGTACAATCCGCGCGTCAGGACGTCGCTCGTCATCACCAGCGGCGAAGAGGGGCCAGACCAGAACCATGATTGAGCGGCTGATCATCGCCGACACGGGGTTTGCGATCCACGGGCTGCACCTCGGCACCCCCTACGAGATGAACTCGGATCTGCTGACCTCCGCCGGGTGGACGGAGGTTCAGCGGGAGTACGACGGCGATTTTTCCTTCGTGTATGAGATGGTTGTGGGCGAGGCGACCTACCGTCTGGCGGTGCAGACGCTCAACATGCAGGTCAGCGGCCTGGACTACAGCGTGGACAACCTGGACGCCCATTTTGCCAACCTGGCGGCGGAGGCCGAGGAGGAATAACCGTCAGGCATACCGCGCGGTTCATTGCACAGACCATCCATATCGGGTGGTCTGCTTTTTGTCCGGCAACAGGCGGCGGGGCTGCGCCATGGACGGCGGAGGGAGCATGATGAATACAGACTGGAATGGCAACGGCAGGCATGACCGGGCAGATGACTACATGGCTTACAGGCTGTCATCCGACAGCGGCAATGCCCCGGACGCAGAGCATATGCCGCGCGGTTCCGGCTCGCGAAGCATCCCCACATGGGCGCTTGTCATCGTGCTGGCGGGCATCGTTTCCGGCGAATTGCCCATCAATACCCTGACCGTCCTGCTGGCAGTCGTGATCGCCGTGGTGCTCTGGATCCGATTCATCAGCTGACCGCCGGAGAAGGGAACTGCGCCATCAGGCGCGAAATATACAGGGCGCGCCCCTCGGGGTCGCAGCATCATGAAAGGATGTGAAACCCATGGCCCGATTCATCCCCCGGGAAAAGCTGGGCAGGAAGGCCCGCAAGGCGCTGGACGCTCAGCAGCGAACCACCTGGGCGTTTCCTCCCGCCACCAGGAAGATCGACAGCAAAAAGCGCTACAACCGCAAAAAGCAAGCCCATGCCCGCTATGACGACGGCATGGGTTTTGTTTTGCCCTGAGCGGCAGGGGATGCCCGGGCTGTGTCGAATACCATCCTTCAGCCGGATGCGCATGGGCGCGTCCCCTGAACAACAGAAAGAGAAGGCGAAAGATTATGCCCTGCACAACAGTTCTCGTCGGCAGGAATGCCAGCAACGACGGCTCCACCATGATCGCCCGCACCGATGACGGCCACTTCGATGTGAAGAAGCTCGTCGTTGTCCAGCCCAAGGATCAGCCCCGGAAGTACAAGAGCGTCATCTCCCACCTGGAGATCAACCTGCCCGACAACCCCATGCGCTACACCGCCAGCCCCAGCGTGGATAAGCATAGCGGCATCTGGGCCGCCACGGGCATCAACGAGGCCAACGTGGGCATGACCGCCACGGAGACCATCACCTCCAACCCCCGGGTGCTGTCGGCGGACATGCCCGTGATGTACAAGAAGGCCGCCAGCCGCCGTGAGAAGGATGTGCCCGGAGGCATCGGCGAGGAGGACATCGTGGTGCTGGTGCTGCCCTACATCCGCACGGCGAGGGAGGGCGTATTGCGCCTGGGCTCCCTGCTGGAGAAGTACGGCACCTACGAGTCCAACGGCATCGCCTTCAATGACGAGCACGAGGTCTGGTGGATGGAGACCATCGGCGGGCATCACTGGATGGCCCGGCGGGTGCCCGACGACGCGGTGGTCATCATGCCCAACCAGTTCGGCATGGACGGCTTCGACCTGGAGGACGCCTTCGGCGCGCAGGAAAGCTGCCTGTGCTCGGCGGATCTGCGGGAGTTCATCGCGGAGAACCATCTGGATCTGAACCAGGGCGGGAAGTTCAACCCCCGGGATATCTTCGGCTCCCGCACGGATCAGGATCACATCTACAACACGCCCCGGGCCTGGTTCATGGGCCGGTACCTGACCCCTTATTCCCACCGCTGGGAGGGCCCCGACGCGGAATTCAGCCCCGAGAGCGACAACATCCCCTGGGCCCTGGTGCCTGACCGCAAGGTGGCCGCGGAGGATGTGCATTACCTGCTTGCCGGGCACTACCAGGGCACGCCCTACAACCCCTACGCCGGGCAGGACACGGGCAAGCGGGGCATGTACCGCTCCATCGGCATCAACCGCACGGGCGTGACCTCCATCTGCCAGATCCGCCCCGACGTGCCCGAGGCCCTCAAGGGCGTGGAGTGGATCTGCTTCGGCTCCACCACCTTCTCGGCCATGCTGCCCCTCTATGCCCAGGTGGAGAAGATGCCCGCCTACGTCAGCGCCGTGACCCTGGACGCCTCCACCGAGAACCTGTACTGGGGCAGCCGCCTCATCGGCGCGCTGGCGGACGCGAACTACGCCTCCTGCGTGCAGCAGATCGAGCGCTACCAGGCCATGGTGGCGGTGCTGGGCCGCCAGCTGATCCGGGAGTATGACCGGAAGATGACGGCATCCGGCGACTTCACCCTGACGGCGGAGGCCAACGGGAAGCTCTGCGCCATGGCGAAGGAGCAGACCACCGCCACCCTGAACAAGGTGCTGCTCACCGCCAGCGAGCACATGAAGAACGGCTTCAACCGCGCGGACAACTGACGCATTCAGCAACCATTCCCCTTCCCTCTCCGGCATGCCGGAGGGGGACATTTTTGTTCTGCCGGCATAGGTTTTTCCCAGGCCTGCGCCCTGCCTTGCAAAGAAATGCGAAATATGTCGGAAGATGCCGTAAAAGCCATTGACAGTGGCGGATGGTTCTGACTATAATGGTCACGAATAAGTTTGCCGCGGCCCTGTATGCCGCGCAACAGAATATGGAGGAGGACGCAACCCATGAAAACCGGCTCCAAGCTCGTTGCCCTGATCCTCGCGGTGGTGCTGACCCTGTCCCTGTGCGCAGCGGCCAGCGCGGAAACCATCACCCTGAAGATCGCCCATAACTATGACTTCGTGACCATCCCCAACGCCGTCATCGCCGCCGGCGAGCGCCTGAACGAGCGCTATGCCGCCGAAGGCAAGGATCTGAAGATCGAGTTCGAGACCGACTATGTCCGCATCGACTGGAACGAGTACTCCCAGAACCTGATCTTCGCCTACAAGAACGGCGACTGCGCGGATATCTTCTCCGTCAGCGACGTGCCCTCCATGGCTGCCGTCGGCATGCTGCTGGACATCTCCGACCTGAACACCGACGCCTTCGTGGACGGCGCGTTCAACGCCTTCTCCGTGGACGGCGTGGCCTACGCCATGCCCTTCGACCTGCCCGTGCGCGTGATCTACTACAACAAGCAGGTGCTGGTCAACCACGGCTGGACCATGGAGGAGGCCGAGGCCCTGCCTGCCAAGGTGGCCGCGGGCGAATTCTCCTGGGAGGACTTTGTGCAGCTGTGCCGCGATGTGAAGGCTTCCGGCGCCGCCACCTGGGGCCTGTCCCATCGTCCCGGCGCGGGCAGCGACTTCCTGGATGTGATGCAGACCCTGGGCGGCCGCTACTATGACGAGAACGGCAAGCTGGTCTTCGACGAGGAAGGCGTGCTGCGCTTCTTCCAGTTCATCTATGACGCTGCCAACACCTATGAAATCACCCCCCATGACCTGAGCCAGCAGGGCTGGCCGGCCATCAACACCATGGCGGGCGACGGCACCTGCTTCGCCTACTACGGCCCCATCTACTCCTCCACCTACGTGGCGGGCGCCGTCAACAAGGATCCCGAGACCTTCGCCAACGACGTGGCCTTCATGATGTTCCCCGTGTCCGAGTACAACGACAAGCCCTTCGTCATCGCTGCGCCCCAGGGCATGGCCATCAGCGCCGCCACCAAGTACCCCGAGATCTGCAAGGATCTGTTCGCCGAGCTGGTCAACGGCTCCTATGACGTGCTGGCCGACCATGCCGACACCATCTTCACCCTGTCCTCTGTGAAGGCTGCCAACGAGCTGGAGGCCATCACCACCAACCCCATCGTGGCTGACACCACCTACATGGCCGACTACGCCATCACCGTGCCCTCCATCGCGGGTATGAACACCTACACCAGCGAGCTGCACAACAACATCGTGCAGCTGGAGCTGGGCACCATCACCCCCGAGGAAGCCACCAAGAACATGAAGATTCAGCTGCAGCTGAACCTGGACGACGACCAGATCTCCTTCGAGTAAGCCTTTCCCTGCAAAGCCGCCGCTGGCCCGTCTGGCGGCGGCTTTGTTCATGGCTCCCAGAGCCGCGGCATTTTCTGGCAAGGAAGTGACATGGAATGAAGAAAAAGGAAAACCTGCAGGCTTACGCCTTTCTGTCGCCGTTTCTGGTGCTGGTAACGCTTTTGTACATACTGCCGGCCGTCCTGACGGTGATCATGGCCTTTACCGGCCTGGACAAAACCTTCGTATGGAAATTCGTGGGGCTGAAGAACTTCCAGCGCGTCTTCATGGATCCCAACACCCCGGTGATCGTCGCCAACACGGTGATCTACGTGGGGCTGTGCATCCTGCTGACGCTGATCATCGACCTGTTCTTCGCCATCATGACGACCTACTTCATCAAGTCGGAGCGGTCGTCGAGCATCTTCAAGGCCATCCTGATGATCCCCATGATCACCCCGTCGGTGGTGTACTCGGTGTTGTGGATCTGGCTGCTGAGCTCCACCTCCGGCGGCTTCCTGAACAGGATCGTCATGGGCCTGACGGGCATGGAAAGCCCCGTCAACTGGATCGCCCGCTATCCCATGACAGTGGTCATCTGCGCAAAGCTCCTGACCAGCATCGCCTATGGCACGGTCATCTTCTCCAGCGCCATCAAGTCCATCCCGGAGAACCAGTTCAAGGCTGCGCGGGTGGACGGCGCAAAGGAATGGGAGATCGTCCGGGCCATCATCCTGCCCAACCTGCAGTTCCACATCATGTTCATCGCCCTGTGGGAGACCCTGGGCCTGCTGACGGACTACGTCACCATCCTGCTGATCACCGACGGCGGCCCCGGCAAGGCCAGCGAGACCTGGGCACTGTCGGCCTACCACAAGGCCTTCATCGACGGCAAGTACGGCTACGGCGCGGCGATATCGCTGATCCTGATCGTGGTGGTGCTGCTGGTGATGATCGCCATCAGCGTGGTCAACGCCCGCATGGAGAGGAGGGCCGCAGATGCCGAGTCGTAAGCATGACGAAACCCGCCCCGGCTATGAGATGCGCAAGGAGCACATCGCCATCGGCGTGATGATCCTTTTGTGCATGCCGATCCTGGTGATCTACCTGACCTTCTTCTCCCAGGCCTTCGTGGCAGAGGGACGGCTGTCCCTGGCCAACTTCCGCTTCCTGTACGATACCATCGTCATGGGTCAGTACACGGTGCCGGCCATGGGCCCGGCCTTCCGCAACACGGTGCTGTTCACCGCGGTGGTGACGGTGTGCGAGGTGGTCATCAGCCTGATGGCGGGCTACGCGCTGTCCCGGATGCGCTTCACGGGCCGGGGGCCGCTGCAGCACCTGCTGCTGATCCTGCGCCTGTTCCCTGGCGTGCTGCTGCTGATCAGCATCCTGTATGTGCTGATGTACGTGCGCCTGCTCAACACCCTGGCGGGCGTGGTGATGGTGGCCATCGCCCTGCGTCTGCCGGGCTCCACCTTCATCATCCGCAATTTCTTCAACGACATCCCCAGGGATATTGAGAACTCGGCCCTGGTGGACGGCTGCAACCGCCTCACGGCCTTCTTCCAGGTGATCATCCACCTGGTCAAGCCCGGCATCGCCTCCATCAGCATGTTTGCCTTCATGAGCGCCTGGTCCAACTATCTGCTGTTCAACACGCTGATTCTCACGGGCAAGGTGCCGGTGATGGCCACCTATCTGCGCACGCTGAGCCTCAACGACCAGATGATCGCCGATTACGGCGTCTTCTCGGCCATGGCGCTGGTGTACATGCTGCCGGTGCTGATCTTCTTCGTCATTTCGCAGAAATCGCTGATGAAGGGCGGCTTCACAGGAGGTAAGGGAATATGATCCGCATTGAAAATCTTCGCAAGGAATACGACGCCAAAACCGTCGCCCTGGACAACATCGACCTGGTCTTTGAGGATTCCACCTTCGTGGCGCTGCTGGGCCCCTCCGGCTGCGGCAAGACCACCACGCTCAACTGCATCGCGGGCCTGCTGGAGCCCACCTCCGGCAAGATCTTCTTCGGCGACAGGGACGTGACCCGCCTGCAGCCCAAGGACCGCAACATCGGCATGGTGTTCCAGTCCTACGCCCTCTACCCCCACCTGAAGGTCATCGACAACATCGCCTTCCCCCTCAAGCAGAAGGGCATGAAGAAAGCCGAGCGCTACGAGAAGGCCCGGAAGATCGCCCAGATGCTGCAGATTGAGCATCTGCTGGAGCGCAAGCCCTCCCAGCTTTCCGGCGGCCAGCAGCAGCGCGTGTCCATGGCCCGCGCCCTGGTCAAGGAGCCCGACGTGCTCCTGCTGGACGAGCCCATGAGCAACCTGGACGCCCGGCTGAAGATCGAGATCCGCGACGAGATCCGCCGCGTGCAGCAGAAGACCGGCATCACCTCCATCATCGTCACCCACGACCAGGAGGAGGCCATGGCCATCGCTGACAAGATCGCCATCCTGGACAACGGCCGCATCCAGCAGTACGATACCCCCGAGAGGCTCTACCACTACCCCGCCAACCTGTTCGTGGCCAAGTTCATGGGCAACCCGCCGATGAACTTCATCGACGGCGCGCTGTCCGAGGACGGCACGCGGGTGCTGGGCCAGGGCTTTGACCTGGCGCTGCCGGAGCACATGCTTCAGGGCAGCAGGAAGTTCGCCGGGCGCAAGGTGCAAATCGGCGCCCGCAGCCACCTGATCGCCGTCCACACCGAGAAGGTGCCCCAGAGCATGGAGATGCGCCTGCAGATTGTGGAAAACCTGGGCAAGGAGCTGCTGATCTCCGGCATGGTGGGGGACAGTTTCGTCCGCGTGACCCTGCCCGAGGATCACGATCAGTTCGAGGGCTACAAGGCCATCGCCCGCAGCGAAAAGCCCCTGGTGTACCTGACCCTCAGCGGCGTGTACAACATCTTCGACGCTGAAAGCGGCGTGAACATCGGATTGGAGCAGTAACATGAGCTTTGCACAGACCATCCTGGATGCCCGGGGCCGCCGGCTGCTCATCGGCGGCCACCGGGGGCACCTCTCCCAGGTGCGGGAGAACACCACCGCCAACTTCGCCCAGGTGCTGGGCATGGGCGTGGACTACATCGAGATTGACGTGCAGCTGTCCCGGGACGGGCAGGCAGTGATCTTCCATGACATGGAGCTGGCGGAGCGCACGCCCCTGTCCGGCAGAATTCACGACTACACCGTCGCCCAGCTGAAGGCCGCCTTTGAGCTGGACACCCTGGAGGAGGCCCTGCGCTGGTGCAAGGCCCATCAGATGCGGGTGCTTCTGGAGATCAAGGGCCGGGAGCTGGAAACCCACGACGACATGCCCATCCTGGCTCAGCGGATTGTGGAGGCCCTGCGGGAGGCGGATGCCTTCGACGATGTGATCGTCTTCGGCATCGACCACGCCACCCTCCGCCGCATCACGGACATGGAGCCCCGCACGGTCATCGCGCTGATCGTCCCCCATGTACCCCACGATCCCGCGGCGCTGATGAAGGACATGGGCGCGCTGATCTATCTGTGCTTCATCGACAACCTGAGCCGCCCGCTGGTGGAGCAGCTGCACGCGGCGGGTTACATTGTGGACGGCAGCGTCATCAACAGCCCGGAGCGGCTGCAGCTGGCCCTGGACATCGGCTGCGACATGATCGAGAGCGACGTGCCGGATCAGGTTATCGCCTGGTATCAGGCCATGGGCCGGGAGGCGGAGCATCATGCGTGACGTGCTGGACATCCACACCCACACCCTGGCCAGCGGCCATGCCTACAACACCATCTATGAGATGGCCCAGTCCGCCCGGGACAAGGGGCTGCAGCTGCTGGGCATCTCCGACCACGGCCCGGGCATGGAGGGCGCGGCCTGCAAGCATTACTTCCGCGCCAGCCGGTGCATCCCCAGGGAGCTGTTCGGCGTGAAGATTCTCTTCGGCATTGAGTTCAACATCATGAACTACGACGGCACGGTGGATCTGGACGCGACCTTTGCTGCGCCCCTGGACTACGGCATTGCCAGCCTGCACGATGTGTGCATCACCCCCGGCAGCGCCCTGGAGAACACCCGCGCCTACCTCCGGGCCATGGAGAACCCCAGGGTGAACGTCATCGGCCACCCGGACGACGGCACCTACCCCGTGGACTTTGACGAGCTGGTGCGCCACGCGGCGGAGCAGCGCGTGCTGCTGGAGCTGAACGAGGCATCGGTGAAGCCGGGCAGCTACCGCAGGGACGGCCGGGCCAACGCCCTGCGCATCCTTTCCCTGTGCGAACACTACGGCGCGAAGGTGCTGGTGAGCAGCGACGCCCATGTGGCCAGCGACGTGCTGCGCCACGGCAGCGCCCTGGCCCTGCTGGAGGAAGTGCATTTCCCGGAGGAGCTGGTGGTGAACCGCTCTGTGGAGGCGCTGACGGCGGCCCTGGCGGCCAAAGCATAAGCCATTCCATCCCGCGCCGCGGCTGTACAGGCAGACCGCGGCGCGTTTGCTTTCCCCGGCATGTCACGCGGCGGGTTGCAGGGCGGGGCCAAAGATTCCGCCGCGGGTGGTTGCCATCACGGGCAGGCCATGGTACCATGGATGCATCCGGAGGCCGAAGGAAATCACGCACACGGAGGCAGACATGAGCATCGGACGGAATCTGCAGTATTTGCGCAGGCAGAAGAAAATGACCCAGGAGCAGCTGGCGGAGGCGATGGGGGTATCCCGGCAGACGGTCTCCCGGTGGGAATCCGACGGGGACACGCCGGAGCTTGGCAAGCTGGTGGCGCTGTGCGACCTGTTTTCCTGCAGGCTGGACGCGCTGGTGCGGGAATCCCTGGCGGATGCGGGGGACGTGTACTCGCAGGTAAGCATCCGCCGGGTAAAGGCCTTCACCATGGCACGCTACGTGATGATCTCCCCGAATCCCGAGGACGACGTGAACGCCTACATGGACCGCTGGGCCCACCGCAGCGGCCTGCTGGCCGCCCATCCCCAAGCCATGCGCATCGGGTGGGACTTCCCCTTTGTGACCCAGGAGCAGCAGAGCCGTTTCCGCCTGCGGGGGTATGTGGCGGCGTATGTGCTGCCCGAGGGCTTCCGCACGGAGGCGCCCGGGGTGGAGTACGAGTCCCAGGAGGAGGCGGACTACGCGGTGATCAGCATCCGCGAGCCCTTCGTCGCGCCCTTTGAGCGGATCCCCGGCGGATACCGGCGGATCTTCGAGCACCTGCAGGCCAACGGCTTCCGGGAGAAGCCCCGGGAGCACGTCCTGGGCTGCTTCGAGCATGTGTACGACAACGGCGGCGTGACCTTCATGGACGTCTACGTCCACACCGACGGGGTCAACCGTGCGGACATGTTCACCTCCTTCAGCTGACGGCATCCATTCCGGCTTCCGGCGCGCCCGGGGGCCGGATGTTTCGTATCCGCCCGGCACAGGGGAAGAATCCCCCGCCGGCCCTTGACGGAAAAGCCATGGCGGTGATATAATAGACTGTCTCGTTGTGATTTTCTTTTTAAGCATACAGGAGGGATACGATGTCCGGTCATTCCAAGTGGCATAACATTCAGGCGAAAAAGGGCAAGGCTGACGCGGCCCGCGGCGCCATCTTCACCAAGATCGGCCGCGAAATCGCCATCGCGGTGCGCGACGGCGGCGCGAACCCCGAATCCAACGGCAAGCTGCGCGACATTATCGCCAAGGCCAAGGCCAACAATATGCCCAACGATAATATCCAGCGCTCCATCAAGAAGGCCAGCGGCGAGCTGTCCAACGTGACCTATGAGCAGATCACCTATGAAGGCTATGCCCCCGGCGGCGTGGCCATTATCGCCGACTGCATCACCGACAACCGCAACCGTACCGCCTCCGACGTGCGCCACTGCTTCGCCAAGCACGGCGGCAACCTGGGCACCAGCGGCTCCGTGAGCTTCATGTTCGACGAGAAGGGCGTGCTGGTGGTGGAGCGCACCCCCGGCATGGACGAGGACGAGATGATGATGATGGCCCTGGAGGCCGGCGCGGAGGACGTGAAGGCCGAGGCCGACGTGTTCGAGATCTACACCGCCCCCAACGACTTCTCCGCCGTGCGCGAGGCGCTGGAGCAGCAGGGTCTGACCTTCCTCTCCGCCGAGGTGGACAAGATTCCGCAGAACACCGTGGCCGTCACCGATGAGGACACCATCCTCAAGATCCAGAAGCTGCTGGACATGCTCGAGGAAAACGACGACGTGCAGAACGTCTACCATAACGCCGACCTGCCCGAGGAGGAAGAGGAGGAGTAATCCCCCCTTCGCTGCGCAGGCACTGCAAGACCCTTCCGCTGTGCGGGAGGGTCTTTTGCTATGCCGAAAAGGGCGCGGCGGGTGCGGAATGAGGGCAGCTTCACGCTGATGCAGGAGCTGAGCATCGACGGGGCCCGCGGCGCGCCCCTGACGCTTGCGGAGGGCGGCATTGCCGAGGCCACCATCGGCACGGGAACGGCGCCGGCGGTCAGCACGGACGCTGTGACGGCGGAGGCCTTCGGCGTCATGCGGTACGTGTTCGTGCCGAACCACGCCATGCCCACCGGCAGCAGCCGCGTGACCCAGCTGAAGGATGGCATGGTCGCCTGGATCAACAGCCTGACGGCGCAGGATCAGGCGGCCATCCTGATCGCCGGGCCAGAGGCGGTTCGGCTGGCCGCGGACGTCAACGCGGACAAGGCCGTTGATTATGCCGGGAAGAACATGCGGGCGACAGCCGGGCGCAGGGATAATGCCCTGCTCCGCAGCAGCTGCGCGGTGGTCTGCCCCAACGGCGCGGACATCTGCCAGGCCCCGGTCACCGGGGAGCAGCTGTCCCGGATGCTCGCCGCCGAGCGTATCCCCCTGTACGTGGCGGGCTTCGCCTGCACGGCCCGGAAGGAGGCCCTGGTGGGGCTGATGAACCCGGCCCGCTCCTCGGGCGGCTGGAGCGAGGACGCCACCTCCGCCAACGACCATCAGGCCCTCGGTGTCGCCCTGGGGAACCGGCACATACGCATCATGGGCGGCTGAAGCTGGCCCTGCGCATGTCCATAGCCCTGACCGGCTACGAGAGCGAGGGCATCCGCCACCGGGACATCAAGCCCGGCAGCATCCTCTGCAGCTGCGACGGGAACTTCCGCCTTGCCTACGCGGGCGAGGCCAAGGCCCATACCGGGAAGACCACCGTGGGCCTGCGGGGCATCTTCGCCTGATCTGCCAGAGCCTCCGCCGGGCCGATCCCCGCTCGGACATCTGCTCCCTGGGCCTTGTGCTCTGCCGGCTGTACAACGACGGCCAGCTGCCCTTCCGGGACGGGGCGAGCGGCCATACCGGCGAGGCCGCCGCCATCCTCACCCGCGCCCATCAGCAGATCCCCGAGCGCAGCAGGCTGCAGCTGCGCAGCCACGAGCAGATCGCCATCGACCTGCGGCAGGGGGGGGCTGCCGGTACACCCATCCCCACCCGGATGCCCGCCAGCATGTCCAAACCCTCCGTTTCTCCCACTCATACGCCCATATTGGCCGCTTTTTTTAATCAATTCTCACTTTCTTCCCCTGTAAGCAACCCTGCTCCCACCACCGTTCCCACCGGCACCCCTGCGCCTACGCCCATCCCCACCGTTGCCGCCGTGACGCCGGAGCCCCTCAGCGTCCAGTACGCGCTGCCTGAGGCCCGGGTGATGGGCCTGTCCGGGCGCCTGAGCATGACGGTGTACACCGTCCCGGCACCAGCTGCACCCGCGCAGCCCGCCAGGCGGTGCGGGAGGCCGCGGTGGACTCCGGCACCGCGGCTTCGCTCCTGTGCATCCGCGGCGCGACGGCCTGCCTGGCCAATGCGGGCGACAGCCGGGCGCATTTCCTGCACGGGGGCCTGCCGGAGCAGATCTCCCGGGAGCACACCCCGGGCGGCAGCGATGAGGCGGCGTGCGTCCACGAGCCCTGCCGCGCCTCCGGCATCCCCCTGAAGCGCGGGGATGTGTTCCTGCTGTGCAGCGGCGGGCTGACCGACTGCCTCCGCGCTGGTGCACGCGGCGCTTCAGGGCGGCGGCGCAGACAGCATCACCGTGCTGCTGATGCAGATCACCTTCATCGAGGAGCCCGCCTGACCGGGGGAACAAAAAAAATTCTGAAAAATTGCAAAATACCCCTTTACAAACTGCCAACCGTGTGCTATACTATATCTTGTTCGCGGGGCATTAGCGCAGCTGGTAGCGCACAACACTGGCAGTGTTGGGGTCAGCGGTTCGAATCCGCTATGCTCCACAGATCCGGGAATCCTTGAGAGATCAAGGGTTCCCGGTTTTTTTGCGTTTCCGCACAGCGGCGGCCTGCCATGCCCTGCCGCCACGGCGTTTCTCCCGGGCAAGAACGTCCGGGGAGCAGGCATCAACAGCACATCCGCATGAAAACTTCAATTTGTCCCAGTCCCATCTTCAATCCGTTCCTTGCTATTCTGTCAAAAAAACATACAATTTTAGACAAGGAGCGTGAGCAACAGTGGAGATTGCCGGAACCAGGACGCCCAGGGCCGCCCGCGGCCTGAGGGCCAATTTCAGGAAGTACTGGCCGTACTACGTGATGGCGCTGCCGGGCGTTGTCTACCTGATCATTTTCAAGTTTGTGCCCATGCTGGGCTGCGTCATCGCCTTTGAGGATTACCAGGTCTACAAGGGCATCTTCGGCAGCGACTGGGTGGGGCTGAAGAATTTCCGGAGCATGTTTGCCTATTCGGATTTCTCCCGGGTCCTGACCAACACGCTGCTGATGGGCCTGTACAGGATCGTATTCACCTTCCCGGTGCCCGTGATCCTGGCCCTGATGATGAACGAGCTGGGGAGTCCCCGGCTCAAGAAATGCATTCAGACGGCGGTTTACATTCCCTACTTTCTTTCCTGGATCATCGTGGCGGAGCTGATCTTCGACTTCCTGGGCGTCAGCGGCCTGTTCAACCGGGTGCGCGCTCTGCTGGGCATGCGGAGCCTGCTGGTGATGCAGCAGTCGAAGTACTTCCGCACGGTGTATGTCATCTCCACCATCTGGAAGGAGGCGGGCTGGGGCACGGTAGTCTATATGGCGGCCATTGCCGGCATCGACCAGTCCCTGTACGAGGCGGCCTCCATTGACGGCGCCACCCGCTGGCAGAAGATCCGCTTCATCACCTTCCCGCTGATCGTGCCCACGGCCCTCACGCTGCTGCTGCTGCAGATCGGCAGCTTCATGGAGCTGGGCTTCGAGCACGTCTACAGCCTGCTGACGCCCATGACCTACTCCACCGGCGATATCTTCGATACCTATGTGTACCGTGTCGGCATCCTGCAGGCGCAGTACAGCATTACAACTGCCGTGGGCCTGTTCCAGTCGGTCATCGGCCTGGTGCTGGTGGTATTCTTCAACCAGCTTTCCAGGAAAGTATCTGAGGACGGAGGTTTGTGGTGATGAAGCAGCAGACGAGGCGTGAAACAATCTTTGGCGCGGTCATCACCATCATCCTGATCCTGTGCGGCATCATGGCGCTGATCCCGCTGCTCTCGGTGCTGGCCCTTTCCTTCAGCTCCAAGGTGGCCGTGAACACCAACGCGGTCACGCTGTGGCCGGTGGGCTTCACCTTTGCCTCCTGGAAGGCGATCCTGGCCCGCAGCGACATGTGGCGCGCCACGCTGGTCACATTGATGACCACGGCGGTGGGCACCGGCATGGCCCTGGTGATCACCTCCCTGCTGGCCTATCCCCTGTCCAAGAAGGAGTTCGGCCTGCAGAAGGCCATCATGGTGATGGTCATTATCACTATGATCTTCAAGGCCCCGACGGTTCCCTACTTCCTGACGCTGCGTTCCATCGGCCTGTACAACAGCGTGTGGGCGATGATCCTGCCGCATATCCTGACAGCCTACAACATGATCGTGATGCGCACCTTCTTCCTGGGCTTCCCCAGGGAGGTGGAGGAGTCCGCCACCATCGACGGCTGCAGCCCCTTCCGCACCCTGGCACAAATCGTGCTGCCCTCCTCCAAGGCGGTCATTGCGGTCATCGGCCTGTTCTACGCCGTCACCATCTGGAACCAGTATCAGCACCCGCTGTACTTCATCCAGGATACCAGCCTGTATCCGCTGCAGATGAAGGTTCGCCAGTTCATCAACGAGTCCTCCGAGCTGCAGACGATTGCCGCCAGGCAATCCGTCAACTACACCGAGCGTTCCCTGAAGGCGGTGGTGGTGGTCTTCGCCATCCTGCCCATCATCCTGGTCTACCCCTGGCTGCAGAAGTACTTTGAGAAGGGCGCCATGCTCGGCTCCGTGAAGGGCTGAGATGCTGCATTTCGGGCATATCACCGGATCAACCGGTGGATATAGAAAGGAAGGATCACCATGAAGAAACTCGTTGCCGTGCTGTGTGCACTCACCATGCTGCTGTGCTCTGTCAGCCTGGCCGAGGGCACGGAGGTCGTTGACGTCACCGTCTGGAACGTCAATAACGGCTTCCTGGCCGTCGAGAAGGACTCCCCCCTGTACAACCTCTATGTGGAGCTGACCGGCGTGGGCGTCATTCAGCCCTACGTGGAATGGAACGGCGGCACCACCTACACCGAGCAGCTGAACCTGAAGATCGCCGCCGGTGAGATGCCCGACATGTTCAACCCCAACGGCATGGAGACCCAGCTGATTGAGAGCGGCGCGCTGCTGGATCTCACGCCCTATCTGGAGACCTATGCCCCCAACCTGTACAGCCTGATCGGTGAAGAGGTGTGGGCCAGCGTCCGCGCCAACGATCCCACCGGCGAGGGCAAAATCTGGTACATTCCCTCCGTCATCTATGGCCGCAACGCGCCCATGATCCGCAAGGACTGGCTGGACAAGCTGAACCTTGCCATGCCCGCCACCCAGGCTGAGCTGGTGGATGTGCTGACCGCCTTCCGCGACCAGGATCCCAACGGCAACGGCATCGCTGACGAGCTGCCCTCCGGCGGCCGCGCCGAAGCCCGCTGGATGGGCCAGTTCTTCGCCATGTACGGCGTGGCCATGTGGGAGGGCTATCCCCAGTGGGATCTCTACGATGGTGAGCTGACCTACTCCGCCGTGACCCCGAACATGAAGGATGCCCTGCAGTTCATCGCCGGGCTGTATCAGGAGGGTCTGCTGGATCCCGAAACCCTGCTGAACAACAAGTCCCAGTGGGACGGCAAGATCAACGCCGGCCGGGTCGGCATCTGGGAGCACATTCCCCAGGAGTGCTACAACTACGCCGAGGCCATCCAGGAGGCCACCGGCGTGCAGCCCGAGGTGGCCCTGCTGCCCCTGATCGCCGCCGACGGCTATGAGGGCCAGGCCTTCTACACCGGCCGCAAGCTCAGCGGCATCGAGTATGTGGTCGCCAACACCACGGACGAAAGCAAGATCATGGCCATCATGCAGCTGCTGAACGCCTATGGCGATACCAGCAAGTGGATGGACTTCTACTACGGCGCGGAGGGCATGCATCATCAGGTGGTGGACGGCAGGAAGGTCCGCCTGGCCGATGACAAGACCACCCAGCAGAACCTGGTGCTGACGCCCTACAACACCATTTCCACCGCTGACTTCCAGGTGGAGCTGCTCTCCTCCCAGCTGGGCACCGACCGTGAGTGGGCCATCGCCCAGGCCATCGCCAACGTGGAGGCCCTGAGCCAGTACACCAAGCTGCCCGCCGGCGACGGCATCCCCAACGCCATCTACGGTGACTACGCCGACATCCAGAACCGCACCCTGTATGTGGAGTACGCTACCAAGATCATCACCGGCGAATACGGCATCGACAAGTTTGACGAATTTGTGGAGAAGTGGTACGCCAACGGCGGCGAGGCTGTGACCGAAAACGCCCGCGCCTGGTATGCCAACAAGAAGTAACCCTTTCCCCAGCAGGGCTGGTCGGGCAACCGGCCGGCCCTTTTCTTTCAACCGGGTATTATGTTATAATCAAAGAAACAAAGCGGAGCGGGGGACAAGCGCATGAAAAACAGCAAGCGGAGACGGAAGACGGTGCGCCTGAGCAAGAGGCTGCTGGTCAGCTATCTGCTGGTCTGCCTGGTGCCGCTGTTCCTGACGGTCTTTCTGTTATCACTGCATTCCATGGAGATGCTGAAGACCAACACGCAGCAGCAGGCCGCGCTCTTCAGCACGCAGATCGTGCACAACATCGATTCCTTCACCGAGTCCTACAGCCAGCTGACCCGCCTGCTGACGATGGACTATGCTGTCATTGCCGAGCTGAACGAGGCCCCCGACGGCATCTATGAGCAGATGAACCGCAACACCACCGTCCGCAGGCTGCTGATGCGCATCGCCATGCTCCGGCCCGATATCCAGAACGTCATGCTGATGACGCGCAACGGCACGCTCTACCAGTACAGCAGCCTGGGCCTGACGGTGGACGCGCAGGCGCTGACCGCCCAGCCCTGGTATACGGAGGCCCTCGCCTCCCCCGGCAATCTGAGCATCACGCCCACCCACATGACGGAGTACTACGAAGGCGGCTCAGGCAGCATTGCCGTTTCCGTGGTGCGCAGGCTGTACGCCAACAACGGCAGCGAGGTCGGCCTGCTGCTGGTGGACATCAACCCCTACGCGCTCATCGAGCTGACGGAGACCATGCAGCTGGAGGGCATGGAGGATCAGATCCGCATCATCGTGCGGACGGCGGAGGGCGGATTCGTGTACGACTCCCGGGTGTCGGACGGCACCGCCACCTGGGATCAGCTGCTGGCCGAGCCTCAGGAGGACGCATGGGGCCCCCAGGACTTTGTGTGGAAGCAGCAGACGGAGGAGGGCCTGCTGGAGGTGACCATTGTGATCCCCCAGCAGGGCATGCTGGCCGAAATGTATACCTTCGTCGTCTATGTCACCATCCTGATGAGCCTGTCGGTGCTGGCGGTCTTCCTTATCTCCGCCCGGGAGTCGGGCAGGATCACCCGGCCCATCCGCAGCCTGCAGGAGCGCATGAGCCTGGCGGAAAGCGGCGATTACAGCCTGCTCCCCGTACCGGAGAAGCGCGACGAGGTGGGCATCCTCATCGAGCACTACAACCACATGATCCAGACCATCCGCGCGCTGATCAACGAGGTGTATCTGGGGCAGATCAAGCAGAAGGAGGCCACCCTGCTGGCCCTGCGCACGCAGATCAACCCGCACGTGCTCTTCAACACCCTGGAGGCCATCCGCATGAAGGCCGTGGTGAACGGCGACGCCGAGACCGCCGGCATGATCAAGCGGCTGTCCAGGATGTTCCGCGACACGCTGGACGCAGGGGAGTCGCCCCACACCGTCCGCGCGGAGATCGACTATGCGCAGAACTACATTGAGCTGCAGAACATCCGCTTCCGCGACCGTTTCCACCTGACCTGCCGCGTACCGCAGGCGCTGATGGAGATGGAAATGCCCCCGGTGGTTTTCCAGCCGATCATCGAGAACAGCATCGAGCACGGGGGCCGGGCCAGCCATGCGCCCATGCAGCTGACCGTGGAGGCTGCCGTGCAGGGCGGGCAGCTGCTGCTGACCTTCGCCGATGACGGCGCGGGCATGACCCCGGAGGCCATGGCGCAGCTGAACCGGAAGCTGGCGCAGATTTCCGCAGGCGAGCTGGAGCCTGTCTCCGGCGGGGAGAAGATCGCGCTGCGCAACATTGCCGAGCGCATCTATCTGCGCTATGGCGCGGGCTATGGCCTGCAGGTTCAGCACAGCGGCCCGGAGGGAACCGCGGTGGTGCTGCGGCTCCCGGCAACGCCCCATTCGCCTGCACAGGAGGAAAACGATCGTGAACGCTAAGCTGAAGCTGCTGCTGGTGGACGATGAGCCGGGCATTGCGGAGGGCCTGGCCGTCCTGCTGAACGCCATGAAGCAGCCGTGGGAGATCGTGGGCATCGCGGAGGACGGCGAGCAGGGCGTCAGCCTGGTGCATCGCCTGCACCCGGACGTGGTGATTACCGACATCCGCATGCCGATCATGGACGGGCTGGAAATGATCCGCAGGCTCTGTGAGGAGCAGGCCGCCTGCCGCTACATCATCCTGAGCGGCTATGCCGACTTTGACTACGCCCGGCAGGCCATGAAGCTGGGCGTGCGGGATTATGTGACCAAGCCGGTGGATGAGGACGAGCTGGCGGAGGCCATCCGGCGCATCGCCCGGGAGAAAGGCAGCGCCCGCCAGGAAGGGGCCTCCGCCGGGCAGGAGGCGGCTGCGTCTGCCGCCAGCGGCGAAGGCAATTCCTTCGAGGCCATCCGCCGCTATGTGACGGAGCACTTTGCCGAGGACATCTCCCTGGCCGGGCTCTCCGCCATGTTCTTCCTGAATCCGTATTACATCAGCCAGCTTTTCCGGAAGAAGGCAGGCGAAAGCTACCAGAGCTTTGTGACGCGCCTGCGCATTGAGCACGCCCAGCGTTTCCTGCGGGAAACAGACCTGATGATCTATGAGATCAGCGATAGGGTCGGCTACAACGACACCGTCTATTTCAGCCGCGTATTTGAAAAGATCACCGGCGTCCGCCCCAGCGAATACCGGCAGCAGCATCGCAAGTAAGGAGACGTCAGCCATGAACCAACGGATCGCCGCGCTTCTCAGCGAGGAAACCACCCGATACGTTTTCCCCTTTTTCTGGCTTCGCGGGGAGGATGAAGCCACCCTCCGGCATTACATGCAGGTGATCCATGACGCAGGCTGCCGCGCCGTCTGCCTGGAGAGCCGTCCCCACCCGGACTTCTGCGGCCCCCGGTGGTGGCATGACCTGGACATCCTGATCGGGGAGGCCAGGCGGCTGGACATGAAGCTGTGGATCCTGGATGACAGCCATTTCCCAACCGGCTACTGCAACGGCCGCCTTCACCGGCAAATGGAGCAGGGCGACTGTACGCTTCTCCGGCAGAGCGTGACTTACCGGGTGCTGGCCGAATGCCGCGGCGGGGAGCGGCTCACGCTGGCCTATGCGGATTTCTGCCAGGCAGGCCCGGCTGTCCAAACCCAGGCTGACGCTTACTTCATGAAGGAATATCCCACCTTCGATGACGACCGGCTGCTGGATGTGGCGGCGGTACCCCTGGACGGCGGGCAGGCTGCGCCCGTCCCGCTGTACCATCAGGACGGGCAGGATATCGCATGGACGGTGCCGGAGGGCCGCTGGCAGATCTGCGGCGTGTACCTGACGCGCAACCGCGGCCCCCACCGGGACTACATGAACATGCTGAGCCTGCCCTCCTGCCACACGCTGATCGAGGCCGTCTATGAGCCCCACTGGCAGCATTACGCCCAGGAATTCGGCAAAACGATCCTCGGCTTTTTCTCCGACGAGCCGGAGCTGGGCAACGGCCATATCTACCAGACGGACAAGCGCCTCCACGAGGTGGAGGATCTGCCCTGGAGCAGCGAAGTGGAGGACAGCCTCCGCCGGCTGTGGGGCGACAGCTGGGCAGACCGGCTGCCCCTTCTGTGGGCGCAGGAGGCCGACCCCGCGCTGACCGCGCAGACACGCTACCAGTACATGGATACCGTGACCCGGCTGGTGGAGCGGGACTTCTCCCGGCAGGTGGGCGACTGGTGCCGCGCCCACGGTGTGCGCTACATCGGCCATATGATCGAGGATCACGACCAGCATACCCGCTGCGGCTCCAGCCTGGGGCATTTTTTCCGCGGCCTGGCCGGGGAGGACATGTCCGGCATTGACGACATCGGCGGGCAGGTGCTGCCCCAGGGCGAGGATCTGGACATACGCACCAAATGGCAGGATCACCGGGACGGAACGTTCTACCATTTCGCCCTGGGCAAGCTGGCCGCCTCCGCCGCGGCCATCGAGCCTGCCAAAGAAGGCCGCGCCATGTGCGAGATCTTCGGCAACTACGGCTGGAAGGAGGGGGTGTGGCTGGAGAAATACCTGGCGGACCACTTCATGGTGCGGGGCGTCAACCACTTTGTTCCCCACGCCTTTTCAGCCCGCCCCTTCCCGGACAAGGACTGTCCGCCGCATTTCTACGCCCAGGGGAACAACCCCCAGTACCGGCATTTCGGCCGGCTGATCCGCTACATGGAGCGCGTGTGCCACCTGATCAGCGGCGGCAGGGCGGAGGTGCAGGCCGCCGTCCTGTACCATGCCGAGGCGGACTGGACCATCGGGCGGAACCAGTACGGCGGCGTTGTGGGCCGCGTGCTGGCGGAGCAGCAGATCGACTATCACTTCATCCCGTCGGATGTGTTTGAGGATCGCGCCGCCTTCGGCACCGTGATCGACCCGGAGGCGCGGGTGCTTCGCGTCCATCGCCAGGCCTACCGCATGCTGATTGTTCCCTCCGCCACCTGCCTTCCCGCATGGACGGCCGCCGCCATTGCGGACATGCGGCAGGCGGGCATTCCCGTGGTGTTTGTGGACGAGGCGCCGGAGCTTCTCGTGAGCCGCGAGGGCGGCATGCCCGCGCAGCCCTCCGCGCTGCAGGACGTTCCCGTCGTGCCCCTGGGGCAGCTGGCCGACCACTGCGCCCACCTGGCCCAGGTGCGCTGCAGCCCCGCTTCCCCCTTCATCCGCTGCCTGCATTATCTCGGCGAGGATTATGAGCTCTACTATCTGGTCAACGAGGGCGCGGCCCCCTATACGGGCAGCATCCGCCTGTGCCATCCCCAGCGGATTGGCGCGTCGCTTTACCGCTACGACGCCTGGCAGAACCGCTGCCTGCCCGTCTGCCCGCCTGAGGACAACCTCCTTTCCGTAACGCTGGAGCCCCGCAAGGGCTACCTGTATCTGCTGGACAGCACGGCGGCAAAGGGCGAACTGCCTCCCGCGGAGGAGCCGACCCGCTCGGCGCTGCGGCTCGACCGCTGGACACGCTCGGTCTGCACCGCCCTCCGTTACCCGGACTTTGCGGAGGAAACGCCCGTGGTCCTTCCCGACGCCTATGAGCGGGAAGCCCCGGATTTCGGCGGCTTCATCCGCTATGAAACGGCGCTGACGCTGGCTCAGGCGCCCTCCGGCAGAACGGAGCTGACCGTCTCCGGCCCCCAGGAGGGGCTGGAGGTATTCGTCAACGGCGTCAGCGCGGGCATTCAGATCGTGCCGGACTATTGCTTCGACGTCACCGCGCTGCTCAGGCCCGGGCTGAACCTTCTGCGGATTGAGCAGGCCACGACCCTGGAGCGCGTCGTTACCCATGTGGGCAGCGTCAGCCGGGAAGCGGTGACGCCCACCAATCCTCTGGGACTTCAGGGGGAGGTATGGCTCCGGACGGCCGGAGCGCCGCTGCAGCTTTCCTGACCGCCGCAGCCTTTGCCGCCGCCCGGCACTGCGCTGTCCCGCCCCCGGCTGCCCTGCGGCAGGGCGGAAGCCTCCGTCCGGCCCCGCCGTTCCGCTCTGCCACCGTGGCGAAGACGCGCAGTATATCATGGCGGAGACAGCAGGCCGCGCGGGTTATCTCCGGCGCATGACGGCCCCGCGGCACACGGCTGATCATCTGCGCGGGAGGTACCTCAGCATGAGCGATACGGGTCTTGTCATCTTCATGGGGATTTTCGCAGTGATTGCCCTGGTGGGCGTTATTTTCGGCATCTGGTGCGCCCGGCGTCAGGAGGCCATGCAGGCCTATTATGAAGGGTTCTTCTCCCGGGTGCAGTCGTTCCTGTTCGCCAACATCACGCTGTCGGCGGTGTGCTGCGTCCTGGTGGGCGTGGCCGCGCCCTTCGTCATGGGCGGCACGTCGCCGGCGTTCTTCATCGTGGGCGGGCAGCTGGCGCTGTATCCCGTCCACGTTTACCGGAAGATGGCCGCACGCTACGGCAAGCTGGCCGCCCGCGAGCTTCTCCGGGCCATGTGGATCATCGAGAACGGCAAGGCCATGCTGTTCGCGACCTCCTTCTTCGGCGTGGTGACCTTCGAGATGCTGCCCCATGCCTGCATCGCCACCGCCCGCGGCGTTGTCTGCGTGGTGCGCTGCGGCGAGAACAGCTACATCGACGCGGAGGGCAATCTCTACGGCCGGGAGGATCTGCTCTGACCCTTTCCGGCCTCCGGGGCGCATCCATGGTTAGGTGCGCCTTATTTTTTGCCATTTTACGTCTTCCTCCCGCCAGAAGCGCCCCGGCGGGTCTTGCAATCCGGGCAAGATTGTTGTATATTTAACCCATAGGCTCTTTCGCCGTGCGCCCCTGCGCACAGGCAGGAAGGCTTAAAGGAGGTAATTATCATGAACAGGTTGCAGGATAAGGTTGCCATTGTTACCGGCTCCACCAGCGGCATCGGCGTGGGCATCGCCCATCTGTTTGCTGCCGAGGGCGCGAAGGTCATCATCTGCGGCCGCCGCCAGGAGCGCGGCCAGGCCGTTGTGGACGAGATCGTCAAGGAAGGCGGCTTCGCTTCCTATCACTTCATGGACATGACCGACACTGACAGCGTGGAGAAGCTCTTTGCTGATACCGCCGAGCAGTTCGGCCGTATCGACGTGCTGGTGAACAACGCCGCCAACGTGGGCCTGAAGGACGGCCGCGTGGACGAGCTGACCCTGGAAATGTGGGACAAGGTGTTCCAGAGCGACATGCGCGGCACCTTCTACGCCACCAAGTGCGTTCTGCCCTACATGCAGCAGAATGAGCGCGGCGGCTCCATCATCAACATCGGCTCCATGGCCTCCTGCGGCGGCGACCTGGGCTCCACCGCCTACGCCTGCGCCAAGGCTGGCGTGGACATGCTGACCAAGTCCACCGCCCTGCAGTACGGCAAGCAGAACATCCGCTGCAACTGCGTGCGCCCCGGCCTGATCGTGACCCCTCAGAATGAGGCTCACGTGCCCCAGGCGCTGAAGGACATTTTCCTGAGCAACATCATGGTGAACCGTTACGGCTGCCCGGAGGACATTGGCCACATGTGCGTGTATCTGGCCTCCGACGAGAGCAGCTACGTGACGGGTCAGGTCTTCACGGTGGACGGCGGTCTGAACGCGCACGTCTCCACGGTTGCCCAGTTCCGTCAGCTGAGCTCCCGCACGTGGTAACGCGCTGACGCGCGTGTCAAAAAAGTGGCCTGCGGGCCACTTTTTTGAGTTGGGACGGGGGGGAGCGTCGCCTGCGGGCGACGGCAAATCCGCCTGGTCGCTACGC
>JAXEEE010000065.1:0-18719 GCA_034104265.1 Eubacteriales bacterium | reverse complement strand
AAGTTTTCCACAGGAAGGTTATCCACAGCATGCGTCCGCTTGCGGCCGTATGCTTTTTTCACCCATTGTATACACGCCGGGCGACCGTGCGACGCGGAGGATGAAGGGCATGGACATGCATGAATTGTGGGACAAGACCTGCGAGAAGCTCAAGGCGGAACTGAACAGGGCCTCCTACCAGACCTGGATCGAGACGAACCTGACCCCCAAGGCCCTGGAAGGCAATGTGCTGACGCTGATCATCGCCCTGGAGAACATGAAGGTGATGATCACCAACCGCTACGCGCCGCTGATCGCCACGTGCCTGTCCCAGGTGGCGGGGCAGCCCATGAGCGTGGAAATCCTCACCAAGGCGGAGTATGAGAACAAGGACGCCCGGAAGGCCGATACCGCCATGGACGCGGGCACCGTGCAGCTCAACCCCAAGTATACCTTCGACACCTTCGTGGTGGGCAGCGGCAACCGCTTCGCCCATGCGGCGGCGCTGGCAGTGGCCGAGTCTCCGGCGGATACGTACAACCCGCTGTTCATCCACGGCGGCGTGGGTCTGGGCAAGACTCATCTTATGCATGCCATCGGCCACTACGTGCAGCAGCAGTACCCGGAGAAGCGCCTGCTCTACATTACCAGCGAGAACTTCACCAACGAGCTGATCTCCGCCATCCAGCAGGGCCGGAACATGGAGTTCCGCTACCGCTTCCGCAACGTGGACATCCTCATGGTGGACGATATCCAGTTCATCGCCGGGCGTGATTCCACCCAGGAGGAATTCTTCCATACCTTCAACACCCTGCACACCGCCGGCAAGCAGATCATCCTCACCAGCGACCGTCCCCCCCAGGAGATCGCCAAGCTGGAGGAGCGCCTCAAGAGCCGCTTCGCCTGGGGCCTGATCGCCGACATCAAGAAGCCTGACGTGGAGACCCGCATCGCCATCCTGCGGGAGAAGGCCCGGCAGGAGCATATGAACATCCCTGGCGAGGTGCTGGAGCTCATCGCGGCCCATGTGTCCAGCAACATCCGTGAGTTGGAGGGAAGCCTGATCCGCCTGAACGCCTACGCCCAGCTGGTGAATCAGCCCATCACGGTGGAACTGTGCCAGGAGGCCCTGCGGGAGGTGCTGGCCACCCCCAAGACCCGGCAGATTACCGCCCAGGTGGTCATGCAGACGGTCAGCGACTACTACGGTGTGACCGTGGACGACATGATCAAGCCCACCCGCCGCCGGGAAATCACCGTACCCCGGCAGATCGCCATGTACCTGACGCGGGAGCTGACCAACATGTCCCTGCCCCAGATCGGCCAGGTGTTCGGCAACAGGGATCATTCCACCGTCCTCCACGCCTGCAAGCAGGTGGAGGGCAGCATCCGCGAAACCCCCAGCATGGCCAGCGTCGTCAACGACATCAAGGGCCTGATCATGGAGGGAAAATAAGCTGGTTCCCCATGGGAAGCATGGGTTTGTGCCGCCCGGGCGTTGCGCTCGGGCGCGTTTTTGATTATAATAGGGACAAAGCCACACTGAGGAGGATGCCTATGTCCGCCGTTCATGAACACAGCCTGCCCAATGGCATGACCGTCCTTTGCAGCCGCCAGAACCATCTCCACGCCATGGAGTTCAGCCTCTTTCTCAAGGGCGGCGCCCTGTATGAGAACCGGCAGAACCAGGGGATCTGTCATCTGCTGGAGCACCTGTGCTTCCGGGGCCTGGGCCCGTGGGACGCCGAGGGCCTGAACCGGCTGATGGCCCGCTTCGGCGCGGAGCTGGACGGCGCCACCTATCCTGAGGGCGTGGTGTTCCGCCTCAAGACCCACCCCCGCTTCTTTGACGAGGTGCTGGCGCTGTTCCTGGCCTTCTTCGCCGATACCCCCTGGACGCAGGAGATGATCGACCGGGAGAAGGAGGTCGTGATCCGGCAGATCGAGCAGGAGGACGTGGACTTCGACGAGGAGGTCTCCCGCCGCTACCGCCGCACCGCCGCCGGAGCCTTCTCCATGATGGGCACGGCGGAGGGGATCCGCGCCATGTCCGCCGCCACCATCCGCCGCTGGCAGCGGCTGCTGTTCCAGCCGGGGAACGCCTGCCTGTGCATCGCGGGCAACATCTCCGAGGGCATGGAGCAGGCCGCCTGCGACGCCTTTGCCGAGCTCCCCGCCCGCAGTGACGAGCCGCCCTTTGTGCAGACGGTGCCCCTGGGCTTCTGCATGCGGGACAGCCGCAGCGACCTGGTGCTGGACGAGGAGGGCGGCCAGGCCAAGGTGCATCTGGCCTTCGACCTGGATGACGACCGGGTCTTCCCCCTGGCGGGGGAGGTGCTCAACGCCATCACCGCCGGGAACAGCGATTCCCTGCTGTTCCAGACCCTGCGGGAGGAAAAGGCCCTGGTGGCGGAGATCGACTCCTCCACGGAGGAGATGGGCATGTTCCGCCGCCTGATCATCCGCTACGACGTGCGGCAGGAGTGCCTGGTGGACAGCCTGAAGCAGGTGTTCACCCTGCTGACGAGGCTGAAGATGTACATCCGCCCTGTGCGGCTGAACCAGACCCGCATGCAGTTTACCGATAACCTGCAGTTTTATCTGGACGACGTGTCCGGTCTTTGCGACCTGATGGGCTGGAGCTGGATGGCGGACGATCTGTCCCGCTGCGACCTGGATGCTCAGGCGCAGATGTATGACGACCTGACCTGCGAGGATCTGCTGGACGCGGCGCAGAGCGTGTTCCGTCCGGAGAACCTGACCATCTCCATCCAGCGGGATCCGGCTGTCACCCCCAGGAACCTCAAACCTCTGCTGACCGAGCTGCGGGCTATGCTGGCCTGAACCACCCCCAAGGGAACGCGAAGCGAAAATGGGTCAAGGGGTGAAACCCCTTGCGCGGGTGCAGGGGCGGCGTTAGCCCCTGCGCAGGTCCGGGCGGCAGCCCGGTGCGACACATAAGATCAATCAAGAAGGAAATAAAAAATGCGAGTTTCCGAGCGGATGCCTGCATCCGCAATGGAAACGGCAGGTTGAACCTACTCCAAGGGAACGCGAAGCGAAAACGGGTCAAGGGGCGATGCCTCTTGCTTTGGTAGCAGGGGCGGCGTAAGCCCCTGCGCGGGGATGTCGCGGCAGCCCGGCGTTCCGTCACAAACCCTGGAGTTTCCGGGCGGGGTGCCCAGCATCCCCCGATGGAAACCGCAGGTTTCGTGTACCGCAAGGGAACGACCTCATCCGACCTCGCTTCGCTCGGTCACCTTCCCCCAAGGGGAAGGCATCGCCCGCAGAAACGGGCGAGGCCGTGCCCTAAAACTTCCGGCCGATTGTGCACTGAGCCTCTGCTCCGGCCTGCTGAAAGGATGTTCCATGCCCGACGATTTGTATGAGATTCTCTCCCTGGGGATGCGCTACTGGTTCCTGCTGCTGGGCGCGCTGATCGTGTGGCGGTCCTTCCGCTGGCTGCGCAAGGATCGCCGGGAGAAGCACCGCCGCCTCCGCCAGCTGCCCGACGCGGGCATGATCGGCGAGCTGGTGGTGCTGGTGGGCTCCGACGAGCTGCCCGAGGGTACCGCCATTCCTGTGCCCCGGGAGGGCGTGCTGGGCTACCTGCGCACCTGCGACGTGGTGGTGCCTGTGCCCGGCGTGGCGGGGCATCACATCGATTTTTCCTTCCAGGATGGCAAGGGCCTGCTGATCACCCCCTGGCGCGGACAAACCTGCCAGGTGGACGCGGATGAGCTGACCCACCGCAGCCGGGCCTCCCGCTATCCCATGCACCATGGCTCACGGCTGTTCGTGGGGGACGCGGTGCTGAGACTGCGGCTGTTCGCGGGGCTGGAAACCTCCGCTCATGCCGCCTTTGCCCCGGATGCGCCGGAGCAGGACGCGCCGCATGCCGCCGCCTGGCAGGACACGCCCTATATCTATCATCAGCAGCCCGCCGCCTGGGGGGATACCGGCCGCTTCATGCCCCTGAACGGGCAGCAGCCGGGGCCTTATGCGCCCGCGCCCGGACAGACGCCTTATCAGAACCCCTATGCCCGGCCCTGGCAGGAGCAGCAGCCCCAGCCGTATCAGGAGCCTTACGGGGAGCCGTATCAGCCGCCGTATCAGCTGCCTGTGCAGCAGCAGTCCGCCTGGCTGGACAGCGGCTATCCCCAGGGGGAGCAGCGGCCCATGGTGAACATTCCCCCGACCTATGATGATATTCAGGACGCGCCGCCGGAGGAGAGCGACTACGCTCCCGCGGATTCCGCGGAGGACTTCGACCAGCCCCGGCCCCGGGTGCGCCATTCCCTCCTGGGAAGGAGGAACCGCCATGAGGAATAAGGCACGTACCTCCCGCCGGGATCCGGGCAGGATGCTCATCGGCGTGGTCAAGGTGTTCTACTTCAGCGCGTTCCTGCTTTTGTGGCTGAAGGACTTTGCCTGGCAGGGGCTGCTGCTGGCGGTGGCGGTGCCGGTGATGATTCACCTGGGCACGGCCTTCCTGCCCCGGCTGTTCCCGGCGGACAAGCTGCTTCTGTCCCTGGTGAATTTCCTGTGCGCACTGGGGGTGCTGGTGCTCTACGCCACCAACCCGGCCTATGCCTATCAGCAGGCGCTGTACTACGGCGTGGGGCTGGTGTGCATGGTGGTGTGCATCTACCTGGTGCGGCTGATACGCTCCTGGGGCATTCCCGCCGCGCTGCTGATGCCCGTGTCCCTGGCGCTGCTGGCGCTGCCGCTGGTCATCGGCAAGGAAACCAACGGCGCGAAGAACTGGTTCTACATCGGCGGGCTGTCCGTGCAGCCCAGCGAGATCGTCAAGCTGAGCCTGCTGATCATCATCAGCTATTGCATGAGCCGGCGGAAATTCTTCGTCTGGCTGGGCTTTGCCGCGGGCTGCCTGGTGCTTCTGATGCTGCAGAAGGATCTGGGCACGGCGCTGCTTTACTATGGCGTGACGCTCATGCTGTACTACGCCTCCTCCAGCAATCTGCTGATGACGGGGGTGGGGCTTTTGGGCGGCGCGGGGGCTGCCGTCATGGGCTACAAGATGTTCGCCCATGTGAAGAAGCGCGTGGCCATCTGGCGCAACCCTTGGAGCGACTATGACAATTCCGGCTACCAGATTGTCCAGAGCCTGATGGCCATCGCCAGCGGCGGGCTGTTCGGCGTGGGGCTGGGGCTGGGCTCCCCCCGTACCATTCCCGTGTATCATACGGACTTCATTTTCGCCGTCATCTGCGAGCAGTTCGGGGTGATCTTCGGACTGTTTGTGCTGCTGATGTATGTGGCGATCATCTGGCGGGGGGCCACCATTGCCATGGCGGCCCGGCGCAGCTTCCACGGCCTACTGGCCATGGGCTGCACGCTGATGCTGGGCTTGCAAACCTTCGTGATCATCGGCGGGGTGATCAAGCTGATCCCCCTCACCGGCGTGACCATGCCCTTCGTCAGCTACGGCGGCACGTCGCTGGTATCCAGCCTGTGCCTGGCGGGACTTTTGCAGGGCGTGGCCAGCCTGAACGAGGACGACCTGGACGAGGACACCCGCCTGGCCACCATGGACATCCCCGGGGAGGTGCAGCCATGAAGAAGCAGCGACTGCAGTTCAAGCTCCTGGCCCTAATCATGTTCGGGCTGTTCCTGCTGCTGGCGGTGTACGGGGGCTACAGCGTCGTCACCTACGGTAACCGCTGGTTTTCCTCCGTGCGCAACCCCCGCGTCCGCGCCCAGAAGGAGCTGGTCATCGCCGGGGACATTCTGGACCGCAACGATGTTGTGCTGGCCACCACCGAGGGCGGCGAGCGGCTCTACCAGGAGGACGTGGAGGCCCGCAGCGCCGTCGTGCACCTGATCGGGGACGAGCAGGGGCAGGTCTCCAACGGCGTGGAAACCTTCCAGACCAGCTACCTCTACGGTTTCCGCACGCCCTTCCTGGAGCTGGTGCAGGGCCTGCTCTCCGGCGGTGCGCGCCAGGGCGATAACGTGACCCTCACCGTGGACAGCCGCCTGTGCACGGAGATCCCCCGGTATTTCGCTGCCCAGGACACCACGGCGGGCCACTATGGCGCGGCGGTGGTGATGAACTACCTGACGGGCGAGGTCATCGCCATGGTGAGCCTGCCGGGCTTCGATCCCAAGAACATCACCGACGCCACCCTCTCCGATCCCGGCCGGCCCTTCTGGAACAGGGCCACCCAGTCGGTGTACCCGCCGGGCAGCTCCTTCAAGATCATCACCACCGTGGCAGCCCTGGACAACGTGGAGAACGCCGCCACCCGGGCGGATATCGAGTGCAACGGCGGCCTGTCGGTGATGAACCAGGGCATCCGGGACTACGGCGGGGCGAAGCACGGCCTCATCACCCTGAAAAAGGCCTTCACCGTCAGCTGCAACAACGCCTACGCCCTCCTGGCCCTGACCATGGGGGACGAGAAGCTGCGGCAGACCGCCGAGAGCTTCGGCTTCAACGACAATTTCCTCTTCCGGGACCTGGTGGTGGAGAACAGCGCCTACCCCACGGAGAACAGGAACCAGTTTGAAATCGCCACCTCCGGCATCGGGCAGAGCGCCATCGCTGCCTCGCCCATGCACATGTGCATGGTGGCCGCCGCCATCGCCAACGGCGGCGTGATGATGGAGCCTGCGCTGCTTTTGCAGGTGGACAGCGCCGCGGGGGTGAACCGGGAGACCTTCAAACCCCGCACCTACCGCACGGCCACCACTGCCGCCAATGCCGAAACCCTGACGGGCTACATGCGGGCGGTGGTCACCGGAGGCACGGGCAGGAAGGCCGCCGTGGACGGACTGACCATCTGCGGCAAGACCGGCTCGGCGGAGAGCAGCCTGGACGGCAAGGACGTGACCCACGGCTGGTTTGTGGGCTTCATTGACGATGCGGCCCTGCCCTACGCCGTGGCGGTGGTGGTGGAATCCATAGACGACGGCGAAGGCGGCGGCAGCACCGCGGCGCCCATTGCCGGGCAGATCTTCACCTACCTGCGGGACAACGCCGCCCGGGTTGCGCCCCGGGCCCAGACTATTGAATAAAGCAAACGCCCCTCCCCGGACGACGGGGAGGGGCGATACTGTGCGCGGATGCAGGGAGAGAATCAGATCAGCCCCTGGATCAGGATGATGAGAATCAGCACCGGCAGCACGAAGCGCAGGTAGTTCTTCAGGATGGGGCTGTTGGGCAAATGCAGACCCTTGCCTGTGTTGGCCTCCTCCAGGTACTTGTCATAGCCCCAGCCCCACTTGCTCACGCAGAACAGCAGGTAGATCAGGCTCCCCAGGGGCAAAAGCAGGTTGGACACCAGGAAGTCCTCGCTGTCCAGCACATCCCTGCCGCCGATGAGGCGCAATCCGCTCCATGCATTGTAGCCCAGCACGCAGGGCAGGCTGGCGATGAGCACCAGCACGCAGTTGATAACCACGGCCCGGCGGCGGCTCCAGCCGAAGTTGTCCATGCAACCGGCCAGCAGGTTCTCGAACACGGCGATCACCGTGGAGAAGCTGGCGAAGGTCATGAACAGGAAGAACAGCGTCCCCCACAGCCGCCCGCCGTGCATGTTGACAAACACGTTGGGCAGGGTGATGAAGATCAGCGACGGCCCCGAGTCAGGACTCACGCTGTAGGAGAAGCAGGCCGGGAAGATAATCATGCCCGACATCAGCGCCACGAAGGTGTCCAGCGCGCAGATGCGCACGCTCTCCCCGGCCAGGGTGTTGTCACGGGTCATGTAGCTGCCGAAGATCTCCATCGCGCCGATGCCAAGGCTCAGGGTGAAGAAGGCCTGGTTCATGGCGGCGGTGATCACATTGCCCAGACCGGCCTCCTGCGCCCGCTCCAGGCTGGGCAGCAGGTAGAAGCTCATGCCCTCCCCGGCGCCGGGCAGGGTCAGGCTGTGCACCGCCAGCACCACCATCAGCCCCAGCAGGAGCAGCATCATCCACTTGGAAATGCGCTCCAGACCCTTCTGCAGCCCGAAGGAGCATACCGCGAAGCCCGCCAGCACCGTCACCGCCATCCAGAGGCCCATTTCCTGCGGACCCGCCAGCATGGCGCTGAACACACCGCCCACCGCCTCGCCGCTGACGCCCTCAAAGGCCCCGGTGAGGAACTTGAAGAAGTAGCTGAGCATCCAGCCCGCCACGGTGGTGTAGTACATCATCAGCAGATAGCAGCCCGCCATGCAGGCCCAGCCGTGCAGGTGCCAGCGATGCCCGGGCTTCTCCAGTGCCTGATAGGCCTTGCGGGCGCTGGAGCGGCCTGCCCGGCCCACCGCCAGCTCCATGGTCAGCACAGGCACGCCCATCAGCAACAGGAACAGCAGATAGAACACAACGAAAATGCCGCCGCCGTTCTGCCCGGCCACGTAGGGGAACTTCCATACATTGCCGATGCCGATGGCGCAGCCCGCGCTGACCAGGATGAAGCCCAGCCGGGAACCGAAACTGTCACGCTTCATAACGATGCATCCTCCGTAAAAGGAAAATCATGCTATGAATGATGATACACCGGGGCATATGCCCCTTGCAAGGGCGCATTTCCGATGATAAAATAAGAAAAACTGATACATGCCGGAGGCCCATGCTATGAACACCAACCAGCTGCGCTATTTCGTCTCCGTGGCGGAGGGACGGTCCTTCACCCGGGCGGCGGCAGCGCACTTCATCACCCAGACGGCCATCACCCAGCAGATCCGCGCGCTGGAGCAGTCCCTGCAGGTGCAGCTGTTCGATCGCCACAGCCGTCCCGTGGCCCTGACCCCCGCGGGGCACACCTTCCTGGTGGAGGCCAAGGCCATCCTGGCCCGCATCGACCGGGCGGTGGGGAGGGTGCAGGAGGCCTCCGTGGGCATGAGCGGCGCGCTGCACATCGGCTACACCAAGGGCTATGAGCGGTCGGGGCTGTCGGGGACGCTGGGGGCCTTCCACGGGGCGTTCCCCAACGTACTGCTGTCCTGTCACCGGGCCAGCACGGATCAGCTGGCCTCGGGGCTGCTGAAAAGCGAGTATGACATCATCTTCACCTGGGACAGCACGGAGCTGTGCAAGAACGCAGATGTGGCCACCCGGGTGGTGGAGCGCAGCCCCCTGGTGCTGGCGGTGTACAACAGCCACCCCCTGGCCCAGCGGCGGCACGTGAGCCGGAGCGAGCTGCGGGGTGAGCCCATCCTGTTCCTGAACCTGTCCAGCACAGGGGATTCCGTGGGGGACAGCCGCTATGCGGAACTGTACGAGCAGGCGGGTTATCAGCCGGACATCCTGTTCCGCTCCGGGGACGCGGAGAGCATCCTGATGATGGTGGCCGCCGAGGAGGGCGTGGCCATCCTGCCCTCCTTTGTCACGGGAAAGCTGGTCAACGCGGAGAACCTGACCTTCGTCCCGCTGACAGGGGAGAGCGAGGCGGTGGAGATCATCGCGGCCTGGCGGCGGGAGGACGGCAATCCCCTGCTGGCCCGCTTTCTGGAGGCGCTGGCGGCAGTGGATGCCGGGCGGGCCCCTGCGGCCCATGGAGGGATCGGACAATGACGGATGTGAATTATGTCTCCCTGGCGGCGGGGCTGGCTGCGCTGCTGCTGGCCATCTTCTGCGGGAAACCCCTGCGCCGCCTGTGCGTCTGGGTGGGCGGAAAGCTGAGCGGCATGACGCCCCGTTGGCTGCGGATTCTGGGCCATGGCTTCACCGAGCCGCTGATTCTCACGGTGCGGGTAGCCTTGCTGGCTGCCGCCGCGCTGCTGCTGCCCCTGCCCTGGGACAGGGCCGCGACGCTGGCGGCGGTGACGGCGGTGAGCCGGGCGGCGGGGATTCTGCTGCTGGCCTGGGGATTGTGGCGGGCTGCGCCCATGTGCCAGCTGCTGCTGCACAGCGTGGAGGGCAGCATGGAGCTGTCCAGCGGGAAGACCATCGGGCGGTTCTTTGAGAACATCTACCGGGCGGTGGTGGCGCTCTTCGCGGTGCTGTCGGTGCTGGATCTTGTGGGAGTGCCGGTGGCCAGCCTCATCGCCGGCGCGGGCGTTGTTGGTCTGGCCATTTCCCTGGCGGCCCAGTCCACCCTGTCCAACCTGATCGCCGGGGTGACGCTGGTGCTGGAGCGGCCCTTCGGCATCGGGGATTACGTGACCCTGGGGGAGGTGGAGGGGGAGGTGGAGGACATCTCCTTCCGCTCCACCCGGCTGCGCACGCCGGACAACGTGCTCATCACCGTGGAGAACGCCAGGGTCTGCGGGGAGTACATCCACAACTGCACCAGCCGCACCAGCCGCCTGTGGCAGTTCGAGCTGAATCTGGCCTACGACGGCATGATGCCGGAGGGGCTGTCCGCCGCCGTCCATGCGGTGGAGGATGTGCTGAGGGCGGATAAGCAGGTGCTGCCTGACAGCGTGCAGGCGGCGGTGGAACGCTTCGACCCGGCGGGGGTGATCGTCAGCGTGCGGTGCTACGTGGCCGCGCTGCCCCTCAGCGACTTCCGCGATCTGAAGAACCGGCTGAACCTGCGGGTGATGGAGGCGGTGCAGGCATCCGGCTGCCGCTTCGCCCTGCCCGCCGCCCGGATCTATATGGAAAGCGCACAGGACAAGGAGTGATCAACCATGGCTGAAACGGGGAAAATCCGCCTGTGGCGCGGGTATCTGCTGCAGGGGATGAAGCTGGCGGGGGGCGCGCTGCTGGCCATGCTGCTGGCGGGGGCGCTGTCCCTGCGATACAGCGCGACAGCGGGGATTATCACGCTGCTGAGCATCCTGGGTACCAAGCGGGAGACGCTGACCATCGCGGCGGGGCGGCTGATGGCCTACCTGGCGGCGCTGGCGGTAGCAGCGGTGTGCTACCATGTGATGGGGTTCACGGTGTGGGCCTTCGCGGCGTACCTGCTGGTGTTCGCGGTGATCTGCTGCTGCATGGGGTGGATGTACGCGCTGGCCATGGTGTCGGTGCTGATCTCCCACTTCCTGGCGGAGGGGACGATGGCCCCGTCCATGCTGCGCAACGAGACGCTGCTGTTCCTGGTGGGGTGCGGCTGCGGCATCCTGGTCAACCTGACATTGCGGGCGGACGAGCCGGGGATGCGCGCCCTGCGGGATGAGGTGGACGAGCGCATGAAGGCCCTGCTTAAGCTGACGGGCTCCCTGCTGACGGAGGAGAACCAGCGGCCTGCCCGGCGGCAGGCGGCGGAGGAGGAAATGGCGCAGCTGAACCGTGCCCTGACGCAAGCGGCGGAAATGGCCCTGCAGAACAGGAACAACCGGCTCCTGCACAGCCCGGTGTTCGATCTGCGCTATGTGGAGATGCGCGCCAGGCAGCGGGACATCCTCGGGCAGATCATCGCCGCCATGGACAAGGCGCAAACGGTGCCCCGGCAGCAGCAGGCGGTGGAAAGCTTCTTCCGGCAGGTGGCGCAGGAGTACAGCACGGACAACGACGTGGCCTCGCTCCTTACGGATCTGGACAGTCTGCTTGGGGCCATGAAGGCCGAGCCCCTGCCGGAGAGCCGGGAGGAGTTCGAGAGCCGTGCGCTGCTTTACTATGCGCTGCTGCGCATGGAGGACTTCCTGCAGGCGAAGCGCCACTTTGCCCGGGAGAACAGCCTGTAAGCGTCACGGCGGGGCTCTTGCGCGGGGCGAGGCGGGATGGTATACTGCTGGAGGTCAGCATGACGACGGGACGGAGGGATCGGCATGGCGGTAACGGTGAGCATCATCGTGCCGGTGTACAATGCGGAGAAGTATCTGCGCCGGTGCGTGGACAGCATCCTGCGCCAGGAATATACGGACTTTGAGCTGCTGCTGATGGACGACGGCTCCACCGACGGCTCCGCGGCCATCTGCGACGGCTATGCAGAGCAGGACGGGCGGGTGCGGGTGATCCACAAGGAAAACAGCGGTGTATCCCAAACGCGGAACCAGGGCATGGAGCATGCCCGGGGCGAGTACCTGCAGTTTGTGGACAGCGACGACTGGATCACCCCGGACTGCACCCGCCTGATGGTACGCACCGCCCAGCAAAACGGCTGCGACATGGTGGTGGCGGACTTCTACCGGGTGGTGGGGGAGCGGCTGTCCCACAAGGGCGGTATCGGCGACAAGGGCGTATTGTCCCGGGAGGAATACGTGGCCCACATGATGGACAGCCCCGCCAACTTCTACTACGGCGTACTGTGGAACAAGCTCTACCGCCGGGATGTGGTCATGGACAACGGATTGCGCATGAACCCCGACATCCGCCTGTGCGAGGACTTCATGTTCAATCTGGAATACATCCGCGTTGCCCGGACCTTCTGCGCGCTGCAGGTGCCGGTGTACTATTATGTCAAGACCCGCAACAGCCTTTCCGCCGCCTCCGTGAAGCGCACGCCGCAGGTTATCCGCGTGAAGCTGACGGCCTTCGAGTGCTACCAGAACTTCTTCAGGTCCATGCTGGACAACAAGGACTACGAGCAGGTGCGGCTGAAGGTCTACCGCTTCCTCATCGACGCGGCCACCGACGGCATGGTGTCCCCGCTGCCCGGCGGGCATCGCCTGGGGGACGAGCGCACCCATGCCAGCGCGGAGCTGCTGCAGGCGGAGAGCTTCCTGCTGGACGGCTACCGTGACCGCAAGCTGCTGGAGCATCTGCTGGAGAGCGTGGCGCTGCGCCACAGTCTGACGCTGAAGGACGTGAAGCTGCTGATCCAGTTCGAGCTGGCCGGGCAGGCCCTGCACGCCAGGGACATCCAGGACGTGGCCAATCTCACCGCGCTGGAGATGGAAACCTCCCTGGCCAAGCTGTCCGCCCGGAAGCTGATCAGGGTTGTCCGCAGCAAGGAGAGCGACCTGCTGGACGTGACCTTCCTGCCGGAGGCGGACGGGCTGCGGGCGGACATGCAGCAGGCTGTTGCCGACGCCCAGGACTTCCGCCTGGCCGGCATGACGGAGGAGGAAATCGAGCAGTACACCATCCTGCAGCAGAAGATCGCCCGGAACATCATCCGCGTCCTGGGCGACGAATAAGACCAACGCCAAGGGATCGCGAAGCGAAAACGGGTCAAGGGGCGCCGCCCCTTGCGCGGGTGCAGGGGCGGCGTTAGCCCCTGCGCAGGTCCGGGCGGCAGCCCGGGCGCAGCAGAAAAAGCAAACAAAAAGGAAAAAGAGAAAAGCAAGTTTCCGGGCGGGATGCACCGCATCCCGCGATGGAAACGGCAGGTTCGGCCATCCCCATGGAGCGCGCCAGCGAAAACGGGTCAAGGGGTGAAACCCCTTGCGCGGGTGCAGGGGCGGCGTTAGCCCCTGCGCAGGTCCGGGCGGCAGCCCGGGCGCAGCATAAAGTACAAGTAAAAAGGAAAAAGAGAAACCCGCGGTCCCGGGCGGGAGGCACCGCATCCCGCGATGAACACGGCAGGTTCGCGCAACACCGGGTCATCGTGCTGGCTACGGAACTTCATCCGGCGGGGGTATGACGCGACCTCATCCGACCTCGCTGCGCTCGGCCACCTTCCCCAGAGGGGAAGGCTTGGCGCGGGCATGCGCGGTTCCGGCGCGGCAGCAATAACGGGCCTGTTCCCCAATGGTAGGGAACAGGCCCGTTTGTATTGGCGTCAGGCGTTGACGCTGTCCGTTGCGGCTTCCGCCGCACCCTGCTTCTCCACGGCAATGTGACCGTCGCGTACCTTCAGGGTCACCGTGTCCCCCAGGGCGATGCGGCCTGCAATCAGCTCCTCGGAGAGGGTGTCCTCCACCGTGCGCTGAATCACCCGGCGCAGGGGACGCGCACCGTACTTCGCGTCGTAGCCCTCCTCCGCCAGATGGCGCAGCGCCTCCTCGTCCCAGGTCAGATGCACGTCCCGCTCCTCCAGCCGGCCGGCCACCTGGGAGAGCATCAGCCCCGCAATGGCCCGGATGTTCTCCTCTGTCAGGGGATGGAACACGATCAGCTCATCCACGCGGTTGATGAATTCCGGCCGGAACAGCTCCTTGACCTGCTTCATCACCGCGTCCTTCATGGCCTCGTAGTTGGCCGCGTCCGCCATAGGCTTCGCACCGAAGCCCATGCTCCGCCCGGTGCCGATCTGATGCGCCCCGGCGTTGCTGGTCATGACGATGATGGTGTTCTTGAAGGATACCACCCGGCCCGTGTTGTCCGTGAGCCGCCCGTCCTCCAGAATCTGCAGCAGAATGTTGAATACCTCGGGATGCGCCTTCTCCACCTCGTCCAGCAGCACCACGGAGTAGGGGCGGCGGCGCACGGCCTCCGTTAGCTGACCGCCCTCCTCGTAGCCCACATAGCCCGGAGGCGAGCCTACCAGGCGGGAGGTGGCGTACTTCTCCATGTACTCGCTCATGTCGATGCGGATCACGCAGTCCTCATCCCCGAACATGGCCTCGCCCAGGGCGCGGCACAGCTCGGTCTTGCCCACGCCCGTGGGCCCCAGGAAGATGAAGCTGCCAATGGGCCGCTTGGGATCCTTCAGTCCGGCGCGGGCCCGGCGGATGGCCCGGCTCACCGCGCCCACAGCCTCCTCCTGGCCGATGACCCGCCCGTGGAGCACGTCCTCCAGGTGCATAAGGCGATCCGCCTCGCTCTGGGTCATCTTCTGGGCGGGAATGCCCGTCCAGCTGGCCACCACCGCGGCAATGTCGTCCTCGGTGACCACGTCCTTGGCGGTGGACTGCTGCTGATTCCAGGCGGCGCGCTTGCGTTCGATGGCCTGGCGCAGGCACCGCTCCTGATCCCGCAGGGAGGCCGCCTTCTCAAAGTCCTGATGGCTGATGGCGTCCTTCTTCTCGATGACCACGGCCTCCAGCTGCTTCTCCTGCTGCTTCACGTCCGGCGGGGCGGTGAAGGTCTGGATCCGCACCCGGGAGCAGGCCTCGTCCATCAGGTCGATGGCCTTGTCGGGCAGGTAGCGGTCGGCAATGTAGCGATCGGAGAGGGTCACGGCGGCGTGCAGGGCCTCGTCGGTGATGCGCACCTTGTGGTGGGCCTCGTAACGGTCCCGCAGGCCGTGCAGAATCGCCAGGGCCTCCTCGGCAGTGGGTTCGCCCACCGTCACCGGCTGGAAGCGCCGCTCGAGGGCCGCGTCCTTCTCAATGTGCTTGCGGTATTCGTCCAGGGTGGTGGCGCCGATGCACTGAACCTCGCCGCGGGCCAGGGCGGGCTTCATGATGTTGGCCGCGTCCAGGCTGCCTTCCGCCTGCCCCGCGCCCACGATGGTGTGGATCTCGTCGATGAACAGCAGAATGTTCCCGGCCTTGCGTACCTCGGCCAGCACGTTCTTGATCCGCTCCTCAAACTCGCCCCGGTACTTGCTGCCCGCCACAATGCTGCCCATGTCCAGGGAGAGAATCCGCTTGCCCACCAGCATCTCGGGGATGTTCCCCTGCACAATGCGCTGGGCCAGACCCTCCACCACGGCGCTCTTGCCCACGCCGGGCTCGCCGATGAGGACGGGGTTGTTCTTCGTGCGGCGGATGAGGATCTGGATGATCCGCTGGATTTCCTTGTCCCGGCCGATGACGGGATCCAGCTCGTTGTTTTCCGCGGCCCGGGTCAGGTCGCGGGTGTACTGGGTCAGCACGGCGGGATCGCCCTTGTCCTTGCCCTGGGATTCACTCTGGGGCATGCGGGAGTTGATGTCCGCGCCCTCGTCGGCGGTGTGCTCCATGCGGATGCGCTGGATCAGCTCCTGCCGCGCCCGATCGAAGTCCACCCCCAGCTGCTTGAGGATGCTGGCGGCCACGCCGTCCCCCTCCCGGAGGATCGCCAGCCAGAAGTGCTCCGCGCTGACGTAGGTCTGCCCCAGCCGGCGGCTCTCCAGGATGGACAGCTCCAGCAGCTTTTTCGCCCGGGGGGTCAGCTCAAACCGGGGGGAGCCGCCCATCAGCGCCATGTCCCCGCCGTCGGCCAGCAGCTCACGCACCTGATCCTCCGTGACCCGGTCGGCAATGGCGGGAGGCACGTCGCCCTCGTGCAGCAGCCCCATGAGAATATGCTCCGTCCCCACGTAGGGCTGATGCATCTCCGCCGCAGCCCGCTGGGCCGAAGCCAGCGCCCGCTGGGCGCGCTCGGTAAATCGTCCAAAGATGGCCATTGATCGTCCTCCTGTTATTCCTTCACGTCCGTGAGCATGGCGCGGATGCACTCCGCCCGCTTGGCGTCCAGCTGCAGCCCCGTCAGCGGGGACTCCGCCAGGGACTGCAGGTTCGCGTCCTGCGCCTGCTCCAGCATGGCGTCCAGGGTTGCCACCTTCACCGGCAGCAGGCCCAGGTCGGCCCCCAGGCGCACGCCGCTCCAGTGCTTGAAGAATTCGTTCAGCGGCATCACCCGGGCGTATTTCATCAGCCCCCAGGCCCGGAACACCGTGTCCTCCAGGGTGACCCGGCTGGTAGCAAGGGTTTTTTCACGCAGGACGTTCTCCATGTCCGTCAGCTGATGGCCCACGGCGGTCACCGCGCTGATCAGCTCCTGCTCGGTGCGGCCCAGGGTCACCTGGTTGGATACCTGGTACAGGTTGCCCAGGGCTTCGGCACCCTCGCCGTACACGCCCCGGATGGTCAGCCCCACCTTGGCCACAATCTGCCCCACGTTGCCCATCTGCTTGCAGATGGTGAGCATGGGCAGGTGCATCAGCAGCGAGGCCCGCATACCGGTGCCGGTGTTGGTGGGGCAGGCGGTGAGGTAGCCCAGCTGCTTGTCAAAGGCGAAGGCCACCTGGCGGCTGAGGGCGTCGTCCACCCGGAAGCAGGCAGAGGCGGCGGAGAGCAGATCCAGCCCCGACCGCACAGCCTGGATGCGCAGGTGATCCTCCTCGTTGATCATGATGGACAGCGCGTCCTCCTGGCGCAGGAGTACCGCGGCGGTCTCCGGCTCCTTCAGCAGATCCTTGCTGATGAGCCTGCTCTCCGCCAGGGCCTTGCGCTGGGTTTCCGTCAGGGCATTCAGCCGGATCAGCTGAAAGCCCTCGTCCATGCCGGAGAGCGCCAGGGCATTGGCCGTGCGGGCAATGCAGGTGGCGGCCTCCTCGGGCTTGCGGGCGGTATCGAAGGGCAGATCCTCGTAGTTGCGGGCCAGGCGCACCCGGGAGGACAGAACTGTGCTGCTCATTCCGTCTGCGCCTCCTTTTTGGCCAGCGCCCGCAGCTGATCCCGCAGCTGTGCCGCCGTCTCGAAATCTTCGAGGGCGACGGCCTGCTCCATCAGCCGGGTGAGCTGCTCCTGGCGGGTGCGGGTGCGCTGGGCGTCCTCGGTGCACAGGGGCTGACGGCCCGCGTGCTGCACCCGGCCGTGAATCTGCAAAAGCATCGGCTGCAGCTGCTCCCGGAAGGCCTCGTAGCAGCCCGGGCAGCCCAGATGGCCGGTTTTGGTGAACTGGCTGAGGGTGGTGTGGCAGCGGGGACAGACCACCTCCTGCTGCGGCGCGGCAGAAGTATCATTCCCCGTAATGGCGGATAATATGGAGCTGAGCAGGTTCTTGATATTGCCTGTGGACAGGGTCATGTTCATGCGGGCCATGCAGTCCCCGCACAGGTGACGGGTGGTGACTTCATCCCCCATCATGACCGACAGGGTATAGGTGGCCTCGTTGACCTTGCACTCTTCGCAAAGCATGATGAATGCGCCTCCTTTCGGGCGTCAGCCGGGCTCCTTGCGGGCCACGGCGGTGAGCATGGATTTCAGGCTGCGGGCGCGCAGGGCGTCCTTCATGGCGTCGGGCACGGGAATGGCCAGCGCTGCGGAGGATACCGCCGCGCGCATGATATCGCCCTCGCTTGAGGTGATGATTTTCCGCTCCACCAGCTGCCCGATGAGCCGGATGGCCTCCGCCTCGGTGATGGACTGGCCGATACGCTCGTTGATCAGATACATCAGCTGCTGCTGGTCGCTGCCCATCACGCGGACGATGCGGATATATCCGCCGCCTCCGCGCCTGGATTCGATGACGTAGCCGTCGTCCAGGGTGAAGCGGGTGGCCAGCACATAATTGATCTGACTGGGCGCGCAGCCGAAGTATTCCGCCAGCTCATTCCGCTTGAGCTCCACGGATTGCTCGTCCTCCGCCAACAGCGCCTTGATAAACGTTTCGATGGAATCGCTGAGCCGCATGTACATCCCTCGCTTCCCAGGATAAATCCTGACTATCTTTGACCAACATTAGTATAGCGCATGGCAGGGATTTTTGCAACCCCCGGGGCGGGGTTCTTTTTCTGTACCTTTTTTCTGATGAAAAAGGCTTTCCTGCGGGGGCGGGAGGCCTCGGGGTTCCTTCCTGCTAAGCGCAGGGTTGCCTTGCCGTGGTGCGGGCAGACGGCACCGGTGGGCCGCCCTCGCTGCGCGCAGGTTGGTGGGCCTTTGGCTGCACCTGATGGCGCAGGGTTCCTTTGCACATCGGCTGATGTGCGGGGTGTTCTTTCCCACTCGCGGGAAAGAACCAAAGGGCGACCGGTGGCAGCCAAACCGAGACAGCACCATGGCTGCCCCCGGACCCCTCGCCGCTTGGTTTAGGGGTGAAACCTCATGTTGCGCGAGGCTATTGGCTTCCTCGCGGGGGCGGCATGAGGGTGTTTGGCGTGTTGGGTCACTTGTCCGCTGGCGCCCGGGCGGCACCAGTGGGCCGCCCTCGCTGCGCGCAGGTTGGTGGGCCTTTGGCTGCACCTGATGGCGCAGGGATCCTTTGCACATCGGCTGATGTGCGAGGTGTTCTTTCCCACTCGCGGGAAAGAACCAAAGGGCGACCGGTGGCAGCCAAACCGAGACAGCACCATGGCTGCCCCC
>JAXEEE010000064.1:0-22080 GCA_034104265.1 Eubacteriales bacterium | reverse complement strand
AAAGCAAGTGACCATTCCGTGGTTGACCGCACCGGCACTACCTATGAGATCGGCGATGCCTCCAGCACCAAAGCCTACAAGAACTGGCTACAGAACAGCATCGGTTCAGGCTCGGGCTACTACTACGACAGCACGGATTCTTCTGGTCTGATCAATGCGTACAATGATATCTTCGCTAAAATCAAACACCAGACCGAAGTCGGTTCCAAAGCCGACTGGGTGGCGTCGGATCCTATGCCGTCGATCGCCAACAGCGATGTCGAATTCATCGCCTTCTACAACAAGAAGCAGCCACCCACCCTTGATGGCAGTCTGACGGGCGAGCATGTGGTAAATGGCGAGAACACCGCCTCCTTCAGCACGAAGGATAACGCCATCAGCTGGGATCTGAAGAATTCCGGCTACACCTCGGTCACCTCCGGCGGCACCACCACCTACACCTATCAGCTGGTGTACCGCGTGCGGCTGAAGAACGAGAATCCTGCCTTCGCGGAGGGCACGATTTACCCCACCAACGACCGCACCACCCTCTCCTACCGCACGGTGGAGCGCACGGACGGCAACCTGACCGTATCCGAACCCAAGGAGGTTGAATTCCCCATCCCCTCGGTGCATGGCTACCTGAGCGCGCTGAGCTTCACGAAGGTGGATCAGCTGGGCAATCCGCTGGCGGGCGTAACATTCACCCTGAGCCATGACACGGATAACTGCGGCGTCTGCCGGGGTGATGGGAGCCCTGTGGCTGTCCAGGACATGACCGCCATGACCGCCACCTCCGCCGGGGACGGCACAGTCAGCTTCAGCCGCATTCCCTCCGGGCACAAGTACACTCTCCAGGAGACGAAAGTCCCCGTTGGGGTTCTGCTCAACAGCAAGGTATATCACGTGACCGTGGCATACGACCAGATCACCGGCGATTCGCAGATCATCAATGGCGAGGTTGCCAACGATCTGACCACGCTGACCATCAGCAAGCAGGTCATCGGCAGCGATGAGCAGAAGGACGATCCCTTCTCCTTTACCCTGACGCTGACCCCGCCGACGGAGACAGTCCTGCAGTCCGCCTATGACGCGCAGTACTTTGTCTGGTCGGCGGAAAGCCAAGACTGGGTCAAAGACAGAGACATCTTCCGCATCTCCGTGTCCGGCGGCAAGGCCACCTTCACCCTGAAGCACAACCAGCAGCTGACCATCTACGGCCTGCCGGAGGATACCAACTGGGTCATCGCCGAAGATGCGCCGGGCTACAAGGTCACCTACACCGCTGACGGCAAATCCGGCAACGGCAGCACCGCCACCGGCACGCTGAAGGACAACGCTGCCATCGCCTACACCAACCAGTCCATGGCGCGGCTGCCCGAAACCGGCGGCCCCGGACGAACCCTGTATACCTGGGCGGGCATCATGCTCTGCATGCTGAGCGTCCTGTTGTATAAGCTTCTCAAACGCAGAAGGGGGGATGAGCATCTCACCTGATGCGCTTACGGAAACGGCACACTCTGATACCCCGGTACCCCAGAAAAAATTGAGGGAGGAACTTTGGATGAACAAAACCCGTACCCTGTGCAGCGCGCTGCTGGCCCTGATGCTGGCCGTGTGCATGATCGTGCCCGCGATGGCCGAGGGCGAAACCGGCAGCATCACCATCAATGACGCTATAGTCGGCCAGACCTATACCATCTACCAGATTCTTGATCTGGAAAGCTACAATGCTTCCGCCAACGCCTATGCCTACAAGGCTAACAATGCCTGGGAAACCTTCATCAACAGCAGCGCCATCAAGGGCACCTATGTTGAGGTTGATGCTCAGGGCTATGTGACCTGGAAGGGGAACACCACCTCTGACCCGGTTGCCTTTGCCAAGGCTGCGCAGAAGTATGCCAAGGACAACAGCATTGCCAACCAGGGCTCTGTGACTGCCACCACCACCACGGTGAGCTTCACTGGTCTTGACCTGGGCTACTACCTGGTGGACTCCACCCTGGGCACCCTGTGCTCCCTGGACACCACCAACCCCAGTGTGACGATGCATGAGAAGAACCAGGCTCCCACCAACATCAAGGCCGTGGAGGAGGACTCCAAGACGGGCGATGAGGCATGGGGTTCTTCCAACGACGCCGACATCGGCCAGACCGTGAACTTCAAGAGCACCATCACCGCCCAGGCTGGCGCGGAGAACTATGTGTTCCATGACACCATGTCCGCTGGCCTGACCTTCACCGGTGTGACTGGCATCACCCTGAACAATGTGGCAGTGACTGCCGAAAACAACTACAGCGTGGTAACCGAGAACCTGTCCGACGGCTGCACCTTCGAGGTACACTTCACCCAGGCTTTCTGCGACAAGCTGACGGCCAATGACCAGATCGTCATCAGCTACACTGCCACCCTGAATGAGAAGGCAGTGATCGCTGGCGATGGCAACCCCAACACCAGCAAGGTCAGCTATGGCGACAGCAGCAACACCAAGTACACCCCTGACAGCCAGACCAAGACCTACACCTGGGACGTGGATGTGTTCAAGTACACCATGATCGACAATGCTGAGTCTGCTCTGGCTGGAGCGACCTTCACGCTGAGCAAGAATGCTAACGGCTCCACCCCCATCGCGCTGATTAACTTGGGCGAGAACATGTACCGCGTGGCCAAGACCGGCGAGACCGGCACCGTGACCGAGATCACCACGGATACCACCGGCAAGTTCACCATCAAGGGTCTGGACGCCGACACCTACTACCTGACCGAGACTCAGGCCCCCGCCGGTTACAACAAGCTGGCTGGCCCCATCACCATCGTGATTAACGATGAGGGCAAGACCCTCGTTGACACCAAGGTCGTGGACGAGGTCAAGGTGCTGAACCAGTCCGGCACCGAGCTGCCCTCCACCGGCGGCATCGGCACCACCGTGTTCTACGTGGTGGGCGGCCTGCTGGTTGTGGGCGCGTTCATCCTGCTGGTGAGCAAGCGCCGCGTGGGCGCCGAGAAGTAATCCCCTACCCCATGGCATTCCGCTGCACCGGGGCGGTTCGCGCCGCCCCGGGTGCAGCAGCAAGGAGAACGCTGCGATGAAAAAGCACCTATCCAATCTGCTGCTCGTGCTGGTATTCGTGGCAGGGCTCTCCTTGCTGCTGTATCCGACAGTCAGCGACTACTGGAATTCCTTCCACCAGTCCCGGGTGGTCATGTCCTACACGGAGCAGGTGGCTCAGCTGGATACGTCCAGCTACCAGGCCGTGCGGGAGGCCGCTCAGGCCTACAACGCGACCCTCCCGGAGACCCGCAACCGCTTCTACATGCCGGATGAGGCCCGCGCCGTCTACGACAGCCTGCTGAACGTGACGGGCACCGGCGTCATGGCGACGCTGGAAATTCCCGACCTGGGCGTGAACCTGCCCGTCTACCACGGCACCAGCGAGGCCGTGCTGCAGGTGGCGCTGGGCCATGTGGAGGGTTCCTCCCTGCCGGTGGGCGGGGCAGGTACCCACTGCGTCATCAGCGGCCACAGGGGCCTGCCCAGCGCCAAGCTGTTCAGCAACCTGGATCAGCTGGCGGTGGGGGATGTGTTTCTGCTCCGGGTGCTGGACGAGACGCTGACCTATCAGGTGGATCAGATCCTGGTGGTGGAGCCGGAGGACATGGAGCCCCTGGCCATCTTCCCTGGGGAGGACTACTGCACGCTGGTGACCTGCACGCCCTACGGAATCAACTCCCACCGGCTGCTGGTCCGCGGAACCCGCATTGAAACCGAGGAGGCCGTCGCCGTGGTGCACGTCACCAGCGACGCGTCCATGCTCAGCCCGCTGATTGTCGCCGCCGTGATCGCCGTGCCGCTGCTGCTGGTGTGGCTCATCGGCATGATGCTATTGCCAAGAAAGAGGTGATGTGCTGTGCGCAAGCATTCCTTCCGCCGCAGGGTGTTCCGGCGGCTCGCCGCAGGGCTGTGCACGGCTCTGCTGACCCTGATGCTCCTGCCCTGTGCCTGGGCTGACACCACCCTCTACCTGGAGCCGGATCGGACGGCTTCGCTGACGGTTCAGCATATCACGCAGGGGATTGCCTTCCGCCTCTACCGCGTGGCGGATGTGGACAACACCATCGCCTTTACGCCTGTCGCGCCCTTCGACCGTTACAGCATCTCCTTCCGCCGGGATATGACCGCCGGCGAGTGGCAGATTCTGGCCAACACGCTGGCCAGCTATGCCGTGGCGGATCATCTGCCGCCCCTCATGGAGGCGGAGACGGACGAGGCCGGGAAGGTTCGCTGGAGCAGCCTGAAAGCCGGACTGTACCTGGTCACGGCGGACAGCTACGACGTGGAGGAGAACATCTACACCATCAACCCCACGCTGATCTCCCTGCCCAATCTGCAAGAGGATAACTGGTGGCAGTACGATGTGACCATCAGCCCCAAGTGGAGCGTGAAGCCCATTGAGCGGATCAGCCTGGAGGTTGTGAAGATCTGGGATGACGAGGGCAGCGCGGTCGTCCGGCCTGAATCCATCACCGTGGAACTGTACCGGGACGGCCAGCTGGTGGACACAGTGATCCTCAGCCAGGCCAACAACTGGCGGCACACCTGGACGGGGCTGGACAACCGCAACAACTGGACGGTGGTGGAGCGGGGCATCCCTGACGAGTACAAGGTGACCATTGATCAGCAGGGCGACACTGTGATCATCACCAACAACGCGCCCTCCATGACCACCCCCGTGCCCGACCTGCCCCAGACCGGCCAGACCTGGTGGCCCGTGCCGCTGCTGGCCCTGTGCGGCATGGCGCTGTTCATCCTGGGATGGGTGAAGCAAAGGCAGGGCGGAAAGTGACATGAGCAAGCGCAAGAGCCGCACCGGGCTGATCCTGATGCTGCTGGGCGGCGCGATGCTGCTGGGGGCCGCAGGCTATCTGGCGTTGAACCTCTGCGAGGAGAACCAGGCCGCCACGGCTTCCGCCAATGCCGTGACGCAGATCAGGCTGCATCTGAACACCGCTGATCCCACCGCCACGGCGCAAAGCGACGCTACGCCCGAGCCTCCCCTGCCCCAGACAACCACCTCGCCTGCCGCGACGCTCACGCCCCTGCCCGAAGCCCTGCCCACGGAGCAGCCGCTCTACGTGCAGAACCCCGGCGTGACCATGCCGGAGCAGGTCATCGACGGGCAGGCGTACATCGGGGTCATGACCATCCCCAAGCTGGGGCTGGAGCTGCCGGTGATCAGCGAGTGGAGCTACCCCAAGCTGAAGCTGGCCCCCTGCCGCTTCACCGGCTCCGTGTACAGGAACGACATGATCATCTGCGGGCACAACTACGTCAACCACTTCCGCCGCTTCACGGAAATGGAGGACGGGGACGAGATTATCTTCACCGACATGGACGGCAACGTGTTCCGCTACGAGGTAATTCTGAAGGAGCTCATCGGCCGCAACGACACCGAGCGCATGGTCGGCGGCGACTGGGATCTGACCCTGTTCACCTGCGAGAAGGGCGGCAAGAACCGCGTCACCCTGCGCTGCCGCCGGATCAGCAAGCCATAACAAAAGCGCCCGTTCCGCAATTCCTGCGGAACGGGCGCTTCTTTCTTTGTCCTTGATCATGTCAGAGCCGGCCGACCACGTCGTCCATGCTGTACAGACCGGGCTCCTTGCCGGCCAGGAATTCCGCCGCACGGAGCGCGCCCACGGCAAATACGCTGCGGTTCTCCGCGCTGTGGCTGATTTTGATGCGCTCGCTGGCCCCGAAGAAGCTCACCTCGTGCTCGCCGGTGACAGTGCCGCCCCGCAGCGCGTGGATGCCAATCTCGTTGGGCTTGCGCTTGCAGTCCCGGCCATGGCGGCCATAGACCGCCTCACGGGGCTGGTCGTAGGCGTCCTTCACCGCGTCGTAGAGCATGAGCGCGGTGCCGCTGGGGGCGTCCACCTTGCGGTTGTGGTGGGTCTCCACAATCTCCACGTCGAAGCTGTCGCCCAGCACCGTGGCCGCCTTGCGGATCAGCGCCCGCACCAGAGCGATGCCCACGCTCATGTTCCCCGAGCGGAACAGGGCCACCTGCTTCGCCGCCTCGTCAATCTGACGCAGCTGCTCCTCGGTGTAGCCGGTGGTGCACAGCACCGCGGGAACCCTGTTCTTCACCGCGTAGGCCAGGAGGCCCTCCAGGCTGCCGGGCTTGGAAAAGTCAATGATCACATCCGCCACGGGAGCCTGGTCGAAAGTCTTGAACAGCGGGAAATCCGCGCTGCCCTCCGCCACGTCCACCCCGGCGGCAATCTCCACGCCCTGGGCCTGGCACTGCCGGGCAACCTCCCGGCCCATGAAGCCCAGCGCACCGCTGATGAGAATCTTCATGCCTTGTATCCTCCGTATTACGCCAGCAGGCCCAGTTCCCGCATGATGCCCGCCATCTTCTCCCGGTTCGCGCTCTGCATGGGGATCAGGGGCAGCCGCAGCTCGTCCTCGCACTTGCCCATCATGGCCATGGCGGCCTTGCAGGGAATGGGGCTGGTCTCGCTGAACAGCGCCTTGATGAAGGGCAGGTACTTCAGCTGCAGCGCGGCAGCCTCGTCGTAGCGGCCGGCCAGCGCCAGGTGCGCCATGTCCGCCGTCTCCCTGGGCATCACGTTGGACAGAACGGAAATCACGCCCTTGTAGCCCATAACCATCAGCGGCACCACCAGGCTGTCCTCACCGGAATAGAAGGTGGCGTCCTGGCCGCAGAGACGGATCTTCTCCATGGCCTGATCCAGGTCGCCGTTGGCCTCCTTCACGCCCACGATGTTGTCATGCTCCACGATGCGCTTGAGCGTGGCAGGGAGGATGTTCAGCCCGGTGCGGCCCGGTACGTTGTAGACGATCAGGGGCAGCTTGCTGGCATCGGCAATGGCGTGGTAGTGGGCCACCAGGCCCTCCTGGGTGGTCTTGTTGTAATAGGGGGTGACCACCAGCAGGCCGGACGCGCCGCTGTCCTCCAGGGCCTGGGCGGCATGGATGGCCTCGCGGGTGCAGTTGCTGCCCGCGCCTGCGATCACCGTCACGCGGCCAGCGGCCCGGTCTGCCACCCGGCGGATCACGGACAGGTGCTCCTCCCATGTCATGGTGGCGGGCTCACCCGTGGTGCCGGTGGCAATCAGCGCATCCACACCCCCGGCGATCTGCTCCTCCACCAGTTGATCCAGGGTATCCCAGTCGATTTCACCGCCCTTGAAGGGGGTAATGAGCGCGGTACCGCAGCCGGTGAACAGGGACTTCATGGCAATATCCTCCTCTATCTGATCGGTCGTACTGGTTTCATCAGGAACGGTGCTCGACGTAGCCCTTGCGGCAGAGCAGCTCCGCCGTCAGGATGCCGCCGCCCGCCGCGCCGCGCACGGTGTTGTGGCTCAGGCAGACGAAGCGGTAGTCGAAGATCTTGTCCTCCCGCAGGCGGCCGATGGACACGCCGAAGCCGTTCTGGAAGTCGCGGTCCAGACGGGTCTGGGGCCGGGTGGGATCCTCAAAGTACTGCAGGAAGGGCTTGGGGGCGGAGGGCAGCTCCAGGCGCTGGGCCTCGGTCTCGTAATTCAGCCAGCGTTCCTTGATCTGCTCCATGGTAGGCTTGTTTTTGAAGGTCACGGACACCGCCGCCATGTGGCCGTCGGCGCAGGCCACGCGCAGGCACTGGGCGCTGATGACGGGCAGCGCGGCGTTGACGATCTTCCCGTCCTCCACATGGCCCCACAGCTTCAGAGGCTCGTTCTCGCTCTTCTCATCCTCGCCGCCGATATAGGGGATCACGTTGTCCACCATCTCGGGCCAGGTCCTGAAGGTCTTGCCCGCGCCGCTGATGGCCTGGTAGGTACACACGCTGACCTTCTCCGGGCCGAAGTCCATCAGGGGGGTCAGGGCGGGCACGTAGCTCTGGATGGAGCAGTTGGGCTTCACGGCGATGAAGCCCTTCTTCGTGCCCAGACGCTTGCGCTGGGCAGGGATGACCTCCAGGTGCGCGGCGTTGATCTCCGGCACCACCATGGGCACATCCTCCACGCCGCGACAGGCGCTGTTGTTGCTCACCACGGGGATTTCGTGCCTGGCGTAGGCCTCCTCCAATGCGCGGATCTCATCCTTCTTCATATCCACGGCGCAGAACACGAAATCCACCAGTTCTCCCACTTTGTCAATATCCATGGCATCGATCACAGTCATGTCCGCCACTTTGGCAGGAATTTCCCAGTCAAAGGCCCAGCGATCTCCCACCGCTTCCCGGTAGGTCTTGCCTGCGCTGCGGGCGGAGGCAGCCACCGCCGTCACCTCGAACCAGGGATGATCCTTCAAAAGGGAAATGAACCGCTGGCCCACCATGCCCGTGGCGCCAACAATGCCAACGCGATACTTCTCCATCGTCTTTACGCTCCTTCATGCTCAGTGTATCCGCGGGGGACGCAAAAAATCACCCCAAGCCAAATGCCTGCGGTGCGCTGCGGAACAAGCGCAGTGCTGCATGGCACCGCGACCCATGTCCGTATGAACCAGCGCTCCGCCGGGCCTGCGCCCGATGACAGTCGCACACCTGTTCAGCCTGCGCCCAAGGGCAGCGCACCGGGGCGTGCCGCGCCCTTTCGGCGCTGCACCCTTTCGCCCGGCCTCGCAGGAGCCTCATCCTCCGCCGGGGTACTCTTGAGCAGCGCGCCTCTGATTCCATCCTATGCTGTTGGGATAAACCGCTTGTATCATATCACGGATGCAGCAGGCTGTCAACCACCCAGACCTGTTCCTTCATTGTTTACATTGTATCCATTTACATTCCCGGCGGATTCTGTTACAATACTGTTACGCATTTCCTGACTTCAGCCGTCTGCCGTCCGGGCAGGCGTTTACGTGCAAGACCATCAATCCGCCAAGGAGGAACGCACCATGGGTGATATGCTGAAATCCGCGCAGAACCTTCTGCCCAGCCTGGGCGACTATCTTGTTTACGCCGCCATTGCCGTGGTGACCATCATCGGCGTGGTGAAGTGCCTGCTCCCCCTGTGGAACACCACCCACGCCCTGCGCCGGGCCGTGCGCCGCCTGCAGCAGGATGCAGGCAACACCACCCGGGAGAAGCCCGTCTGGCAGGAGAGCCGCTTCATGGGCCGCCGCCTGCGGGGCTCCTGGCTGCGCTTCCTGCAGAATGCCGAGCAGCTGGACCGCCGGGGCCTGCCCTGCAACGTGGAGGACTACATCAACGACGATACCGTCACCCACGGCCCCGGCAACGCCCAGCTGGCGGAGCTGATCCCCAACCTGCTGACCTCCCTGGGCATCCTGGGCACCTTCATGGGCATGATGCGTGGCCTGGGCGGCTTGGATTTCTCCGATTCGGCCAACATCATCGCGGGCATCCCCACGCTGCTGACAGGCATGCAGTTCGCCTTCGGCACGTCGGTGGCGGGCATCAGCTGCTCGCTGGTGTTCAACATGCTCAACCGTATTGCCCAGGGCTCCAGCTACCGGGCGGTGGACGACTTCGTGGAATCCTTCACCCAGCTGGCCATGCAGCGTCCCCTGGACAACGACGTGCAGCTGATCTGCCAGAACCAGGACGCCAACCACATGCTCTCCACCCTGGCCGACGGATTGCCCCAGCAGATTGCCGGCTCCATTGAGCTGTCCATGACCCGGGCCATGCAGCCCGTGGCCAAGAGCATGGACAACTTCCTCATCGGGGCAACGCGGGCCCAGGTGGACGGCGTGGGCCGCATTGTGAACAACTTCGTCCAGCAGATGAACGACGCCCTGGGCAGCCAGCTGCTGAACCTGGGACAGACCCTGACGGACATCAACCAGCACCAGCGGGTGACCATGGAGCAGGTGGAGCAGACCCTTCGCTCTGCCTCCGCCATTGCCCAGGATGTGGGCCGCCTCCAGGGCGTGAGCCAGGACGTGATTACCCATTTTGAGCGCTACATCAAGGAGCTGAGCGAGGCCCGCCGCCGGGACGAGGGCTTCGAGCAGACCTCGGCGGAGCTGCTGGGCGCCCTGCAGCAGGCCGTCGCCCGCCAGCAGGAGGCCCTGGGTGCCCTGCGCGCCTACCAGGATGAACTGACCCGGGCGCAGTCCGCCTTCGCCCAGCAGAGCCGGGAAGCGGTAGGCAGCCTGCAGCAGTCCAGCGAGGACAACGCCGCCCGCCTGGCCCAGGTGGGCCAGACCATGGAGGCCTCCGGCGAGCAGCTTTCCCGCAGCTACGGCAGCTTTGTGGAGAACGTGGTGGAAGCCCTCTCCCGGGCGCTGGGCATGTTTGACCAGAGCATGAACAGCATGGTCAGCGCGCTGACGGAGCGCATCGGCAAGCTGGATCAAAGCGGCGTCAGCGGTATGACCGCCGCCCAGGCCAGCGAGATTCAGCGGCTGCTGGCCAGCATGGAAAAGGCCCTCACCCAGGCCGTCGGGTACGATGAGCGGAAGGAGGGCTGACCATGGCACGTCAGCGGGTACACAACCGCCGGGCCGGACGGGGCTCCTCCGGGGGCGGCGCCAGCTGGATCAGCTACTCGGACATGATGGCCGCGCTGCTGCTGGTGTTCGTGCTGATCCTGTCCATCAGCCTGCACCAGTACTTCACCATGCTGGAGACCAAGCAGGCGGAGCTGGAGGCCAAGCAGGCCACCCTGGATGAGCAGACCATCCTCCTGGCCACCCAGCAGACCACCCTGGACGAGCAGACCGCCGCGCTGTCCCTGGCGCAGACGGAGCTGGACGCGCAGACCGCCGCGCTCCTGCTGGCCCAGGAAAGCCTGGCCGTCCGGGAGGAGGAGCTGGCCAACGCCAACGCCATCCTGGCCTCCCGGGAGGAAGAACTGGCCAAGCTGCAGCTGGCCCTGACCGACAAGCAGAACGAGCTGGACGCGGCCACCCTGGCCCTGAGCAATCAGCAGGCCGCCCTGGACGCGCAGACCAGCAAAATCGACGACCTGGTGGGCGTGCGCTCCCAGATCATCTCGGAGCTGTCCAGCGCGCTGACCGCCAGCAATCTCCGCGCCACGGTGGACCCCAACACGGGCGACATTGTGCTGGACAGCGCGGTGTTCTTCAAGACCAACTCCGACGACATCATGGAGGACGGCAAGGCGCTGCTGAACCGGTTCATCCCGGTATACCTGGGGGTACTGCTGCAGGAGCGGTACCGGGACTACCTGGGCGAGATCATTATCGAGGGCCACACCGATACCCAGGGCAGCTACATGACCAACCTGCGCCTGAGCCAGGATCGCGCCTTCTCCGTGGCCACCTACTGCCTGGAGATGCCCTCCCTGACCAGCCAGCAGCAGACGCTGCTGCGCTCCATCCTCACCGCCACGGGCCGCAGCTATTCCGACCCGGTTTATAACGCCGACGGCACGGTGAACATGGACGCCTCCCGACGGGTGGAGTTCAAGTTCAGCCTGAAGGACGCGGAAATGATTGACGAAATGAACCGCCTGCTCCAGAGCGGCGGCAACTGATCATCACGGAGGCCAACGTTGAAATATGCAGCCATTGCAGCGGCGCTGCTGCTGATTGTATCCCTGGTGGGCGTGGGCGCCCTGTACCTGACCGCCAACGTGACGGTGGAAGCCGTGGGCGTGGTGGCGGTGGAGGCCTCCACCCAGCCGGAGGTGTTTTCCTCGCTGAAGGAGCAGCAGGCAAGCGGCCATGTCACCGGCACCGTGTATACCTCCGCCCCCATTGGCGACGCGGCGAACTACCAGTTCTACACCTACACCGTGCGGCTAAAGAACAGCTGCTTCCTTGCCGCGGATATGGTGGAGCTGCAGGTCACGCCCATGGAAGGGGACGTGCTTCAAATTGGCGACACCTCCGCCAAGGTGCTGGCCGCCCGCACCACCGGCGACATCCAGGCCACCATCCTCACGGACATCAACATGCATGCCGTCCGGGAGCTGAACGTCACCTATTACATGTGGGGGCTTCCCTTCACCCTGCGCACCACCTACGGTCACTGATTCCCCGGGAGATACGGAAGCATGCCGATGTGGAACCCCTGGCGGGGCTGCCGGAAATGCAGCGAGGGCTGCCTGCACTGTTACATTCACAAGGGCGACGCGAAACGCGGGGTGGATACGGCGCAGATCGTCCTCACGCAGGACTTCGCCAAGCCCACCCAGCGGCTGAAAAGCGGCCCCTGCAAGATGAAGCCTGGCCTGGTGTACACCTGCTTCTCCACGGATTTTCTCATCGAGGAAGCGGATGCATGGCGCGATGAGTGCTGGGCCATGATGAAGGAACGCAGTGACTGCATGTTCCTCTTCCTGACCAAGCGGATCGAGCGGCTGGGCGACTGTCTGCCGCCGGACTGGGGCGATGGCTACGACAACGTGGCCATCGGCTGCACCATCGAGAACCAGCGCAATGCCGACAGGAAGCTGCCCGTTTTTCAGCAGCTGCCCATCCGGCACAGGTGCATCACCGCCCAGCCCCTGCTGGAGCGGGTCAGCCTGGAGCCGTATCTGGCAGGCATTGAGCGCGTTGTGGTCGGGGGTGAATCGGACAGGGACGCCCGTCCCCTCAATTACGACTGGGTGCTGGACATCCGGGAGCAGTGCATCCGCCAGCAGGTGGACTTTGAATTCCGCCAGTGCGGCACACACTTCATCAAGGACGGCAGGCTCTACACCCTGCAGACCAGGGATCTGTGCAAGCAGGCCCGTGCTGCGGGCCTCGACTGTCTCCGCAAGCCCGGCCCCTGGCCCTGACACGCAAAAAAGCATCCTCCGCAGCGTTTCCGTGCCGCGGAGGATGCCTGCTGGTTGGCCTTACTTGAGGAAATAGCTCACCGCGTAGCCGGTGACGCCGTTGTACTGCACCTTCACCCAGCCGTCGCCGGGGGCCACCACGGTGACCTCCGCGCCGTGGGGCATGCGGGCCAGGATCTTGCCGGTGTTCATGTCCGGGGCGGAGCGCAGGTTGACGAAGGTCTTCTGCGGGTGGCTGACGGTCATGGTGGGGGTACCGGGCAGGTTGTACACCGTCAGGTACCGGGTCATCATGTAGCCCACCACATTCTGGCTGTTCATGACCTTGCACCACTCCGTGCCGGGCTTGAGCACGCTGACCCGGGTGCCGTTGCCGTACTGGCCCAGCACGCGGCTGGTGGTGGAGGGGTTCTCCCGCAGGTTCAGCACCTGGGTGGCTTTGGGATTGGTCACCACGGCGTAGCCGCCGGAGACCGCGCCCGCGCCGCTGCCGGAGCTGTTTCCGTTGCCGGAGGCACTGCTGCCGCCGGTGGGGGCAATAACGCCGTCCTTGAGGAACTCGGTGCTCATGAAGCCCACCTGGCCCTCCACGGACACCTTCCACCAGCCGTTGCCCTTCTGCAGCACCATGACGTACCTTCCGCCGGGATACTGCCCCATGGAGGGGTAGCTCATGCCCGGGCCGGTGCGCAGGTTCAGGCCGGTATTGTTGGGGGTGACGATGGTGGCGACCTCATCGCTGTAAGGCCAGGTACGGGTGGTGATGTACTCCTGGCGGAAGTAGCCCTCCACCCCGTCCACCCGCACGGAGTACCATCCGCCGGACTGGCTCAGCAGCACGCAGGGCACGCCGTTATAGTAGATGCCCAGCACCTTGGCGTTGTAGCTGGGGGCCTGGCGCAGGTTGAGGAACGAATTGGCGTTGGGGTTGGTAACCACGCCCACCAGAGCCTTGACAGGCTCCTGCACCGCCACGTAGTTCTTGCTCATATAGCCGGTCTTGCCGTCGGGGGCGGTGACATAATACCAGTTGCCACTCTCCCCGGTGATGACCATCCAGCTGCCCTCGGCATAGGAACCCAGGCGGGTGGAATACTGGGTGGGCTGCTGGCGCAGGTTCACTGTGGCACTGCGGTAGGTCACGCCGCACTGCAGGGCGTCCGCCTGGGCCGCGGCGCACAACAGCATCAGCGTCAGGGCTGCCAGCAGGGCTGTCCAGCCTTTCTTCATCATGGTCATGCTGATTCCTCCTGTCTCCCCGCACGGCCGCTCCCTCCCGGCCGCGCCTGGTACCTATGCAACGCGCAGGCGAAGGAAAATCATCCCGCCTTCCCGGGAGAATTTCCCTGCCGCATCCGCCCTGCCTTCCCTGTCCCTGCCATGATACACGAAAATTGCAAAACCCGCAAGACTGCTGCAAGAAATCCGCCGTGAGAGCCGTTTCATAGGTGTGCAGCCACTGAAAAGGGCGGAACGTGCCCGCATGCTCCGCCGGAAAACGGCTTATGATCCATCATCAAGCCTGTCTGAAAGGGAGGTACCTCATGAAGAAGCTGTTCCTTGCCATCGTGTCCTTCACGCTGGCCCTGACCCTGGCCTGCGGAGCGATGGCCGACGCTGTCATTTCCGGCAACGGCTATGCCGCTTATCTGGGTGAAAGCAATTATCTTTACCTGCGCGATCCCAGCGGTGTGTCCCGGATTCTCCGCGCGCCCATCAAGGACCTGGTATCCATGAATGATACGGAGCTGTTCTGCCTGGCCCAGTCCGGCCAGCTCTACGGCATTATGCTGGACGCCTCCGGCACGCGGATCGTTGCCGCCGCCCCCACCGAGGCTGACATGGCCGCCGTGGCTCCCGTGCTGCCCTACACCCTGGAGGAGGGTGTGCTGAGCGTCCTGCGCGCAGACGGCACCAGCGAGGTGCTCTCCGGCAGCGCCCTGGCCGCCTGCACCAACGGCACAACCCTGTTCTACATTGAGCAGGGCGCGGACGCCACCGCCCTGAAGGCCTACACCCTGGGCGAGCCTGCAGGGCTGATCACCGACGCCTCCGCCCTGCACCGGGAAATCGGTGCGGGTGTGGCCGATCCCCTGAGCATGACCGCCACGGAGGACGCGGTGGCCATCGTGGCAGCTGACCACAGCATCGTCACCGTGAATCTGGCGGACAACAGCTACCACACCTTCCCCGCCACCTCCCAGGAGACCACCGTGGCTGTGAGCATCGGCAACAAGCTGATCCGCCTGCATGAGGATGCTCTGAACGGCGGCTATGTGGTGGAGCTGACCTCCGACAACCAGACCGTTGTCACTGCCACCCCCGCTGTGACCGCCACCCCCGCTCCCACGGCGACCGCCACCGTCGCCACGGTGACCACCAAGCCTACCGCCACCCCCAAGCCCACCAGCTCCGGCTCTTCCACCTCCACGGATGACGGCCGCATCAGCAAGGGCGCGTCCGGCTCCAGCGTCCGCAAGATGCAGAAGCGCCTGGACAAGCTGGGCTACCCTGTGGGCAAGGTGGACGGCGTCTTCGGCGACAACACGCTGGTGGCCGTGCATCTGTTCCAGTTCGCCATCGGCTATAAGGAGCGCAGCTATGCCTCCTCCGCCATGCTGGATAAGCTCTACGGCAAGAACGCCCCCGCCTATGACCGCTTTATGGCCCTGGAATCCGGCGACAAGGGCGAACCCGTGAAGATCCTGCAGCAGATGCTCTTTGACCTGGGCTACCTGGGCAAGGACGCCAAGGAAATCGACGGCTCCTACGGCAAGCGCACCGCCGCCGCCGTGAAGGCCTTCCAGACCGACTGGAAGCTGGAGCCCGCCACCGGCGAGGCCGACAAGGTCACCATGGAGAAGCTCTGCGAGCTGGCTGATCTGCTGGCCGCCGGCAAGCCCGTGGTGAAGCCTACCGATGCGCCCACCGCCACCCCCGCTCCCACGGAAGTGCCTGAAGTCACGCCGCCCACTCCCGAGGAGCCCGAGAAGCCCGAAGAGCCCGAGAACCCTGAGAAGCCCGACAATCCCGAGAATCCCGAGAACCCTGAGAACCCCGAGAAGCCCGACAATCCCGAGAACCCTGAGAACCCTGAGAACCCTGAGAACCCCGAGAAGCCCGAGAAGCCCGAGAAGCCCGAGAATCCTGAGAAGCCCGACAATCCCGAGAACCCTGAGAACCCTGAGAAGCCCGACAAGCCCGAGAATCCTGAGAAGCCCGACAACCCCGCCACCCCCTCCTATCTGTAAACCATCCCTGATGCACTGCGGCGCCGGCTTTCCACGGAAAGCCTGCGCCGTTTCGCGTGTCTGCATGATATGAAAAGGCCCGCCGGTATGCTCTCTCCGGCGGGCCCTGGTTCAGTCCTCGCTGATATGCTCCGTGCCCTGGCGCAGGAGCGTCGCCACATGATCGTCCGCCAGGGAGTAAAACACCGTCTTGCCGTCCCGGCGGCTCTTGATCAGCCGGGCCTGCTTGAGGATCCGCAGCTGATGGCTCACCGCGGACTGCGTCATGCCCAGCAGCCGTGCCAGGTCGCACACGCAGACTTCCGCCTCGAACAGCACGTACAGGATACGGATCCTCGTCCCGTCGGCAAAGGCCTTGAACAGGTCGGTCAGCCGGGACAGGGTATCGTCGTCCGGCAGGGCGGACTGCACCTGGGCCACCAGCTCCTCATGCACGCAAAGATAACCGCAGCCCTCCACTTCCAGCTGTTCCTGCTCCACAGGCCGCACCTCCTCAGGAAAGTTTCTTCGCCCATTATACCAGCAACGGGGCCAAAACGCAAACGCAAGTCGCCAAGCAGCCCCGGGGCCGAAGCTCCGGGGCTGCGCGCATGGTCAGATTACTCCGACAGGTCGATGGTCACGGCCAGTTCCGGGTGCGGAATGAGGTTCTTCGCCGCATCATAGGCGGCAGGGATCAGGGTGACGCTGGTCACCTCGCCCTCCAGGTAGTCGCTGATGTTCAGCGTCAGCCGGGCCTCCCCGGTCTCCCCATGCTCATCCGGCCCGGCGTACATGGTTTGATTCGCTTTCCCGCCGTTGTAGCTGACGAGCCACACCCGGGGCACATCCGCCTGCTCCAGCTCCTCCTGGGTCATGTCCCGGCTGAAATCGTAGTGCGCCTCCAGCATCAGCCGCTGGAAGGACAGATCCAGCCGGTCGATCACCAGGTCGAAGCCCTCCATGGGGAAGCGCAGGCCCGTGATTTCCTCCCGCTGCACATCGTCCTCCACCTGGGTGGAGAAGGTGCAGACGATGGTGTCGGCCTTCTCGAAGGCCCCGCAGCGCACCAGGGCGTCCACCTTGCGCAGGGAGCATATTTCATCGTCGCTCAGGCCCATGGCTTCCAGAGCGGACAGGCTGTACTCCGTCAGGTTGGGGGTGTAGAGGATCTTTTGCGCCCGCCAGGCGTCCATACAGGCTTGACGTGCGCTGTCCCAGTCAGCGGTATAGGCAGCCTCATCCATAGCCTCCACGGGCCACAGAGGCCGCAAAACCGTGAAGGTCATCGTCCAGTCCAGCCTGCTGCCATCCGGGGGCGGATTGCCCTCCTCGTCCCAGACCACGCCGTCGAAGCCGTAGCCGTCCGCCTCCGTCCAGCCTGTACCGTCTCCCCACAGGTCGGGGCAGTAGAACCCGCTGAGGAAGTCCCCGCCCCGCATGCCCTCCACATCCACCATGTAGGCCCTGCCGGTCTCATCCACGGCGGTCAACTGCATCGCCATGTAGTAGCCGGTGTCAGTCTTGCGGGTGATGTCCAGCGCCACGTCGATGGTCTGCCCGTCGAAGACAAAGTCGTTGACGCTCAGGTCGATCAGGTCGCTAACGTAATGCTCGTTCAGGGTGATCACGTGGTTCAGGAATTCCTGCTGATCCCCCCGGGGATAGCGGGTCACCGAGTAGTAGTTCACAGCCACCGCCGTGGCAGCCAGCGCCAGAATCAGCAGCAGCGCCAGCATGGGAACCAGGGCCAGTTTGCGCTTCATGACATGCCGCTCCTTTCGGGAGGTCAGCGCCATGAGGTACGCCTGATGGGTCGCTTCCGGCTCCTCAGGGTACAGGCCTTGCAGCCGATTACGCAGCTCAGCTTCCTTCATGGTCACGCCTCCTCTCCGTCCAGTTCGACGCGCAGGGCCTTCCTGGCCTGATGCAGCCTGTACTTCACCGTGCCTGAGGGCATGCGCAGCGTCCGCGCGATGTCCTCCACGGAAAAGCCCATCAGGTAGTGCAGCACCAGCGGCAGCCGGTACCTTTCCGGCAGGGCGTCCAACGCCAGGGAAAGCTCCGGGTCACCCTGGGGTGCGGGCTGGTCGCCCACGTCCTCCGTGACGGTCATGCGCCTGCGCTGCCTTTGCGTGGTGCGGCAGACGTTGATCATGATCCGCACTGCCCAGGTCTGGAAATACTGCTCCTGTCGGAGGGTGTCCCGCTTCTCCCAGGCGCGCAGGGCCGTCTCCTGCATGGCATCCCGCCGGTCGGCCTCGCTGTCCAGCATCGTGCACGCCACCCGGTACAGCACCTGCTCCGCCGCCTGCATCCTGTCCAGGTAAGTCTGCTCGTCCATATGCTCACGTTCCTCGTTCATGATCATGACGCCTGTTAGACGCGGAGCATACGCCTCCGGTTGGCATGCTGAAAAAAATGCGCTCAGTATTCCCGCCGGACGCCGTTCAGTCCGTACATCCGCATGAACCGCTTTTCCTCCTCCGCCGAGCGCAGCACCATCACCTCCGTGAAGCTGCCGTCCTTCCGGCTGCGGAAGCCCGCGATTTTCTCCCCCGTGCAGGCGGACACCCGGATGACCGCCTCCTGCCCTTGCGGGTCGAAGGGGATGTCCTCCTTCAGGTGCCGCTCGTCGTAGGGAACCCTGCCGGAATCCTAATGCATCTCCACCGCAAAAACGATGACAAAGCCCAGCAGCATCACGCCGCCCACGGCGCACAGCGGCCAGGGAATGACGCGGAGCATCAGCCAACAGGTCAGCGGCAGCACGCCGCCGGTCAGCAGCGCAGCCGCGAGCCATGCGCCGCCAAAGTGGATGGAGTTGATCTTGGGTATCCGTATTCTTTTCATGCGCAGCACCTGCCTTTCCCTGTCGGGACACACCGCCACGATTGAAAAAGGAACGCCCGAAGCCTTACGCCCCGGGCGTTCCATGGATATCGCGAAGATCACTTGCCCGCCACCGTCAGCGTGCCCGCGTCCACGGAGGGGCTGCCGGTGCTGGAGCCGAAGAAGAGCAGGTCGCTGCCCACGGCGCGGATGTTCTTCAGCACCGCGTAGAAGTTGCCCGCCACGGTGATCTGCTCCACCGCGCCGGCGCGCTTTCCGTCCTTGACCAGGAAGCCCTTGGACAGCAGGGAGAAGTCGCCGCTGACGGCGTTGGCGCCCGCGTGCAGGCCGTTCAGCTCGGTGATGACAAGGCCGTCGCCCATGTCGGCCATCAGGCCCGCCAGATCCTTGTCGCCGGGCTTAAAGAAGAAGTTCGTGGGCGCAACCCGCACCGGCGCGGTGTAGCCCGCGCGGCTGGCGTTGCCCGTGGTGGTCACGCCCTGCTTGCGGGCGGTCTTGCGGCTGTGGAGCAGGGTGGTCAGCACGCCATGGTCGATGACGGCCTTGGTGCGGCTGGCGCTGCCCTCCGCATCGAAGGGGCATGTGGCCAGGCCCCCGGGCAGCAGCGGGTCATCCATCAGCGTGACCACGGGAGAGGCGATTTCCGTGCCCTCCTTGCCCGCCAGCAGGGACAGCTTCTGCTGGGCGTTTTCGGCGGAGAACACGCCCTCAAAGGTGCTGAGCAGGTCGCTCATGGCGTCGTTGCGGAAGATGATCCGGTACTCCCCCGCCGGGACGCTGTCGCCGTGGAGCTGGCCCAGGGCCTCCTCCGCCGCCTCCCGGCCGATCTTCTCAGGATCCACCCCGTCAAAGCGGCTGCCGCAGGCAAAGCCCACGCCCGTGCCGGTGGAATCGCCCTCCTTGGCGATGGCGGATGTATACGCCACGCACAGGCTGCCCTCGCTGGTCAGATTCATGCCGTAGCTGTTGCGCAGGGTCACCCGGCTGGTGCCGGTGGACAGGGACGCACCCTGCACCTTCCACACCCGGCTGTCCGCCGCCAGCGCGGCCCGCTCCATGGCCAGGCAGGCGTCCAGCTTGGCCTGGGCGGACACGCCCGCCAGGTCGCTGTCCTGCTTCTCCACCGTAGGGTACTCCTCCTCCCCGGCGAAGATCTCGTCCTGCTCGTCGGTTTCCGTCAGCAAAGCGGATTCCTTCACGCCCTCGATCAGCTGCTCAATGGCGGCCTCGTCGAAGGCCTGGGTGGACGCGTAGCCCATGCGGCCCTCCACCAGGCCCCGCAGGTTCAGCCCGCAGGAGGCGGACACCTGGTAATCCTTGATTTCCTGCTCCATGGCCCGGGCGCGGAAGGAGGAGCCCTCCACGCAGTAGACCTCGGCAGCGATGATACCGGCATCCTTGGCCGCAGCCAGGAGCCGGTCGATAAACAGATTCATATCCATGCGTATTTCCTCCTTACCTGCCGCCCACGGTCATGGCGGTGACGCGGATCATGGGCTGGCCCACATTGGTGGGGACGCTGCCGCTCATGGAGCCGCACATGCCCTGGGCCTGCTGCATGTCATGGCCCACCCGGTCGATGCGGGTCAGCACCTGGCTGCCCCGGCCGATCAGGGACGCGCCGCGCACGGGATGCACGATCCTGCCATCCTTGACCAGATAGCCCTCGTTCACCGCGAAGTTGAACTCGCCCGTGGCGGGGTTCACCGAGCCGCCGCCCATCTTTTTCGCGTACAGGCCGTCGCCCATGGTGGCGATCATCTCGGCCTCGTCGTCCTGGCCGGGGGCGATGTAGGTATTGCGCATGCGGCTGGTGGGGGCGAAGGCGTAGCTCTGCCGCCGTCCGGAACCGGTGGGGGCCATGTTCATGCGCCGCCCGCCCAGCTTGTCAATCATGTAGTTCATCAGCACGCCGTCCTTGATGAGGGTCAGGTGGGTGGTGGGGGTACCCTCGTCGTCCACATGCAGGGAGCCCCATTCGCCGGGGGTGACGCCCTCGTCGATGGCGGTGACGCACTTGCTGGCCACCTGCTGCCCCAGCTTGCCGCAGAACTCGCTCAGGCCGAAAGCCACGCTGGTGGCCTCCAGGCTATGGCCGCAGGCCTCGTGGAAGATGACGCCGCCGAAGCCGTTGTCGATGACCACGGGCATCACGCCTGCGGGGCACACCGGCGCATGGAGCATGGTCACGGCCTGACGGGCTGCGGTTTCGCCCACCCTGTCGGGATCAATGCGGCTGTCGAAGATCTCGAAGCCCATGGACGCGCCGGGGTTGTCGGAGCCGGTCTGGTTCTCGGTGCCGTTGGAGGCCACGGCGCTGGTGCTGAGCCTGGTACGCACGCGGCGGTCAGTGACGAACACGCCCTCGGTGTTGCAGATCAGCACGTTCTGCACATGGTCGGTATAGTTCACGTTCACCTGGACGATCTCCTTCGAAATCCGGCGGGCTGCGGCGTCCGCGGCACGGACCTTCTCGGCCTTGAGGGCGGCCTTCACGTCCGTGGGCAGGAGGAGGATTTCCCCGGGGTTGGAGACGTCGATGGGCTTGAAGGGCACCAGCACGCAGCCCTTGCCGCCCCGCACGGCGGAAGCAGCCTGCTCCGCGCAGGCCAGCAGGCCCTCCCGGGAGGTATCGTTGGTATGGACATAGACGGCGTTGGTACCGCTGAACACCCGCACGCCCGCGCCATGGAGCCGCCCGGTATTCACCGTTTCAATCCGGCCCGAGCGCATGAGAATGCTGTGGTCGATCCTGTCCTCCATGAAGATTTCGGCGAAATCGCCGCCGGTACTGACGGCACGGGCCAGCACTTCCCGCGCGATATTCTGATCCAGCATGGTCGTTCTTCCTTTCTTTTCGTCGATTTGCATTTATTATAAACCATGGCTTGCCCCTTTGTACAGGGGAACAGAAAGAAAACCGCGCAGCGTGGGGTGCTGCACGGTTCATAGGGCTTGACGGGGACGGGCGGTGGGATGCTGCTGTCAGAAATCTGCCGTTTCCATCGCGGGATGCGGAGCATCCCGCCCGGAAACTCGCGTTTTTCTGTTCCTTTTTCTGTTGCTCCTGGGCTGCCGCCCAGACCCGCGCAGGGGCTAACGCCGCCCCTGCACCTGCGCAAGGGGCGGCGCCCCTTGACCCGTTTCCGCTGGCGCGATTCCCTGGGGGTGAGCGAACATGCCGTTTCCATTGCGGATGCAAGCATCCGCTCGGAAACTCGCGTTTTTCTGTTCCTTTGATACTTTTCCTTTTTGTTGCGCCTGGGCTGCCGCCCAGACCCGCGCAGGGGCTAAC
>JAXEEE010000063.1:0-3203 GCA_034104265.1 Eubacteriales bacterium | reverse complement strand
CGTCACGGCAACTGCCGTGATACCTTCCCCTCCGGGGAAGGGGGCTGGGTTGGTTGCGCTCGGGCGGGGCTCCCCTACGGTCGCCCCGCTTCGCGTGAGGGTTGCGCCCACCGCCATGGTTGAGAGAGGCGGCGACCTCCTGCGGAGGCCGACGAAGATTACTCCTGCTCCTCCGGCCATGCACCAATGCGGAGAATCGCTTCATTCCCGACCTGTCCCTCCACGCAAGCCGACAAGCTGCGGCACGCCCGACAGGCCCACCACCCCGCGCCCAACGAGGGCGGCCCACTGGTGCCGCCCGGCCGCCAGCGGACAACAGACACAACACCCAAAGTCGCTCCAAGCCGCCCCCGCGAGGAAGCAATTAGCCTCGCTCCTCATGAGGTTCCGCCCTCAAGCCAAGCGATGAGGGGTCCGGGGGCAGCCATGGTGCTGGCTCGTTTTGGCTGCCCCCGGTCGCCCTTTGGTTCTTTCCCGCGAGTGGGAAAGAACGCCTCTCACATCCGCCGATGTGCAAAGGAGCCAACGCCCCGTATAAAGAAAAGCGTTTTACCCGCGCTATCAGGCGCAGTAAAAGGCCCACTACTCTACGCGCAGCGAGAAAACCTTCTGTTCTGCCTTGCAAAAAGCAGGCCAATGTTGTATAATGCTCCCATCGGCCATGAAGGGCCCGGACGATCCCCCTGCCATCAGCGAGCGCACAAAGGGTGCAAGGTGCGCGGCAGTCCATTCGTCCATCCCAGCCCGGAGCTGCGGCCAATCCCCGCCGCCTCGTCCCCGTGAAAGGACGCAATGAGTGATGGCAGCATCCCTGCCATAAGCCGGGTGGTACCGCGAAGCTACGCCTTCGTCCCTGCAATGAAACGCAAGGGCGGAGGCTTTTTTCTGCTTCCGCCAAGCAAAAAAGGAGTGACCTGCCATGAAGCTACGGAACCTGGTCTCCAAGCGCTACAAGGAAACCCCCGCCGACTGCCAGATCGCCAGCCAGGCGCTGATGATGCGCGGCGGCTACATCAAGCCCGTGGGCAACGGCATCTTTACCCTGTTCCCCGTCACCAAGCGCATCACCGCCAAGATCGAGAACATCATCCGCGAGGAGATGAACCGCATCGACGGCCAGGAGGTGCTCTTCCCGGTGGCCATGCCCGCCTCCATCTGGCGTGAGTCCGGCCGCTACGACGCCATTGGCAGCGAGCTTTTGCGCTTCAAGGATCGCGGCGATCAGGACATGGTGCTGGGCATGACCCATGAGGAAGCCTCCGTCCACTTCGTGCGGGACGTGGCTGACAGCTACACCCAGTATCCCTTCATGATCTACCAGATCCAGACCAAGTTCCGCGACGAGCCCCGCTGCCGCGGCGGTCTGATCCGCGTACGCGAGTTCACCATGAAGGATGCCTACTCCTTCCACACCTCCCAGGAGGATCTGGAGCAGTACTATCAGCGGTGCTATGACGCCTACAACCGCATCTACGCCCGGGCCGGCGTGCCCGAGGTGGTGGCCGTTGCCTCCGACAGCGGCATGATGGGCGGCAAGGTCTCCCACGAGTACATGCTGCTCACCCCCGTGGGCGAGGACACCATCGTCCTCTGCCACGACTGCGACTACCGCGCCAACATGGAGGCCGCGCCCTGCATCGTCCACGGCGAGGCGGGCGAGGTGGCTGACCTGCAGAAAGTTCCCACCCCCGGCGTGAAGACCATTGAGGAGCTGTGCGCGTTCCTGAACATCCCCGCCACGTCCACCTGCAAGGCGGTTGTCTATCAGGAGAATCAGACGGACAAGTTTGTGGTGGTGTTCATCCGCGGCGATCTGGATGTGAACGAGACGAAGCTGCGCAACTACCTCAAGGCTGAGGTGCATGCGGGCGAAATCACCCCCGAGTGCGGCCTGTGCGCGGGCTTCATCGGCCCCAAGGGTCTGCCCGAGGGCGTGCGGGTGGTGTACGACGCGTCCCTGCAGGGCGTGAACTGGTTCGCCACCGGCGCGAATGAGGCCGACATGCACTACACCGGCTTCAACATTCCCCGTGAGATGGGTGATGTGGACTATGTGGACGTGGCCAAGGCCTACGACGGCGGCATCTGCCCCGTGTGCGGCAAGCCCAGCATCTATACCTCCCGCGGCATTGAGGTGGGCAACATCTTCCAGCTGGGCACCAAGTACACCAAGAGCATGGGCATGACCTACGTGGCACAGGACGGCAGCCTGCAGAACCCCATCATGGGCTGCTACGGCATTGGCGTGGGCCGCCTGGCCGCGTCGGTGTGCGAGGCGCATCATGACGATTACGGCCCCATCTGGCCCATCTCCATTGCGCCCTGGCATGTGCATCTGTGCTCCATGCGCGCCGATAATGAGGAAGTTGCCGCCATGTCCCGGAAGGTTCATGACGAGCTGACCGCCCGGGGTGTGGAGGTCATCTGGGACGACCGGCCCGTCAGCGCAGGCGTGATGTTTGCCGACGCCGACCTGTTCGGCGTGCCCGTGCGGGTGATCGTCAGCCCCAAGGGCCTGAAGAACGGCACCATTGAGGTATCCACCCGCGACAAGTCCATGCAGGAGCGGATCCCCGTGGACGAGGCCGTCGACTTCATTCACCGCCTTGTGGTGGACAAGCTGGCCGCGCTGGAATGCCATCTGTAAGCCGAAAGAGGAACGCGAGGGGCGCTGCCCCTCGACCCTGCCAGAGGGATTTCATCCCTCTGGACTCCGGGGTTTCACCCCTTTTCGCGCGATTGAGTTGCGCGCCTTCGGTCATGCTTCGCGCGCGTGGGGGTGTCGTGCGGTTGCGGGTGGCACGGCGCGGGGAGAGCGCGCCGCGCTGGGGGGGGTCCCGGCGCACAAATGGTGCGCCGCGACGCGGTCGTGCAAGGCAAGGGGGCCGCTGCCCCCTTGAACCCCCTTTGCTGTTATGGTTGACTCAACGGGTGCAGGAGCTGGCTCCTGCACCCGTTGCTGTTTGCGCACAAGATGCATGGCCGAAGGAGCCTGAGTAACCTCCGGCGGCCTCCGCAGGAGGTCGCCGCCTCTCTCAACCATGGCGGAGCGCGCAAGCCTGGGCGAAGCGGGGTGACCGCAGGGGAGCCCCGCCCGAGCGCGACCAACCCAGCCTCCTTCCCCGGAGGGGAAGGTGTCACGGCAGTTGCCGTGACGGATAGGGGGAGCCTTGCATGTTCCGCGTCGCGGCGCACCCGTTGTG
>JAXEEE010000062.1:0-23979 GCA_034104265.1 Eubacteriales bacterium | reverse complement strand
GCCGCCCCTGGACCTGCGCAAGGGGTTTCACCCCTTGACCCGTTTCCGCTGGAGCGATCCTTTGGGGGACGTTTACATGCGCTCGGGGGCCTCGATGCCGATCAGCCACAGGCCGGTCTTGATCACGTCCTTCACGGCTTTTGTCAGCGCCACGCGGGCGGCGGCTGCGGCGGGATCATCGTCCAGGATGCGATGCTCGTAGTAGAACTTGTTGTACGCCTGGGCGATGTCGGTGACGGCGCGGGTGATCATGGAGGGCTCGTACTTGTCCGCAGCCTCCAGAATCACGTCCGGGAAGCGGCCCAGCAGCCGCAGCAGCGCCTGGGCCTCGTCATCGGCGAGGGCGGCGTAATCCGCCTCGGGCAGCTGCACGTCCGCCGCCTTGCGCAGCACGGAGCAGCACCGGGCGTGGGTGTACTGCACATAGGGGCCGGTCTCGCCGTCGAAGTTCAGCGCGCGATCCCAATGGAAGTCGATGTCCTTGATGCGGTTGTTGCTCAGGTCGGCATACACCACCGCGCCGATGCCCACCTGCCGGGCGACCTCTTCCTTGTTGGGCAGGTTGGGGGACTTCTCGTTGATGATGTCGAGGGCCTTCTGCTGGGCCTGCTGGAGCAGATCCTCCAGGTAGACCACGTAGCCCTTGCGGGTGGACAGGCTCTGCCCCTCGTAGGAGATCATGCCGAAGGCCACATGCACGCAGTCCTTGGCCCAGGGCTTGCCCATCTTCTCCAGCACCTTGAAGATCTGCCGGAAGTGCAGATCCTGCTGATAGGCCACCACGTACAGGCACTTGTCGAAGTGGTAGGTGTCCTGGCGGTAGAGGGCGGCGGCCAGGTCGCGGGTGGCGTAGAGGGTCGCGCCGTCGGAGCGCAGGATGATGCAGGGGGGCATGTCGTCCTCGGACAGATCCACCACCGACGCGCCCTGGGAGACGGTCAGCAGGTTCTTCTCCTTCAGCTCGTCAATGACCCGATCCATCTTGTCATTGTAGAAGCTCTCGCCGGCGTAGGAGTCGAAGGTCACGCCCAGCAGATCGTAGACCTTCGCGGTGTCCTTCAGGGTCAGCTCCTTGAACCAGTTCCAGATGGACAGGGCCTCCTCGTCGCCCTCCTCGATCTTCTTGAACCATTCGCGGCCCTTGTCGTCCAGGGAGGGATCCTTCTCGGCCTCCTCGTGGAACTTGACGTACAGCCGCACCAGCTCGTTCACGCCGCCCTTCTCCACGTCCTCCCGGGAGCCCCAGGTCTTGTAGGCATAGATCATCTTGCCGAACTGGGTGCCCCAGTCGCCCAGGTGATTGATGCCCACGGTGGTGTAGCCCAGGTGGTCGTAGATGCGCTTGAGGCTGTGGCCGATCATGGTGGTGGACAGGTGGCCGATGTGGAAGCGCTTGGCGATGTTGATGGAGGAATAGTCCAGGCAGATGGTCCTGCCCTTCCCCTTGTCGGACGCGCCGTACTTTTCCCCGGCGGCCAGGATGGTCTGCAGGGTGTCCCGGGCAAAGTTCACCCGGTTGAGGAAGAAATTCATGTAGCCATTCACCGCTTCCACCCGGGCCACGTCCTCATGGTTCCAGGCCTCGGCCAGGGCAGCGGCGATCTTCGGCGGGGCCATGCGCAGAGCCTTGGCCAGGCGGAAGACGGGGAAGGCGTAGTCGCCCAGGTTGGGATCCGGGGGCACGGCCAGCAGGCCGCGGATCTCCCCGGCGTCGGGCAGGTTGGCGGCTTCCGGCCAGGTGGAGGTCAGGCAATCCGCCGTCAGCGCGGCGATGCGGCTCATCATATCCATCGAAAAATCATGCTCCTTGTGTGGTGTCATACCTGTTTATCATATCATAACCCGGGGGCGCGCGCAAGGCCGCGGGGCAGGGAAATTCCCGTCCTCAGCCCTTGCGGTGGGCCTGGTAGAAGGCCTTCAGCTCCGCCTTGCGCGCCGGGGGCAGGAGCGTTTTCTTCACGCCCTGAATGGCCCCCTCCAGCGCCAGCAGGCGGTGGATGCAGGCGGAGGGGTCCCTTGCCTGGATGCGCAGCCAGGCGTCCTCCGCGCCCAGGGCGCGAAGCTCTGTCGCGGTGGTCACGCCCGCTTCGTTCAGCTGACGCTCCACCTCCGGCCCGATGTTGGGAAGCGTGGACAGCTCGCCCATGGGGAAGCCTCCTTCCGTCAGTCGCGGCCGGCCATCTTCTGCTGCAGCCGCCGGTAGAAGCCCGCGTCGGTGGTGCGGACAAGCCCCACCGTCCATGCCGCCAGGGCGCAGGTGACCTCGCCGCCGGGCAGAAGGGTCATGCGGTGGCAGCCGTCAATGTCCAGGCAGTAGGTGTCGCCCGCCGTCTCCGCGCCGCCGTCCTCCAGGTCGATGCGGATGGTGTGCTGCCCGCTGACCACCAGGGGCGCGCACAGCGCCGCATGGGCGCAGATGGGGGCCAGCACCAGCTGGTTGGATTCCGGCATGAGGATAGGCCCGCCTGCGGACAGGTTGTAGGCGGTGGAGCCGGTGGGCGTGCTGACCAGCACGCCGTCGCCGGAAAACTGCATGACGGGGGTGCCGTCCACCGCCACGGACAGGTGCAGGGGCCGGATGCTGGCGCCCCGGTGAATCACAGCCTCGTTCAGCCCCACGAAGTTCTCACGATCCTCGCCGCAGCGCATGCCCCCGGAAAGCATGGCCCGCTTCTCCACCCGGAAGTCTCCCGAGAGAATCCGCTGAAGGGCCGCATCGGCCTCCTCCGGCTCGCACTCCGTCAGATACCCCAGGTGACCGAAGTTCACAGCCCAGTAGGGGAAGGTGTAGCGGTACAGGCTGCGCACAGCCCGCAGCACGGTACCGTCGCCTCCGGCCACAATGGCCAGATCCGTCTCCGCCAGGCGGGGATCGTCCGGCTGATGATATAGATAGGCTTCATGCCCCAGCGCGCCGAGGCGGGTGATCATGGCATCGGCAAAGGCCAGGGCGTCTGCCCGGGTGGCGTTGGGAATCAGGAGAATCCGCATGCGCATGCCTCCTTCTTGGGAATTGGCAACCAAAGGTATCTTAGCACAGCCGGGAATCCGCGTCAATAAAGACCCTTCCGGGCGCGAAAAAATCCCGGGCGGCGGAGGCCGTCAGGGCGATGCAGGGAGCAGGGCTGCGGTTTACCACAGCTCCGCCGCGAAGATGTGCGCTTCCTCAGCGCCCCAGGTTTCGTTGAAGAAGACCCGCAGCGCGTCGGTCTCAACGTTCAGGGGGATGCGCACAAGCCGCTGATGATTCTCCAGGGCAGCGAGCTGCTGCCAGCCGCCGTCCGTGCGGGCTTCCACGCGGACGAGCCTTGCCAGGGCCTGCGGAACGCAGGAGGCAGGCCAGTCCTCCGGGCGGTTGCAGGGCATGGGCCGCATCAGCCCCCGGCGGGTTTCCGGCAGGGTGGCGCGGTCAGGTCGCTGTCCAGAATCAGACGCAGACCGTGGAGTTTCTCCGGGGCCGGGAGGCGAAGCGTCAGAGGCTCGCCCGGGGCAAGAAAAACGCCGTTGTCCTGTCCGCCGACCGGACGATCCCAGCCGTTCTTCAGCACGGAAGCGTCCCGACCGGCGGTCGTCATGGCGGTACGGGCGGTCAGGTCGCCCACGGGCCGGGGACGGAAGGGCAGGTAGCAGTCGTCGTCCATCAGGGCCTGCTGCAGTTCCCGCAGATGATGGCGGTATACGCCGTCAGGGCCCTCGCCCCAACGGACGGCCAGGGCGGCTGCCGTGCCCGCCGCCTGGCCCAGGGTGGCGCAGGTGGCCATGACCCGCGTGGCGCTCAGGGCGGCATAGGTGGCGGATATGTTCCGCCCGGCGAACATCAGGTTGGTCACCGCCAGGCTGTACAGGCACCGGTAGGGGATGCCGAAGGGCGAGGGCGCGGGGTGAAACACATTGGGCGGCTCCGGCGTGGCGAGGCCCCCGGGGTGATGGTCATCCATGGTCCAGCCGCCGTAGGCGATCAGGTCGTCAAAGCGGCCCCCGGCTTCCACGTCGCCCTGGGTGAGGGTGTAGGTCCCCTGATAGCGGCGGCTCTCCCGCTTCCCCGGAAGAAAGCCGATCCAGTCCAGGTGCCAGCAGCGGTTCTTCTCCCGGTTCGCCGGGTCGTTCTTGATGTAGTCCCACAGCCCCATGGCCTCGGCAAGCAGCTCGTCCCGCAGCGCCTCCGTATCGCCGATGCTGTCCCGGTCGCCGCCCAGCTCCAGGTACCAGAAATGCTCCTGGGGATCATCCATGTCCGGCAGGCGGTAGGGGGCCAGCATGTCCCGGGTCTTCTTGTTCGCCCAGGCAGGGGGGATGAAGATGTTCTCCTCCCGGGTCTTCCGGGCCTGGATCAGACAGCTCAGCCCCATGGTTTTCCTGTCCGCCTGCGCCGGAGCGATGGATTCCCCGTGCTCCGCCCGGGCCTCCCGCCCCACGCGGCAGGGCGCGCCGGTGATGGGCGCAAGAATGCTGTCGCCGGAGCAGTCGATGAACACCTCCGCCTCCACCCGGTGGAAGCGCTGGGTGGTCAGCTGGTATCCCCGGATGGACGCCAGACGATCGCCCGCCATGGTTCCGTCCATGCAAGTACAGTTGAGCAGCAGGGTCAGCCCCGGCTGCTCCCGGGCCAGGGAGTACAGCACGCTGTCCCACAGGGCGTAGTTCTTGTCGGGGTTGCGGTACTGGTTCTCCAGCAGCAGCTCCTCAATGATGCCGGTTTCCCGGTTGTTGTCCCCATGAGCCCCGCAGATCCACATGCGGATCTCGCTGGACGCGTTGCCGCCCAGCACGGGCCGCTCGTGCATCAGCAGGGTTTTCGCGCCGTGGCGGGCGCAGGCTACCGCCGCGCACAGCCCCGCCAGACCGCCGCCCACCACGCAGACCTCCGTCTGATGGCGAATCTCTGTCAGCATGCCGACACCTCCTCCTCCGTGATGGTGAATCAGGCCTCCCGGCCCTCCCGGGCGTACAGGCGCGCGCCGTACAGCGCGGAATGCGCCGGATGCTCCGCCCGACAGACGGGCACGCTGCACATCCGCCGGCCCCCCGGCAGCAGCAGATCCAGCGCGTTGGCCACCTGCCCGCCCACAACGATGCGCTCCACTGCCTGTCCTGCGCAGCGCAGGGCCAGCAGCTCACCCAGCATACAGCCCACGTCCTCCAGCAGCGCGAGGGCCGATTCGTTGCCCGAACGGGCTGCCTCCGCCGCATCCCGGACCGTGGCTGCGTGGCCGGACAGCGCCGTCCAGCGGCGGCCAATGGCCCGCCCGGAAACATAGTCCTCCGCGGTGCCGCTCCGGTAGGGCATGCACCACATGGGCTGCGCAGGGGTCAGGCGGGGCAGCATCAGCAGCCTGCCCTCGTGGCAGCGCACGTACCCCAGCCCGGTGCCCAGGGTGACGACCATGGCCTCCCGGTAGCCCCGCAGCGCGCCGCAGGCCATTTCGCCCATGGCGAAGGCAGCACCATCGTGGACGAAGCTGCACCGGAGCCCCGGCATGGCCCGGGTCAGGGCATCCTTCAGGCTGATACCGTAGAGATGGAGAAACTTGTGCCGCATCAGGCAAAGACCCCGGTCGTAATCCATGGGGCCGGGCATACTCACCGCCAGGACTTCCGGGGCAAGGGGCCGCACGAAGTCCGTCAGCTGGCGGAGGAGCACTTCAGCGGGGGCCTGCTCATCCAGGGGAAACTGCCCCTGCGACAGCAGCGTTTCCCCGTGGAATACGCCGTACTTGACATTGGTTCCGCCCACGTCCAGGGCAACAAGACGCTCCATAGGTACGCTCCCTTACAGCCGGTGGCAGTCGATATCCAGCAGCCGGGCCAGATCCGCCACCTCTTGCGTTCTGTACCCGGAACCAAGGCAGTAGTGCTGCGTCACGCCCAGGCGCAGCAGCTGGTCGAACAGCTGGCGGCAGCTCTGCCCCACGGGACGGAAGCGTCCGTGGGAGTAGGTGGCCAGATGCGCCTGATGGGGCAGGGACTCCACCAGGGTGACCGCCATGACAAATTGCCCGCCGTGCTGGGACAGGTGCACCATGGTGTGCAGCCCCTCGGGGAACACATGCCAGGCAAAGGGCGCGTCGACGTACTTCCAGCGGGTTTTGGCGAAGCGAACGTCCCGGGAGATCATGGTTTTGCCGCCGGGGGCCAGGTAGTCGTTGGGGCCTGCGTGGCTGCCCTCAAAGGTGTCGGAGGGCAGATCCACATGGAAGGGCTCGATAAAGTGGATCCTTTCGCCGGTGAGCAGCCGCAGCATGAGCGCCGCCAGCCCCGCGCCCACATCCCCCTCGGGGACAATGACGGTGCGCACCGCCTCGCTGGTGGGGTAGAAGCCGGGCCTGAGGCCCACCTTGGCAAACAGCGTGGTGTCCACATCGTTCAGCACCAGGAGGTCGCACCTGCGCTCCGCCGCCAGACGCTCCATGCCCAGCGTGGCCCGGACAGAGGCCCGCAGCTTTTCCTCATCCACTCCCGGCAGCACCGGGAAGGCGGCGGTCAGGCCCGCGGCCACGGATGCGGCTTCCTCCGGGGAGACTGCGTCAATGCTGTCGCACAATTCCGCCACGGACAGGAAGCTCAGCTCCGGGCCGATCTGCATGAAGACCTGGTAGGGATCCACATAGGTGGCCCACATCAGTTCGTTCATGGAGGCCAGCAAACCCACGCGGCTGTCCCGGAGCAGGGCTCTGGCCCGGGCCGCGCAGCTGAATCCCTGGAGCCGCGCCAGCAGCTCCGCCCAGGTGCCGCTGGCGATCTCCAGCATGGGGCGCTGATGGCGGGCCACGTCGCCGCTGGCCTCCAGCGAGCCCACCAGCCCGCCGCAGCACAGGAACTCGGCGAATTCGTCATCATCGTGGGTATCGCCCAGACTCACGCTGTCCCGCATGCGCCAGGCGTACAGCACGGGCACCGGCGGCATGTCCCGCAGGAAGCGGTTGGACATGAAGTCCTCCGCCCAGCTCAGGTACAGCGCCAGCACGCAGTCCACCGCCTCCCGGGTGAACAGCGCGATGGCCCGGCGGGCGTCCTCCGCCTCGTAGATTACCCCGGGGAAGGTCACCTCCGCAAAGTCGGCCACCGTGTCGCGCATCCAGGCGGCCTCCCGGGCCTTGCGCTGCTCAAAGGAGCCCCGGGCTGTGCCTTCGCCGATCGTACGGAAGCGGGTGGGCGCAATCAGGAACAGGACGATTTTTCCTTGCGCATGGGGTCAGCACTCCTTCTTCAGCAGGGTCTTGTGAACGGTCACCGTGCCGACGCCCAGGTTGGTCAGGGTGTACGCGCCCAGGTGCGCCGGCACAACGATCACGTCCATGCTGTTCATATCGTAGTACAGCGAAGGACTCGCTGCGGAGGCCACCCGCACCTTCTCGCCGTCCACCAGGGCCAGCACGTGGAAATACCCGTCGGTGTCGTCCGCCATAGAGGTGGAGAAAATCAGGTTCCGCAGGGAGAAGTACAGAAGCTCATGCTCGCCCACCACGATTTCCTTCCAGTCCGTGCCCTGCCGCACCAGGCCGCCGTGGTTCACCAGGTTCTCCTGCACCCAGGCGGTGGTGCGCTCCCCGCGGATGACCTCGCTGCCCATCTTCAGGTGAATGGGCCGGGGCAGGCCGGTTTGGGGGTCGGTGCGCTGGTAGTCGTAGAGCTTGTAGGTGTAGGAGCCCACGGTCAGGCTGCCGATCTCCAGAATGACCTGGTTGCGCCCGGATGCATGCACCGTGCCGGCGGGAATCATCACCTGCGTGCCGGGTACCGAGGGCACAGCGTGGATGTACTGCTCGTAGTCGATGGTCGCCCCGGTCTGCTCCGCCTGCCGCGCCTGACGGAAGAAGGCCTCGCAGCTGCCCGCCTCCCGGAAGCCCAGGTAGGTCTTCGCACCCTGGCCGGTGACGCAGATGTAGTAGCTTTCGTCCTGACGGCCCAGCTCGCCGTAGTTGCCTGTGACGTAAGGCCCGTCCGGATGGCACTGGATGGACATGTTGCCCGAGGAATGGTAGGTATCGTCGTAGTTGAAGCGGATGGGGAAGTAGCCGCCAAAGCGGTCGCAGGCGTCCTGGCCCATGAGCTGCGCGCCCATCGCCTGCACCAGGGTGAAGAAGGGGGCCTCGAATTCATGCCCGTCCCACCGGGCGGCGATGGACACCTCCATGGGAATCAGGTCGAAGACCCAGGCACAGTTGCGCATTTCCCGGGGCAGATGGCGCAGCCGGTGAATGTAGTACCCGCCCCAGACGCCCTCCAGGTACACCGGGCGGCAGCGGAAGGGCTTTGTGCTGATTTCCGCAGAGAGGGCCTTCAGCTCTGCAAAGGAGAGCAGCTGCATGGCCTCCGGCACATCCGCGGTGATGTAGGCGTCCAGGCTGCCCTGGTGGATCAGATCCCAGCGAAGCTGTGTGGCGGTCTCGAAGTCCACATAGTAGTTGCGGCGCATGGTCAGGTTGTAGGGGAGATTCCTGCCTGCGCCAATGTTGCGGGCATGGCCGTTCTTGAAGGCCAGCACGGCGGTGCGGGGGGTAACGTCCATCCACACCCGCACGTCGTAGCGTCCCTGCAGCGCGGGTGCCAGCGAGCCCGGGCCAAAGACCAGGGCGGCGCGGCTTTCCTTCAGGCGCGCCTGCAGGCCCTCCAACGCGCTTTCCTGCTGCAGCCCGGTGTAGCCCGCCGGATACCGCCGCCCGTAGAGCAGCACGGGATCCACCGTGCGATCCTCCGGCAGATAGGGCAGGAGCAGCGCGTCAATATCCTCCGGGGACTTCAGCAGCCCCGACGCGTCGATGAAGTCCACCGCTTCTTCGGCGCACAGGTTCCGCACCACGTTCACCAGGCTGTGATAGTCCGCCCCGGGATACACGTCCAGGCCGACGCGCTTTCCCTCGCGGAGCAGCGCGCTGATGCTGCGGGCCACGGCATGCAGGCCCCGAACGGGGGATACGCCCTGGCCGGACACGTCGTTCACGGCCTGCGGGTCGCTGTAGGGATAGGGATGAAACATAAAGCTCATGGATGTATCTCCTTTCTTCTCCCGTCAAGGCAGGGCTTACCAGTGGGGCTCCAGCCAGCGGAGGGACGGTGCGGTATAGGGCGCCTTCCGCCCGGTGAGTACGTCGTACAGCCCGGCGCTGGTCTCCTCCAGCATACGGGCCATGGCGGGATAGGGACGGTTGGCGCAGTCGGTCAGGCCGTGGCTCATGTGCTCGCCGTCAAAGCGGCCCAGCAGGCTCTGGTCGTTGTATTCAAAGTAATGGGTGCCCACGCACCAGGGGCAGGCAGCCGCCGCCTCCAGATACTGGCGGCAGGCCCGGGCACGGTCCTCCTGGGTTTCGCAGCTGAGCAGCGCGGTGCGCATCAGGCCGGTTTCCTGCCCGCCGATGTGCCACTCGCCGAGGATGACCGGCTTGCCCGAGCACCGGGCCATGTCCAGCCGCTGGGCGGGGCTGCGGTCGTAGCAGTTGAAGGAGAACACGTCGAAGATGGCGCTGCCGGCCACCATCTTTTCCGAGAAGCCGCCGTGGCGCAGCCCCAGGCACAGGTGGTGGGGATCCACCTGCCGGCACGCATCCAGGGGAATCTGCCCGAAGGCCAGCATCAGCAGCTGCTCGTATTCCTGCAGCTCCCGCTGCGCCCTGTCGGACAGCACGGTCTGCCGGGGCAGGGGGGAGAGCAGCGACTCCCAGGCGGGCAGGGACAGACCTCAGGCCCGGTTCAGCTCTTCGATACCGGCGTAGCGGTCCTGCAGCCAGCGCAGCAGATGCCGCCGGGTGTACAGCGGCTCCTCCTGCACCAGCAGCTCATGGGCGATGCAGCAGTCCTCCTTGAACATCCATTCCGGCTCGTTGTTGATGAAATAGCCGATCATACCGGGATCCCGGCCATGGGGGACAGCTCCCGCCGGGCGAAGGTGCGGCTGTTCTCCGCATACTCCGGGGAGAACACATCGGGGAAGTCCAGGCAGATATAATGCTCTGTTTTCGGGAAGCGCTTGAGGATCACGGCGTAGGGCAGGCGGGAGAGCCGCAGGAAGTCCTCCACCCGCTCGTCGGTGAAGTTGACCACCCCCACGCCGGTGGTGTTGATCCCCCAGTCCTGGAAGCGGCGGGTGGCGATGACCCGCCATGCCTCCCACCAGTTTTCGCCAAAGACGCGCATCATGTTCACCCGGGCAGGGTTGATCATCCAGTCGCCGCTGTGGCTTGTTTCGCCGTGGCGCTTGACGTATTCGGCAATCTCCCGGGGAGGGGTGAAGGCCCCCCGGTACAGGGGATCCTCCGGGGAGGGCGCGTCCCTGTAGAGGCGCTCCATGCCGCTGTACCAGCCGAACTCGCCCATGCGCGTGCCGTAGCACACGCCGTTGGAGAAGAACGCGCAGCCCTCCGGATCCACCAGCCACCAGCGTTGTCCGTCGTGCTGGGTGCGGAACCAGCCGGTGGCCTCGAAGGTCTTCTGCCGGTAGCCGCCCCAGGGAGACAGCCCGCGATCTTCCGGCTCGTTTTCCGTGGCGCGGCGGTATTCCGCCTGAAGACGTTGTCGCATATCTTCCACGGAGGCGGTGCGGGTTGGACAGAACGCGCCGATCATCTGGCCCATTTCATCCACCAGGGACGCGTCGGCGGTGACGCCCGCAGGCCCATGCTCCGCCAAATACACCCGGTAGAGCGTCGCGCCGCGGAAGTCCTTGCCCGGCGTGACGAACAGCTCCACCCGGGCGACAGCCTCCGGCTCGGCAGGCATGCCGTAGAGCTCGCCCTTGAAGGAGCCGGGAAACACCGGCAGGAAGAACTGCCTGGCCCGGACAGCCCCTACCCGGACGCGGAAGGAGATCCTCCGGTTGGGCAGCATTTCGTAGACCGCGCGGACGGGCGCGCCGCCGTCCCCGGGCAGAAACGCGGCGGTGACCTGCGCGTCGGAATACTGCTCCACCTTCAGGTCGAAGCAGAACCACCAGTCCTCCTGCCAGGGCGACGCGGCCGGACGGTCAAAGACCAGCGTCAGCGGGGCGTCGCCGTGATGGGCCTTGCGCCCCTGCGGCACAAAGGACATGGCTCCCTGAAACCAGACAAAGCTGTCCATGGATGCGTTCCTCCTGTGCGTCAAAATGGGCAGACCGGAGAGGGAGGGGGCTGGCCCGACCCTCCCCGGCCTGACAGGGGGGATGTTACTGAGCGTGCTCCGCAGCGTAGGCGGCGGTGGCCTCAGCCTCGTATTTCAGGCCGCACTCCTCCTCCCAGCGGGTCACGAATTCCTGATACTCTGCCTCCATGTCGCCGGTGGTGACAATCAGGGTGGCAAAGCATTCCTTCACGATTTCATCCAGGGTGGAACCGTACTCGCTGCGGCTCTCCAGGACGGTGGAGATGTAGGGATAGTTCGTGGCGGCAGCCCGCTCGGCAACGGTGGCCTCCTGGGTGGTCTTGTTCATCAGCCTGGTGCTGATGTTCTCAGGCGTCCAGCCGCCGGCCCAGTTGTACACATACGCGCCGTCCGCCCGGTGGGTGGTGTCGTCGGTGTAGATGCCCAGGCGCTCATACTTGCCGTTTTCCTTGTCGATCCACTGGAAGTGGGTGCCCTCCACGCCCAGGAAGGTCAGCTCCTGGCCCTCCTCGGTGTAGTACATGTAATCCAGCACCTTCAGCGCCAGCTCGGGATGCTCGCACTGGGCGTTGATGACCGTGCCCACGCTGTAGTCGGGATACTCGCGCACAGCGCCCTTGCCGTTGATGAAGGCAAAGCCGAAGATGTCGCCGGGATCCTCAGGCACGTCGAAGGTGTAGCGGCCGGGGTACCAGTTGTTCGTCACGCCCACGGCCCGGAAGCCCAGCATGCCCACGCGGCCCTGCCAGAGCATCTCAAAGCACTGCATCTGCGTCACGGAGGCGAAGTCCGGGTACAGGATGCCCTCGGTGTAGAGCTTGTGCAGGAATTCCATGGCCTCCAGGAAGCGGGGGTGCTTGATGACGCTGGTGACCGTACCGTCCTCCAGCAGCACCGCGCCGTTGGTGAAGCGCATGGGGATGTCGAAGGCCACCATGATCTTCTGCCACATGGAGGCCTTGCCGTCTGCCATGTTGGCCACGAAGCCGTAGGTGTTGTTCTTGCCGTCGCCGTCAGGATCGTCGAAGGTGAAGGCGCGCATGACCTCGTAGAGGCTGTCAATGTCCGAGGGCATGTCCAGGCCCACCTTCTGCAGCCAGTCCTTGCGGATGGCCAGGCTCTTCTCATACATGCCCGCCTCGCTGACCAGCAGGTACAGGCCGTCGCGGTTGAGCAGGGGATTGCGCAGCACGTCGCCGTTGCCGGCCAGGATATCGGGGCCGTACTCCTCCAGGATGGGCTCGAAGTTGTACAGCATGCCGGCGTCCTTCAGCTGCCGGAGAATGGACGTGTCGCTGACGGAGTAGATGTCCGGCAGGGTCTTGGCGTCAATGAGGGCGTTGAGCTTGGTGTTGTAGTCGTTGGCGCTGACGTAGGTGATCTCCAGGTTCACACCCAGGCGGCGGTTCAGCTCCTGTATGACGGTGTTGTTGTCGGTGGGGCTGTTATCGACGGACATGATCATGGTGATGGTGGCACGTCCTCCGCCAGGGCAGGCAGGGAGACGAGTCCGGTCAGCATCATGACCGCAAGCAGCAGGGACAGGCACTTTTTCATGGGACGACCTCCTTCAGGATCGTGTGGGAACAACAACCATTCATCCCTTCACAGCGCCCACCGTGATGCCCCTGGTGTAGAAGCGCTGCAGGAAGGGATAAAGAATGACGATGGGAATCACCGACACGGCCACGGTGGTCATCTTGACGCTCTCCTCGGTGAGGGTGCTGGCAGCCTCGCCCAGCTTGCTGACCTCCCCCGAGCCGGACAGGGCGTTAGCAGCGGCGCCGTTGAGCACCGTGCACAGGTACAGCGGCAGCACCTGCAGGCTGTTGGAGTTGGTGTACAGCAGGCAGTTCATGTAGTTGTTCCAGTAGGCCACGCCGTAGAACATGGCGATGGCGGCCAGGGAGGGCGTACACATGGGCAGTATGATGCGGAAGAGAATGACCACATCATTGGCGCCGTCCAGCCGGGCGCTCTCCTCCAGGGAATCGGGGATGGACTGCATGAAGTTGCGCAGGATGAACATGTTGTACACGCTGATGACCGTGGGCAGCACCATGGCCCAGAAGGTATCCAGCAGCCCCAGGCGGGAGACCTGGCGGTACAGCGGAATGGTGCCGCCGGAGAACAGCATGGTGAAGAAAAAGAACATGCACAGCGCGCCCCGGCCCTTCAGCCGCCTGCGGGAGAGAGGATAGGCGGTGATGGCGGAGAGAAATACCGCCGACACCGTCCCCGCCAGCAGCACCAGCAGGGAATTGCGGTAGGCGATCCAGATCTGCCCGGTGTGGAACACCATCTCATAGCTGAGGGTGCTGAAGCCCCGGGGCCAGAAGAACAGCCCGCCGGACATGGCCTTTTTGGAATCGCTGAAGGAGTACATGATTACATGCCACACCGGGTAAATGGTGCTGAAGGCGAACAGCCCGAGAATCAGGCAGATGAAGCAATACCCGATCTGCTCGCCCCGGCTACGGCGGATGGTCCGCCGGGCGGGCCTTGCGCGTTTCAACATGGCGGAACGCTCCCTTTCTGAATATTACATGATGCTGCTGTCGGGATCGACCCTGCGGACGATGGCGTTGGTGGCCAGCACCAGCACCAGGCCGATGAGGGACTTGGCCAGCCCTGCCGCCGTGGCCTCGGAGAACTTGGCCTGCTCAATGCCGATGCGGTAGACGTAGGTGTCGATAATGTCGATGCGGGACTGCACCAGGGGATTGGACAGGGCGTAGATCTGGTCGAAGCCTGCGTTCATCACGCTGCCCACGCGGAAGATGAACAGCACGATGATGGTGGAGCGGATGGACGCCAGCGTGATGTGCCACATCTGCTGCCACTTGCCTGCACCGTCGATCATGGCGGCCTCGTAGAGGGTGGGTCAATGCCGGTGATGGCGGCCAGGTACACGATGGTACCCATGCCGGAGGCCTGCCACACATAGGAGCCGATGACCACCGCGCGGATGGTACGCTTGTCGGAGAGGACGTTGACGATCTCGGCACTGGGGTTGACCGCCCGGATCAGCCCGGGAATGGCGCCGGTGGATACGTTGAACAGCGCGAACAAGAGGCCGCTGATAATGAACCAGGAGATGAAGTTGGGCAGGATGATGGCGGTCTGGATGAATTTCTTGCTCAGCCGGTGGCGGATCTCGTTGATCATCAGCGACAGGATGATGGGCACCGGGAAGCCCAGCAGCAGCTTCATCAGGGAAATCTCAATATTGTTGACGAAGGCCCACAGGAACGCCACCCGGGAGAACAGCTTGTCAAACACGGCCAGGCCCACCCAGTCCCCCGTGCCGGACACGACGCTGTAATCGTGAAAGGCGATGAAGATGCCAAACATGGGAATGTAGTGGAACAGCACCACATACAGGATCCCGGGAATGAGCAGCGCGTACAGCATCCAGTCCCGCCTGAGGGCCCGCAGCGTGGCGCCCGTGCGCTGCCGGGAGGCTGGTCTGCTTTCAGCCATGATGGTGGCCTCCTTTGCCGGCGGATGCGGTCATCCGCCCGATGCTTTTCGGTTGGAACGGTTGTTGCTTGTCCGCATCATTACAGCAAGCTGATAAGTACTGATCAATAAACAAAAGATCCATCTGCAAAGTTGTTTTCATTCTGCCGGCAGGGGATGATTAACTTTCCGGCGGAATCCCACTATAATGAAACTGTATCCAGGCCACGCGCGGAAAGGACACGCCACGATGGAAAGCACAGGAAGATGTCTGCTACGGATCAAAGAGGGAATGAACGACCTGAGCCCCAAGGAGCAGCAGGTGACGGCGTATATCCTTGCCCATGCGGAGGAGGCTGCCAATCTGCAGCTGACGGAGCTGGCCCAGCGGTGCGGAACCAGCGTGTCCACGGTGCTGCGGCTGTGCAAGTCATTGCACTTCAGCGGCTACAAGGACTTCAGCCGCAGTCTGTACAGCGACGTCCATACCGCCCGGCCGGAAACCGCCTTTGACGATATTCACCCCGGGGACGATCCTGTCACGGTGATGAACAATATCTACACCGGCAGCATTTCCGCGCTGAAAAACACCGTGGCCATCATGAATCCCGAGGAACTGGAAAAGGCCGTCAGCGCCCTGTGCGCCGCCCGGCGGATCGACTTCTATGGCGCGGGAACCTCCGGGCTGGTGGCCATGGATGCGGGCAACAAGTTCAGCCGCGTGAACAAGACCACCATCGCCACCATTGATCCCCATAACCAGATCCTCACCGCGCTGACCCTCTCCCCGGAGGATGTGGCGGTGCTGGTGTCCTATTCCGGCGAGACGGCGGACATCATCAACGTCGCCCATGCCATCAAGTCCATCGGCGCAACGATCATCTCCATCACCCGCTTCGGCCGCTCCCCCGTGGCGGATCTGGCGGACATCCACCTGTACACCGCTTCCACCGAAACCCTTCTGCGCAGCGGCGCCATGAGTTCCCGCCTGGCACAGATGTTTGTGGTGGATATCCTCTACGCCTCCGTCTGCAGCCGGATCTTTGACGAGGTCAAGCCCCACCTGGAGAAAACCCGCCAGGCTACGCTGAAGTTCCACACCACGGACGACCGCCGCGGCTGAAATGAAACAAAACGAGCGGATACCGGCTGATGCCGATATCCGCTTTTGTCATCCCGCAGGCACTCTCCGGCCCTTCGTCCAGGGAAGGGGTGCAAACAAAAAAAGCGGCGCGAAGGCCGCTTTTTTCATGCGCGTCAGTACGATCAGTCCACGCGGAAGGCGTAGATGGTGGTGGTGTCGTACTTTTCGCCGGGACGCAGCACCGTGGTGCCGGGATACTGGGGATTGTGGGGATCGTCCGGGCAGTGCTGGGTCTCCAGGCACAAGCCGCTCAGCGGGCCGTAGTGCGCGCCGCCCTTGCCACCCTCCAGGTCGGTGGTGCAGGCGGTGTAGAGCTGCATGGCGGGCTGGTCGGTGATGACCTCCATGGTGCGGCCGGATTCCTCATGATGCACGCAGGCGCACAGCCCCATGGCCAGCCCCTTGCGCAGGATGAAGTTGTGGTCGTAGCCGCCGGCCAGCTGCATCATCGGGCAGGAATCGATCTGATCCAGACCGTCGCCCAGCATAAGGCCCTCCCGCATGTCGAAGGGCGTCTGCGCCACGGGCATGTAGCCGCCGGTGGGGATCAGGCCCGCGTCCACGGGGGTGATCACGTCGCTGTCGATGTACACGGCGTGGTCGCGGATGGTGCCGTGGTCATGACCGGCCAGGTTGAAGTAGGAGTGGTTGGTCATGTTGCACAGGGTGGCCTTGTCGGTGGTGGCCTCGTAGCGGATGCACAGGTTGCAGTCGTCATCCCAGGAATAGGTGACGGTCACGTCCAGCGTGCCGGGGTAGAAGCTCTCGCCGTCGGGGCTGACGCGGTGGAAGGCCACCTTGTCCAGGTGCTCGCCCTCGGTGGGCGCGACTTCCCACATATAGGAGGAGAAGCCCTTGAAGCCGCCGTGCAGGTGGTTGGCGCCGTTGTTCAGCTCCAGCTGATAGCTCACGCCGTCCAGGGTGAACTGGCCCTTGGCGATGCGGTTGCCGTAGCGGCCCACGGTATCGCCCATGGAGCCGTGCTTGGCCTCGTACTTGGACACATCGTCAAAGCCGAGGCACACGTCGGCCAGCTTGTCGTCCCTGTCGGGCACGATGATGGATACGGTGATGGCGCCGAAGTCCGTCACGGAGACGGACGCGCCGCTGCGGTTGGTCATGGTATACAGGGTGGCGGCCTGACCGTCGCTGGTCACGCCGAAGGGCCTGGTGGTAATCGCCATGGGGAACACCCTCCTTATGTACTTGACTGTGCCCTTATTGTACCCCTTTGCCGCGGGAAGGTCAAGGGGGCGGGGCGTTCATTTCGCCGGAGCGCAGCACCCAGTAGCCCTGCCCGTGCCGCCCCTCGGCCCAGCGGTAGCCCTGCAAGCCTCCCGGCGGCAGCGCCGTCGCCTCCCCCGGCAGAGCGTAGGCAGCCTCCACCACCCGGCAGCCGCGAATATGCACGCCCACCGCGCACCAGGCCGCAGGGGAGGCCGGCCCCAGCCGCACCCGCACGAACCGCCAGCCCGGCGCGTCGAAGGGCGCGCAGGTGGGCTCCTGGCCGAAGTACCCCGCCAGCTCCGCAAGCGGCGCGGGCCAGCGCAGCCGGGGCAGGCGAAGCACACTGCCCGCCATGGCGTCGGAGGGCGGCGACAGGCGGCACAGGAGACGGGCCTCCGGTGCGGGCGGGGCGGACTGCGGCACGGTGGACGGGGCGGAGGGCTCCGGCAACACCGTGTCCCCGGCGGGGACGGACAGATACTGCCGCACCGCTTCCTGCATTTCCCCCAGGGAGCAGACCGGCGTGGAGGTCAGGTGGCCGTAGAGCTGCAGCCGGGGCTCGGGCCAGTCGCTGCACAAAAGCACCGTGTGGCAGGCAGCGTACCCGGCGGGCAGACCCTCCCGGTACAGCGCGCCCCGGCCCTGGGGGGACAGATGCATCAGCCCCAGGTCGAGCAGCGCGCAGCTGCGCCCGCTTCCGCCCATCAGCAGCGCCCGCAGCGTGGACTGGACGGCCTGGTTCACCTGGATGGTGACGCAGCCCCGCCCCTGCCTTGTCTCCAGCCGGGCAAAGCCCCCCGCGCACCCCTGCATGGGCCGGAGAATCACATACTGCCGCCGGAACGCCGATGCCTGCATCTGCGCCGCCTCCCTTCACGGGAAGGTATGCAGCGGCAGGGCGGTTTATTTCCGGCGTTCCCTTTCTTTTGGGCGGGAATTGCGCTACAATAGGGGTCAGACTGAAGGAAGGGAGGGGCCGCATGGTGGACAAGCTGCAGACGCTGAAGCACTACTTCGGCCACGACGGCTTCCGCCCGGGGCAGGAAGCGCTGGTGGATGCGCTGCTTGAGGGCCGTGACTGCCTGGGCGTGATGCCCACCGGCGCGGGCAAGAGCCTGTGCTACCAGATTCCCGCGCTGATGATGCCGGGCGTGGCGCTGGTGATTTCCCCGCTGATCTCCCTGATGAAGGATCAGGTGGCGGCCCTGAAAAGCGCGGGGGTGCCCGCGGCTTACCTGAACAGCTCCCTGACGCCCCGGCAGATGGATCTGGCTACGGAGCGGGCACGCCTGGGCATGTACCGGGTGATCTACGTGGCCCCCGAGCGATTGGACACCGCATCCTTCCGGCAGTTTGCCCGGCAGGCAAAGATCTCCCTCATCGCCGTGGACGAGGCCCATTGCGTCTCCCAGTGGGGGCAGGACTTCCGCCCGGATTACCGGCGCATCGCGGACTTTGTGGACATCCTGCCTGTCCGCCCGCCGGTGGGGGCCTTCACCGCCACGGCCACCGACCGGGTGCGGGAGGACATTATCCGCCTTTTGCGCCTGAGGAGGCCCGCGCTGTCCTTCACGGGATTCGACCGGCCCAACCTGTTTTTCGAGGTGATCCAGCCCGAGAGCCGCTACGACGCGCTGCGCATGATCCTCCGGGACAAAATGGGGGACAGCGGCATCATTTACTGCGCTACCCGCAAGAATGTGGAGGAGGTCTGTCAGAGGCTCCAGGAGGACGGCTTCTCCGCCGGACGCTACCACGCGGGGCTTCCTGACGAGGAACGCCGCGCCAGCCAGGAGGACTTCCAGTACGACCGGGTGCAGATCATGGTGGCTACCAACGCCTTCGGCATGGGCATCGACAAAAGCAACGTGCGCTTCGTCATCCACTACAACATGCCCCGCTCCATGGAGGCCTACTATCAGGAAGCGGGCCGCGCCGGGCGGGACGGCGAGGCGGCGGAGTGCGTGCTGCTCTTCAGCAAGCAGGACATCATCACCGCCAAGTGGATGATCAACAACTCAGAGCCCAACCCCGACATGACCCCTGCCGAGCAGCAGGCGGTGCGCCGGCAGGATCTCGCCCGGCTCAACGCCATGATCGACTACTGCGGCGAGAGCGGCTGCCTGCGCCAGTACATCCGCACCTACTTCGGGGAGAGCGCGCCGGAGCGGTGCGGCGGCTGCTCCTCCTGCTGCGGCCACCGCTATGGCGAGGCGGCGGAGGCGAAGAAGCGCAGAACCCGGCGCACGGCTCTTTACGGCGAGACGGCGTCCGACGGCATGACCCGGCTGAAGCTTCCCAAGCCCGGGGAGGGGAGCCTGTTCGAGCAGCTGCGGGCCTGCCGAATGCAGCTGGCGAAGCAGTACCGGGTGCCGCCCTACATCGTCTGCGACGATAAGACCCTGAACGACATGGCCCGACGCAGGCCCGTCACCATGGACGGCCTGATGACCGTCCACGGCATGGGCGCGGTGAAGGCCGGGAAGTACGGCGAGGCCTTCCTGCGGGTGATCCGGGACTACGACAGCACCCGCACCACCCTGACCCTGCCCCAGGGCGCTCAAGTGATGAAGCCCCTCACCGCTGCAGAAAAGACGCAGCTGCGCCAGGACTACCTGGCGGGGGTGCCCATCGCGCGGATGGCGGCTTCCCTGGGCCGCACGGAGCAGGACGTCCGCAGGGCGCTGCAGCAGATGGGGCTGATTGTATAACGGAAAGGAGGCGGTGACCATGGTTCAGGCGACGCTCATCGGCACGGCGGCCACCATGCCCCTGCCGGATCGCGCGCTGGCGGCAGCGACCATCGGCGCGCAGGGACGGCTGATCCTGCTGGACTGCGGCGAGGGCACGCAGACTGCCACCCGCAGGGCCCATGTGAGCCTGCTGAGGATCGACCTGATCGCGCTGACCCACTACCATGGGGATCACATCTTTGGCTTGCCGGGGCTTATGCAGACCATGGGCAGCCTGGGCCGGACGGAGAGGCTGACCGTCACCGGGCCGGAGGGGCTGGATGCGGCCATGGCCCCCATCCTGGCCCTGGCGGGGGAGCTGCCCTACGAGGTGCGGTGTGTTTCCCTGCCACCGGAGGGCGTCATCCTGCGGACGCTGCACCCCGCCTGGCCTGCGGAGGCCCGGCTGTTCCCGGTACCCACCCGGCACCGGGTGGTCAGCCAGGGGTACCGCTTCATCCTGGGCAGGCCGGGGCGCTTCCAGGCGGAGCGCGCCCGGCAGCTGGGCCTGCCCCAACCCCTGTGGGGGACGCTGCAGCACGGCCAGCCGGTGGCCTGGGCCGGGCGGACGATTGATCCTTCGGAGGTGCTGGGCCCGGCCCGGCGGGGCGTGACGGTGGTGTACTCCGGGGACACCATGCCCTGCGACGCCCTGGCGCAGGCGGCTGAGGATACGGATCTGCTGATCTGCGAGGCCACCTACGCCCAGGAGGAGCAGGCGGAGCAGGCCGCGACCTACGGCCACATGACCTTCGCCCAGGCGGGTGCGCTGGCAGCCCGGGCAGGGGTCCGGCGGTTGTGGCTGACCCATTATTCCGCCATGATTGCCAATCCGCAGGAGGAAGCATTCCGGGCCCGGGAGCATTTCCCCGGCGCGGTCTGCGGGACGGACGGCATGGCGGAGGAGCTGTCCTTCCAGGGGTAAAGAGCGATATCATCAGCATGAATTTCCTTGCGATTCTGGTCGGGAAGTGGCCGAATCCGCCGTCTGTACAAGGGGCGGATTTTGCGCTATAATGGGGCCGACTCCAAGAAACAAGGAGGAAATGGTCTATGATGACGTCCAGAACGTACAAAGGAGTTCATTTCTTCACGGCGCTGCTGCAGCCCAGGAGGGCCAAGGCGCCGGTGGTGATGGAAGCAAAAGCAGCGAAAGCGGATGAGGATGAGGAGCCCTTCGATCCCGCCAACAGCGAGGACGAGTGGGACGACGATAACGACGAATAAGACAATCAATTATGCCCTCAGAGACGCGGGCCCCGCTCCGGACTTATTCCGGGGCGGGGCCTTGCTGTATGCTGGACACACATAACCCGTGCGTCCTGCGCCCCTTCCGGGCTGCAGGGTGAGCGCCGGTGCGCTGTGGGCGTTCCGGCGGGGTGTTGTGCCTCCGGCTGCGATCCGCCCAAACAACAAGGCCCCGCTCCGGGCCATGCCGGAACGGGGCTTTGTGTTGCGTGGGGCGCTGTCATTCCTTGCGGAAGTATTCCCGCGTCATCAGGGCAAGCCCAAGCAGCATCAGCAGCGCTGCCAGGATGAAGGGTACGAACAGCCTGTTCAGCTGCAGCGATTCGATGAACGGCCCTGTTGCCACCGGCCATCCCTCGGCGGGACACTGCCAGGCCAGCAGGCCCAGCCCAAGACAGGTAAACATCCCCAGCAGTGCGAAAAAGAAACCGATCATGGTGCGTTTCACACCACCACCTCCCGCAGATACAACGGGTCTTCGGGGGATATTCTTCCATCAGTTCACAATCAGGAAGCCGTTTTCTGCCAATTTCTGCCGGATCAGCGCGATCTGCTCGAAGTCGCGGGTCTCCATGCCGATCTTCAGGAAGCAGCTGGCCACGGGCATGTTGGCGTCGCTGCGCTCGTACTGGACGGAGACCACGTTGGCCCCACATTCGCTGACGATGCGGCTCACGCCCAGCAGCTGGCCGGGCTTGTCCTCCAGGGCGATTTGCAGCATGGCGTTGCGCCCGGCGGTGACAAGGCCGCGGGTGATCACGCGGGAGAGGATGTTCACGTCGATGTTGCCGCCGGAGACGATGCAGCACACGTTCTTGCCCTGGATGGGCAGCTTGCCGAACATGGCTGCCGCCACGGACACCGCGCCCGCGCCCTCGGCCACCAGCTTCTGCTTCTCCATCAGCGCCAGGATGGCTGCGGCAATCTCGTCCTCGGAGACGGTGACCACCTCGTCCACATACCTGCGCACCATGTCGAAGGTCACGTCGCCGGGGTGCTTCACGGCAATGCCGTCGGCAAAGGTCTGCACCGAGGGCAGGGTGATGGCCTCGCCCTGGCGGATGGATTCGGCCATGCTGGGAGCGTTCTCCGCCTGCACGCCGTAGACCTTCACATCGGGGTTCAGCTCCTTGATGGCGAAGGCCACGCCGGAGATCAGGCCGCCGCCGCCGATGGGGCAGATCACCGCGTCCACATCCGCCAGCTGGTCGAGGATCTCCAGGCCGATGGTGCCCTGACCGGCAATGACCTCATCGTCGTTGAAGGGATGGATGAAGGTCATGCCGGTTTCCTCCTGCAATCGGCAGGCATGGGCGTAGGCGTCATCGTAGGCGCCCTTCACCAGGCAGACCTCCGCGCCCAGGGCCTTGGTGGCTTCCACCTTGCTGATGGGCGCGCCGTCGGGCATACAGACGATGGCCTTGATGCCCATGCGGCTGGCGGCCAGGGCCACGCCTTGGGCATGGTTGCCCGCCGAGCAGGCGATGATGCCCGCCTTGCGCTGCTCCTCGCTGAGCTGGCTGATCTTGTAGTACGCGCCGCGCAGCTTGAAGGAGCCGGTGAGCTGCAGGTTTTCGGTCTTCAGGTACATGTTGAAGCCGGAGGACAGCTTGGGGGCGTGGATCATGTCGGTTTTGCGGGCGACCTGCTTGAGCACGAACGCCGCGTGGTAGACCTTGTCAAGCGTAACCATGGGAACATCTCCTTTGGCGTATCAGGGAAGATTGTCGGCATGAAAAGGACGCGGGGAGGCAGCTGCGCGCCCCGCGCCGGGGGATCAGGGCTTTTGCAGCCCCGTCAGGTAGTTGACGAACTGCTGGGCCGTGCGGCCGGAGATGCCGCCGTGGCGGATCTCCCAGCGGTTGGCGGCGGCAAGGAGTTCCTCGTCGCTCATGGCAAGGCCCGGCACCCGGGCGGCAATGCCCCGCACGATGTCGTGGTACTGCTGGCGGTTGGGGTTGGAGTAGCAGATGCTGCAGCCGAAGCGCGCCGCCAGGGACAGCTTCTCCTCCATGGTGTCGGAGCGGTGGATGTCGCCGTTGTGCTCCATGTCGCTGCGGTCCTTCCAGGTCTCCTGGATCAGGTGGCGGCGGTTGGAGGTGGCGACGATCATCACGTTGCCGGGGCGGGTTTCCACGCCGCCCTCGATGACCGCCTTGAGGAACTTGTACTCCACCTCATGCTCCTCGAAGGACAGATCGTCAATGAAGATCATGAAGCGGTAGTTGCGGTTCTTGACCTTGGCGATGACCTTCGACAGCAGGCCGAACTGGTGCTTGTAGATCTCGATCATCCGCAGGCCCTGGTCGTAATACTCGTTCAGGATGGCCTTGACGGAGGTGGACTTGCCGGTGCCCGCGTCGCCGTAGAGGAGCATATTGTTGCATCCCCGGCCCTGGACGAAGGCCTCGGTGTTCTGGCGGAGCTCCTTCTTCTGGGCCTCGTAGCCGATGAGATCGTCGAGGGTCACGGCGTCGATGTTGTTGATGGCCTCGAAGGCCACGCCGTCGCCCTCCGGCTGGATGCGGAAGGCCCGGTTCAGCCCGAACATGCCCACGCCGTGATCCCGGTAGTAGTCGGTCATGAGGGTGAAGACCGCGTCTGCGTCCGGGGCCGCGTCAATGGCCAGGGCCAGCGCGCGCACCTGCTCGGACACGGCGCGGTAGTACATCTGCGCCTTCTTGGGGATGGCCCTGTAGTGGGACAGGACGGTGAAGCAGTCGATGCCCAGATCCTGCTCGATGGGCGCGAAGTCGAAGTCGAACAGGCGCTTGAAGATCCGGAAGTCCGCCCGGGCGAAGTGGTTGACGCTGCCCTCGCTGGCCCCTGACCGCTCGCTGGTGAGGGTGAAGGAGTTCTCATTGGTCATCAGCAGGAAGGTCAGGTAGTTGTGCCACAGGTTGTTGTCGAACCCGTACAGGGTCGCCACATCCAGCAGACGCTTCACCTGAGCGTAAATCCGGCCGATCAGCTCGCTCTTGTCGCAGGCGCGGTGCTCCCAGTCGCAGAAGATCCCCGCCAGCTTCAGCAGAATGCTGTCCTCCCCCAAATTGGAGTAAAGCAGCAGCTTCGATGTTTCACGATACATAGACA
>JAXEEE010000061.1:0-14601 GCA_034104265.1 Eubacteriales bacterium | reverse complement strand
GGATTTTCCACTGGATTTTCCATAAAAACTGTGGTTTCTGCATGCGCGGACGCAGTGGAGGAAGGGAGCGGCGGGCGGATGTCCAGCAAGCGCATCGTGGTCGAAAAGCTGCGGGAGATGGGGATTCCCTTTGCGTACTACGAGCATACCCCGGCCTGGACCATGGCGGACTGCCTGGCCCTGCCTTATGCGGGGCCGGAGGTGACCTTCTGCAAAAACATCCTGCTGTGCAACCGGCAGCAGACGGCCTTCTACCTCTATGTCACCCTGCCGGACAAGGTGTTCCGAACCTCGGAGGTGAGCCATGCGCTGGGGTCGTCGCGGCTGTCCTTCGCCCCGGCGGAATGCCTGACGGAGCTGCTGGCGCTGGAGAGCGGCAGCCTGAGCCCGCTGGGGCTGTGGTTCGACGGGGAGAAGCGGGTGCAGCTGGTCTTTGACCGCGCGGTGCGCCGGGAGGGGAAGATCGCCTTCCACCCCTGCGACAACACGGCCACCTGCGTGTTTGAGCAGGATGTGTTCTGGGAGCAGGTGGTGCCGGCGCTGGGGCATGACCCGGTATGGCTGTGAAGCAGGAAAGCCAGCCTGAGCGCGAGACTCAGACTGGCTTGGGAAGGACGATGCTCCGGAAGGGGATTACTTGCCGGCCATCTGGCGCTCGGCCTGCTCGATGAGGCGCTTGACCATGTAGCCGCCGATGTAGCCCGCCTGGCGGGAGGGCAGGTCGCCGTTGTAGCCCTGCTTGAGGTTGATGCCCAGCTCGCCGGCAATCTCATACTTCATGTTTTCCAGGGCGGCGCGGGCCTCGGGGACCATGGAGCCCTGCTGGCTGCCGGACTGATTGTTGTTGACCATGATGGTTGTCCTCCTTCAATGTCGATGGTTACTTGCCGGCCATCTGGCGCTCGGCCTGCTCGATCAGGCGCTTGACCATGTAGCCGCCGACGTAGCCGTTCTCGCGGGCGGACAGGTCGCCGTTGTAGCCCTGCTTCAGGTTGACGCCCAGCTCCCGGGCGATCTCGAACTTCATGTTGTCCAGGGCCGCCTTGGCTTCGGGAACCATCTGGGTCTGGCTGTTGTTGCCCTGCTGCTGTTGCTGGGGCTGCTGGCCCTGCTGATTCCGCTGATACTGCTGATTCATGCCTGCATTCACCTCCTGTTTCCGTTGTCGATGATAGCTTGCGCAGATTCCGCCCTGATACCCTGGCAATGCAAGGCACGCAAGGGAGCGCCCCCCCGCGCCGCCACGCATTTCCTGCGCCGGAAACGGACGATATCCATGGAAAAAGCGCGGCTTTTCCGCGCTGCAAGGGCTGGGTTGCCCGCGCATGCACCGCGGGCATGAAAATATGGTGGAACGCGCCGCGCTCCGGCGGACGGAATCGGCCCCACAGCCCAAGGGGCGTCGCCGTCGCCGCCTGCATGATGGCGGACGGCGCGCCCGGGCGCATCGGCGGTGGAGCGGAAGCTATCCGGCGGAGGAAAACACAGCCGCGCTCCCATGTCGGCGGATGGCCGGATGCGGAGCGCAGCAGCAGTCGCGTTCTGTTCACTTGAGGGTATGCGCAGGGGATGCCGTTCATGCAGGGAAAGGGTTACATGCTTTTGCCGGTGATGCGGTTGATGAGCGTGTCCAGCTCCCGGCGGATCTCCGCCATGTCGGCCTCGCCGTCCAGCCGGTCGCCCAGCTTCTCCAGCTCGGTCATCAGGTCGGTGTCCTCGGTAATCTCCACGGTTTTGATGCCCTTGACCACGCCGTCGATGCGCTCCCTGACGATCTCGCGCATGCGGTCGTCCGGGCCGCCCTGGTACTGGCTGTCAAAGGTCAGGGCCACCACGGCGGTGTCCCCCGCGATGACCACCTGGGCGTCCTTCACCTCGCTGAGCCGCTCCAGCTCATCCTCGATGGCCTCCACGGCCCGGCGGGCGTCGGCGGCGGTGGTCACGCCCTCCTCCTCCGGCACCAGACCGGTTCCGGGCTGGCCGGTGCCCTCGGGCATCACGCCCGCGGATGTGTCGGGCATGATGCCGCCCGTGGCTTCAGGCTGGGTGGACGGGCTTTCGCTGACGGCGGCCGAGGGCGAGGGTGACGGGGTAGGTTCCGTGCCTGCGGCGCAGCCGGTGAGCATCAGCCCCGCCATCGCCGCCAGACATGCTGCCAAAAGGGTTCTTTTCAAGTTGATTCGCCTCCTCGGCGGTATTGTCGCCCACGGCGGGCGACGTCAATCAGACAAAGTTTTGAAAAATTTACACCGCCTGGCTTGTTTCCTGCGCAATTCGCGGTATAATAAACTGATTGCATCTGTTCGCGCGCGGGTGAGCCGCAGGGCCGGGCATGAAAAACGGCCCGGCAGGAAACCCTGTGATGCGCCCGAACGTCCTATCAGGCAGAAGGGCCGGACATGATCCGGCGGGAAGGAGCGCAGCAGGGAACCATGGCGACGGTTTTACAGGGGCTGGCCTCGCTGCTGGCGGCGGGTACGCTGATGATATCCGCCCCGGTGGATGTGGCCGCGCCCCAGCACGACGTGGACGGGCTGCTGTTCCTGGTCAACAGGGAGTGGCGCGTCAGCAAGGAGTATGTGCCCGAGACCCGGGCGGCCCAGGTGACAGGACAGCTGCGGAACATGCGGGAGGACGCTGCCTGCGCCCTGGAGGAAATGTTCGCCGCCTGCAAGGAGGAAATCGGCGTGACGCTGACCTCCGTCAGCGGGTACCGCAGCTATTCCAAGCAGAACACCATTTACAACAACAAGCTCAAGCGCGTGGGCGGCAGTCAGGAAAAGGCTGACGAGTACGTTGCCCGGCCCGGGGCCAGCGAGCATCAGCTGGGGCTGGCCATGGACGTGGGGCAGAAGAGCACCACCAACCTGACCTCATCCTTCGGCAATACCAGGGGCGGGGCGTGGGTGCGGGAGAACTGCTGGCGGTTCGGGTTCATCCTGCGCTATCAGGAGGGCTGGGAGGATATCACCGGCTATCAGTATGAGCCGTGGCACGTGCGTTATGTGGGGAAAGAGAACGCCGCGCTGATTCAGGAGGCAAACGTGCCCCTGGAGACGTACCTTGTGGACATCCGTGGGCAAACGCTCCTGGATATTGTTACCGGAAAGATCATAGAGGATTGAGGTGCTTTTGGGGTGGATAGGATTCGCAAGCTGGCGGCGCTTTGGATGGCGATGGCGCTTGTCATGACCTGTGGCTGGACGTGCGCGGAGGAAGCTGCGCTGCCTGAGGAGACGGTGGAGGACGCAACGGTGCTGCCCGATGAGGATGAGGACGCGGTGACCCTGCCCGGGGAAACGCCCGCGCCTGCCGCCAGCGGTGCTGCCGCCCTGCCGGGGCTGGACAGCCGCTACCTGATGCTGGCCTCCGCCGCGGAGCCTCTGGCGGACACCTATGTGCCGCTGAACCTGCAGACGGTGCCCTCCCGCCGCAACGACAACAAGGGCAACAATGAAAACGGCGGATTGTACCTGGCCTCCAGCACCACCATGCAGCTGGTGGATTCGGCCCTGGCGGCGCTGACGCAGATGTTCGTTACGGCGGAGGCGGAGGGTGTGACCCTCTACCTGCGCCAGGGCTACCGCTCCTATGTGGACGAGGGCAGCCGCTACGAGCGCATGGTGGCCCGCGGCACACCCTCGGAGATCCCCGGCCAGTGCGATTATCAGACGGGCCTGGCCGTCACCGTGGTCAATAAGGCCCTGCGCACCAAAACCCTGACTGCGGACAACTGGCTGGCCACGGCGGAGGGCCAGTGGGTGACGGCCAACTGCGCGCGGTTCGGCTTTATCGTCCGCTACCCTGCGGGGCAGGAGGACGTGACCGGCCATGCGGGCGAGCCGTGGCATCTGCGCTACGTGGGGGAGAGCGTGGCGGAGTACATGGTTCAGGGCAACATGACCCTGGAGGACTTCCGGCAGGAGCTGGACGCTGTGGCGGGCGCTTACGTTATGCCCGAGGGCAGCGACCTGGTGCGCGCCACCTGGCAGCCCAGCGGCACGGCCCGCAGGGCGGCGGCCACGGAGGTGCCCCGGGTGAGCCCCACGCCGGTGCCTGACGTGCTGCCCGGCGGCGTGCAGCTGCTGGAGGAAACCGGCGACGGCGACTGGGAATTCTCCCTCTTTGATACAACGGACAAGGAGTAAGGCATGAAGCAAGGAATCATCCGCGTACTGGCCCTGGCGCTGGCCCTGTGCCTGGCAGCGGCCTGCGCGGCGGCGGAGGATGTGGAAATCACCCTGGAGGACACCGGCGTCGTCTACGAGGAGGTTATCTATGACGATGTGCTGTGGAACTTCCCGGTGGATCTGATGGACCTGGATCCGGACATGATCCGCCTGGCCAACAAGCAGGTGCTGCTCGGCAGCGATTTCGTACCCCAGCCGCTGGTGTCCATCCCCGGCCGCAAGGCGGACAAGGACGGCAATAACACCAACGGCGGCGTGTACAAGGCCTCCTCCGGCACCATGCAGCTGCAGGAAACCTGCGCCAGCGCGCTGGTTGCGCTGATGGAGGCCGCCCTGGCCGACGGGCAGAAGCTGTACCTCAAGAGCGCGTACCGCTCCTACAAAACCCAGAATACCATGTATTACAACCGCCTGCAGAAGAACGGCGGCAAGGACGACGGCTGGGTCAGCAAGCCCGGCGCCAGCGACCATCAGACCGGCCTGGGCTGCGACGTGGTGCCCGGCAACTGGACGGATCGCGGCATGAACTCCGACATGGCCAGGGAGGAGGAGTGCCAGTGGATGGCTGCACATTGCCAGGAGTACGGCTTCATCATCCGCTATCCGGCGGACAAGGAGGACGTGACGGAAATCAACTATGAGCCCTGGCATCTGCGGTACGTGGGGATTCCGGCGGCCACCTACATCATGGAGAACGGGCTGTGCCTGGAGGAATTCCATGCGGAGCTGCAGATCGCCATCGACCAGTTCATCGCCGAGGGGGGCAATCCCCGCCTGGTGGAGGATCTGATCCAGGTTTCCGCGGAAAACTGAATCAGCACAGCGAAGACAGCGCGGCAGGCAATGCACCTGCCGCGTTTTGCTATGCCGCGGGCAGATAGGGAAGGAAGTATGCCGGATGCCTGGCGCGGCCCAGTGAATCCGGCAGCGGGGCTGTGCACAAGGCCAGCGGCCTGCCGGAGTAAACATACTGCCTTTGTCGTGAATGGGAGGAAATGGACGAAATCCGGCGGGGACGGATTGATTTTCTGCCGGGAATACGGTATAATGTCTCTATCTGGGGCGCTGCGGAAGCGCACATGGCGCCCCGCGGCAAAAACGCCTGTACAGCCGGCTCCCTCTGACTGCACAGACGGTATGAAGGAGAGGAAGGTACCAATGAACATCAAGTGTCAGAACAAATGGGTCCGCGGCGCCATTCCGGCGCTGCTGCTGCACTGCAGCATCGGCACGGTCTATTGCTGGAGCGTGTTCAGCAACGAGATTGCCAACTACATCGGCTTCTCCAAGAGCAGCGTGGAATGGGCGTTCAGCCTGGCCATCTTCTTCCTGGGCATGAGCGCGGCGTTCCTGGGCAACGTGGTGGAGAAGAACATCCACCGTTCCTCCCTCATCGCCACCATCTGCTTCAGCGCGGGCATGCTGGGCACTGGCGCCCTGATCTGGGTGGGCGGCAGGAATCCCGGCAACGTCCTGGTGCTGATCGGCATTTTCCTCTGCTACGGCGTCATCATGGGCATCGGCCTGGGCACCGGCTATCTGTCCCCCGTCAAGACCCTGATGCTCTGGTTCTCCGACCGCAAGGGCCTGGCCACCGGCCTGGCTGTGGCGGGCTTCGGCGCGGCGAAGGCCATCGCCAGTCCCATCATGCAGGGCATCCTGGACGCGGATCCCGTCAACGGCATCTGGAAGATGTTCATCATCATGGGCTGTGTGTATTTCGTGATGATGCTGGTGGGCCATATTTTGCTGGCCAAGCCTGCCACCTGGCATGAGCCTGCCAAGCAGGAAAAGGGCGCCCGCGCCATCGACGTGATCAAATCCAAGCCCGTGACCTTCATCGGCATCTGGCTGATGTTCTACCTGAACATCACCTGCGGCCTGGCCCTGATCTCCCAGGAGAAGGCCATCTTCAAGTGCATCGGCCTGGCGGCGTCCGTGGGCATGCTGTCCTCCATCACCGCGGTGTTCAACGCCGGCGGCCGCTTCGGCTTCTCCGCCTGGGCTGATTACATGAAGGACCGCAACACCGTCTACAAGATCATCTTCGGCCTGTCCATCGGCGCCACCGCGCTGGTGATCCTCACCCAGGGCATTGTCAACGGCGCGGCCAACGGCCTGCTGATGGTGCTGTGCCTGATCCTGCTGTTCGTGGTCAACGCGGGCTACGGCGGCGGCTTCTCCAACGTGCCCACCCTGCTGTCCGACCACTACGGCATGGGCAACATTTCCGCCATCCATGGCATCACCCTGTCCGCCTGGGCCTTCGCCGGCCTGACGGGCAACCAGGTGGCCACGCTGATCGTCAACCATGTGGGTACCTTCGATGACCATGGCCTGAATCCTGTGGGCTATCAGGCGGTGCTGTATTTCACGCTGGCGCTGTATATCATCGCCATGCTGTGCAGCGTGTTCCTGGTCAACAGCAAGAAGGACGTCAAGAACGCCAAGGTCGAAAAGGCCTGATCCAATTCCTGACCTTTCCCGGGGAGCGGCGAGCTGCTCCCCGGTTCCTTTTGTTTTGGCAGAAGACTGAAAGCCTTGATTCACCTGGCTTTGCAGGAAAGCGCCGCCACGTTTACAAATTGTTCACAGAATTTGACCTTGATAGCCATTGACTTTCTTTGACCATTGAGGTATAGTATAGTCACGGTTCAGGAATGAGCCGCAGGAAAGAAGATCAAGATAAAGACCGAGCAAGGCTATTGAAGGAGGCTGTCTTATGTATACCATCGTTCCGTTCCGTACCCGCAGGGAAATCAGCAACCCCATGAACAACCCCTTTGACGACAGGTTCTTCCGTTCTTTCTTCGACATGAACGACATGGTCGGCTCCGCGGGCTTCCGCGTGGATGTGAAGGAGCAGCAGGACAATTACCTGCTGGAGGCTGAGCTGCCCGGCGTGAAGCAGGAGGACATCAACCTGACCGTTGATGACGACGTGCTGACCATCTCCGCCGAGGTGAACACCCAGAAGAAGGAGCAGCGTCAGAACTACCTGTACAGTGAGCGCCGCACCGGCCACATGGAGCGCCGCTTCAGCCTGGAGGGCATCCGGCAGGAAGGCATTGCCGCCGCGTACCAGGACGGCGTGCTGACCATCACCCTGCCCAAGGCCCAGCCCGAGCAGCAGAAGGTGGCCCGCCGTATCGCCATCAGCGGCAGCACGCAGAGCGGCGCGGTGCCCGTCCAGGGCGAAACCCACGCGTAAGGCACACAGGTGCCGGAGGGAGCGGCGCAGGCCGCTCCTTTTTGCTGTGGGGAAGGTGGGCCCGACAATTTCATGAAAGTATATGATAAATGTCATACTCAGTTCACAAATTGTCGGTATAATCTTTCCGTAGGCTAAACAAGGAAATCCCGGAAGCCTGGAGGAAACGGAGGAAAAAGCGTGGAAGAGCAGAAAAGCCCCAAGAAGCCGTTGATCTTCTATTATGTGATTGTGATTCTGGCCATCCTGCTGATCAACATGCTGCTGGTGCCCTCCATCAGCAAGCAGCGGGTGATCGAGGTGGACTACGGCACCTTCATGCAGATGACCTACGCCGATCAGATCGGCATGGTGCAGATCCAGCCCAACCAGATCCTGTTCACCAACAAGGACGCGACGCAGATCTTCTGCACGGGCATCATTCAGGATGATAACCTGGTGGATCGTCTGTACCAGCACGGCGCGATGTTCTCCAGCGAGATTCAGGAGGAAGCCTCGCCCATTATTTCCTTCCTGATTGGCTACTTGCTGCCCATCGGCCTGATGATCCTGCTGGGCAACTGGCTGGCCCGCCGCATGATGAAGAAGATGGGCGGCGACTCCATGATGTTCGGCGGCGGGGGCGGCATGGGCGGCCTGGGCAAGAGCAACGCCAAGGTGTACGTCAAGTCCTCCCAGGGCATCAAGTTCTCCGACGTGGCCGGCGAGGACGAGGCCAAGGAGAATCTGACCGAGATTGTGGATTACCTGCACAACCCTAACAAGTACAAGGACATCGGCGCGTCCATGCCCAAGGGCATCCTGCTGGTGGGCCCTCCCGGCACCGGCAAGACCATGCTGGCCAAGGCTGTGGCCGGCGAGGCCAATGTGCCCTTCTTCTCCATCAGCGGCTCCGAGTTTGTGGAGATGTTCGTTGGCATGGGCGCCAGCAAGGTGCGTGACCTGTTCAAGCAGGCCAAGGAGAAGGCGCCCTGCATCGTGTTCATTGACGAGATTGATACCATCGGCAAGAAGCGCGACGGCGGCAAGATGGGCGGCAATGACGAGCGCGAGCAGACCCTGAACCAGCTGCTGACGGAGATGGACGGCTTTGAGGGCAACACGGGTGTGATCATCCTGGCGGCCACCAACCGGCCCGACTCCCTGGATCCCGCGCTGACCCGTCCCGGCCGCTTCGACCGCCGGGTGCCCGTGGAGCTGCCTGACCTGCAGGGCCGCGAGGAGATCCTCAAGGTGCACGCCAGGAAGATCAAGGTGGACGGCAACGTGGACTTCGGCCGCATTGCACGGATGGCCTCCGGCGCGTCCGGCGCTGAGCTGGCCAACATTGTCAACGAGGCTGCCCTGCGCGCCGTGCGCGACGGCCGTCACTGCGCCACCCAGGCTGACCTGGAGGAGAGCATCGAGGTCGTTATCGCGGGCTATCAGAAGAAGAACGCCATCCTCACCGACAAAGAGAAGTGCATCGTGGCCTATCACGAGATCGGCCATGCGCTGGTGGCGGCCAAGCAGACCAACTCCGCCCCCGTGCAGAAGATCACCATTGTCCCCCGCACCTCCGGCGCGCTGGGCTACACCATGCAGGTGGAGGAAGGCAACCATTACCTGATGACCAAGGAAGAGATCGAGGACAAGATTGCCACGCTGACGGGTGGCCGCGCGGCGGAGGAGCTGGTGTTCGGCTCCATTACCACCGGCGCCAGCAACGACATTGAACAGGCGACCAAGCTGTCCCGGGCGATGATCACCCGCTACGGCATGAGCGAGTTCGGCATGGTGGCGCTGGAGACGGTGGAGAACGCCTACCTGGGCGGCGACGCGTCCCTGGCCTGCTCCGCCCAGACGCAGAGCAAGATTGACCAGCTGGTGGTGGACACGGTGAAGGCCCAGTACGACAAGGCCATGGGCATCCTGAAGGAGAACCGGGCCAAGCTGGACGAGCTGGCGAAGTTCCTCTACGAGCGTGAGACCATCACGGGCGACGAGTTCATGGCCATCCTGAACCAGTAAAAGGAGCGAGGCAACATGCTGAAAAAGCTTGCGGTGCTGCTGGGCGGACGCACCGGCGGAATCATCGCCAGCGCGCTGGAGATAGTGATCGGCATTCTGCTGCTGATTGATCCGGAAGCCTTTACCAAGGGCATAGTGATTGTGCTGGGCGTGCTTCTGTGCGCGATGGGTATTTTCAACATCGTGCGGTACTTCCGCCGTCCGGTGCAGGTGCTGGGCAGCGACTGGGCGCTGAGCCGGGGCGTGCTGATGATCCTGGCGGGTGTGCTCTGCGTATTCAACAGCCAGTGGCTGCTGGATGCGCTGCCGGCGCTGTTCGTCTTGTACGGGGTGATCCTGCTGGTATCGGGCGTGATGAAGCTGCAGCGCATGGCGGACATGCGGCGGATCCGGCATCCCCGGTGGTACATGCCGGGCATCTCAGCGCTGCTGTACATCATTCTGGCGGTGATTATTCTGCTGAACCCCTTCAGCACGGCGATGGTTGTCTGGATTTTCGTGGGTGTATCGATGATTGTATCCGCGATACTGGACATGATCACGCTGATTATTGCCGGCTAAGGCCATCCCCCTTCCGTTTGACGGGAGGGGGATTTTTTGTGTGGGCAGTGCCCACATCTTACACGCGATTGGGTTGAGCGCGTATGAGGGGAGGGGGGACGCTGGGGCTCCTCGCCCCAGACCCTCGCCAGAGGGATTTCATCCCTCTGGACTCTCATTCGGGGGGATCAGGCTTGGTAGAAGGCCCGGCTCGCGAAGGGCGAGCCGGGCTTGCGGGGGTCACGGCGCGCGACGGGCGCGCCGCGACGCGGAACATGCGGGGTTCCCCCTATCCGTCACGGCACAGCCGTGACACCTTCCCCTCCGGGGAAGGATTTTTTGTTGGTCGAGCTCGGGCGGGACTCCCCTACGGTCGCCCCGCTTCGCGTGGCGTTGTGCGCTCCGTCACGGTCGAGAGAGGCGGCGTCCTCCTGCGGAGGCCGACGGAGGCTACTCCTGCTCCTCCGGCCATGCATCGTTGCGGAGAACCGCGCCATTCCTGACCTGCCCCTCCACACCAGCCGACAAGCCGCGAACGCCTGATAGGCCCACCACCCCGCGCGCAACAAGGGCGGCCCACCGGTGCCGCCCGGCCGCCAGCGGACAAGCAGCATGACACCCAAAGCCGCTCCAAGCCGCCCCCGCGAGGAAGCAATTAGCCTCGCTCCACATGAGATTTCGCGCTCACATTAAGCGGCGAGGGGTCCGGGGGCAGCCATGGTGCTGTCTCGATTTGGCTGCCACCGGTCGCCCTTTGGTTCTTTCCCGCGAGAGGGAAAGAACGCCTCCCCCGCCCGCGCCACGGGCCAAGGAACCCCGCGCCATCAGGCGCAGCCAAAGGCCCACCACCCCGCGCACAACGAGGGCGGCCCACCGGGGCCGCCTGGCAGCGGCAACGCCATCCGCCGTCAGGAGCATCGTCCGTGCAGCAGCCAATGTCCACGGGGGCGCGCCCCCTTCCCTCCATTTCATGCAGGGTTCAGGGCGGGTTCATGCATCTGTCACATTTCCCCACTACAATGGCGGAAACTTGTAGAAGGGAAGGTGGCGGCTGTTGAAAAAAACAGTCCTGTGCATTTTGCTGGCCATTGTGGTGCTGGCAGCTGTGGGCGCAGCGCTGCCTGCCTTCCAGCCGGAGGCGGAGGAGCAGCCTGCCGCCCACGCCCAGCGCACGGCGGAGCTGGGCCTCATGCTGCTGGATGAGGAAAACGGCCTGTTCGTCCTGGCCATCACGGAATACAGTCCGGCCTGGCAAGCTGGCTTTCAGGCGGGGGATCTGCTGCTGTCCTCGGGGGATACGCAGCTGACCAGCGTGCTGCAGCTGGAATCCATGATTGCCTCCGCCAGCGGCGAGGTGCCCGTGCTGCTGGACCGCAGCGGCAGACAGCTGAGCCTGGTGCTGCCCACTAATTGACAGCTTGCAAACCCGCTGCCCTTTCGGTATACTGTATGTAGACTTTGCGGAGGTGGTTCCATGACGCTGCTGGTGGTGGATGACGAAAGCCGTATTCGCGACCTGATCCGGAAATACGCAGTATTCGAGGGCTACGAGGTGGAGGAGGCTGCCGACGGCATGGCTGCCGTTGCCATGTGCCGGACGCATCAGTACGACCTGATCATCATGGATGTGATGATGCCCGAGCTGGACGGCTTCTCCGCCTGCAGGGAGATCCGCAAGACCAGCCAGGTGCCGGTGATCATGCTCTCCGCCCGGGGCGAGGAGTACGACAGGATCCATGGTTTTGAGCTGGGGGTGGATGATTACGTGGTCAAGCCTTTCTCACCCCGGGAGCTGATGATGCGGGTGGGCGCGATCCTCAAGCGCAGCGGTACCGCTGCCGAGCCGGTCAAGGACGTGGTGACCATCGGCGGCCTGACGGTGGACTTCACCGCCCGGATGGTGACGCTGAACGGCGAGCCCCTCGATCTGTCCCCCAAGGAGTACGACCTCCTGTTCTACATGGTGCGCAACCGGGGCATCGCCCTGACGCGGGAGAAGCTGATCTCCGAGGTGTGGGGGTACGACTTCTTCGGCGATGACCGCACGCTGGATACCCACATCAAGCTCCTCAGGCGACGCCTGGGCGACATGGCTGACCACATCACCACGCTGCGAGGGGTGGGATACCGCTTTGAAAAGGAATGATGCTCCGGGGCGGAAGCGCCGGGGGCCGGGCGGCATCAGGAACCGCGTTATGCTGTACCTGGTGCTTTTTGTGGCGTTTGTGATCGGGCTCCTGTGGCTGTTCCAGATTGTTTGGCTGGACGATTTCTACCGCTTCTACAAGGAGCGGCAGGTGTCCAGCGTGTCCGACGCGCTGGTGTCCAACATTGACAACGAGGATCTGTCTGTGCTGGCGGATCGCCTGTCCACCCAGCACGATGTGTGCGTTCTCCTGCTGGATGAGAAGTTCCAGACCGTCTATTCCAGCGACGATATCCGCTTCTGCCTGATTCACCGCATGTCCAGCCGGGATCTGGCCTGGTGGTGCGACATGATTCCCGAGGACGGCTCCGTGCTGCTGAAGCGCTTCAACGTCCAGCCCTACCGCAATGATCGCTACAACGACCGTAAGTTCCTGGGCTCGGTGCCGCCGGTGGACAACAGCCAGATGCAGAATCTGCTATGCGCCCGCCTGGTGCATCTGGCCGGGGGGGAAAGCTGCTACCTGCTGCTCAACACGCAGATCACGCCCCTGACGGCCACTGTGTCCACCCTGCGTTCCCAGCTGCTGATGATCACCGCGCTGGTGCTGCTGGGGGCCATTGGTCTGGCTGCATTGATTTCCCGGCGGGTGTCCAAGCCGCTGGTGCTGACCAGCGAGGCGGCCCGGGAGCTGTCCCAGGGCCGCTACACGCCGCCGAGCATCCGCCGCAGCTACCGGGAGATTGACGAGCTGAACAGCACCCTGACCCATGCGGCTCAGGAGCTGAGCCAGGTGGAGCATCTGCAGCACGAGCTGATCGCCAACATCAGCCACGACCTGCGCACCCCGCTGACCATGATCGGCGGCTATGCCGAGGCCATGCGGGACATCCCCAGCGAGAACACGCCGGAGAACATGCAGATCATCATGGACGAAACGGCGCGTCTGTCCACGCTGGTCAATGAAATCCTGGACTTCAGCCGCCTGCAGACGGGCGCGCTGGCCATGAATCCCCAGCCCATGAGCCTGACGGACACTGTCCGGGCCATTGTCACCCGTGTGGGCAAGCTGACGGAGAAGGATGGCTACGTCATCCGCTTTGCGCCGGAGGAAAACCTGACCGTGGTGGCGGACGAAACCCGCATCGGCCAGGTGGTGTACAATCTGCTGGGCAACGCGCTGACCTACACGGGCAAGGACAAGACCGTCACCCTGACCCAGACCCTGCGGGAGGGCCGGGCCCGGCTGTCCGTCAGCGACACGGGCAAGGGGATTGCCCCGGAGGAGCTGCCGCTGATCTGGAACCGCTACTACCGCACCCAGGAGAGCCACAAGCGGGCGGTGATCGGCAGCGGGCTGGGGCTGAGCATTGTGCGGAACATCCTGGAGCAGCACGGCGCGCCCTACGGTGTGGACAGCGGCGACAGCGGAACGACGTTCTGGTTTGAACTGCCGCTGGCCACTGATGAGCGGGAGCCGTAATGCCATGCACAGCGCCGGTTGGGCGGGGGGTGCCTGACCGGCGCTGATTTTTGCGGCCTGCGGAGGGGAGGCTGCGCCTGCAGGTGCGGCTGTTCCTTTGCCCGCAGCGCGGGCAAGGGGGTTGTTCTTTCCCACTCGCGGGAAAGAACCAAAGGGCGACCGGTGGCAGCCAAATCGAGCCAGCACCATGGCTGCCCCCGGCCCCTCGCCGCTTGGTTTGAGGGTGGAACCTCATGTGGAGCGAGGCTAATTCCTTCCTCGCGGGGGCGGCTTGAAACGGCTTTGAGTGTTATGCCTGTTGTCCGCTGGCGACCGGGTGGCACGGGGGCCGCCCTCGTTGCGCGCGGGTTGGTGGCTGACTGCACCTGTACCTGCGGCTGGTGATGCAGACTGACAGTACAGACGTGATGCTGTTTTGCGCACATGGTGCATGGCCGGAGGAGCATGAGTACTCTCCGTCGGCCTCTGCAGGAGGGCGCCGCCTCCCTCGACCATGACGGAGCGCGCAAGCATGGGCGAAGCGGGGCGACCGTAGGGGAGCCCCGCCCGAGCTCAGCCAACCAAGCCCCCTTCCCCGGAGGGGAAGGTGTCACGGCTGTGCCGTGACGGATAGGGGGAGCCCTGCATGTTCCGCGTCGCGCCTCGCCCTTTGCGCGCCGTGACCCCTGCACGCCGGGCGCGCCGGCCGGGCCCCGGGCCTCCGACCCAGCCTGATCCCCCCGAACGGGAGTCCAGAGGGCCATGCGGCCCTCTGGCGAGGGTCTGGGGCGAGGAGCCCCAGCGTCCCCTGTTTTCTGTCGTTGCATGCAGGATTCACCAGGTTCCCGATAGAAATATTCAATTCAGAACAAAACTCCGATGAAAGCGAGGCGTCCTATCCGTGCGGCAAACTGTCAACCTGAATCACAAGTGGGCGTTCACCAAAGCAGAGGAGCAGCAGCCCGACCGGCTGCCGGAAACGCGGTACTGGGTCAACCTGCCCCACACCTGGAACGGCATCGACGGCCAGGACGGCGGGGGC
>JAXEEE010000060.1:0-18017 GCA_034104265.1 Eubacteriales bacterium | reverse complement strand
TGGGCGTGGTGGCGGCCTTCGGCGGACAGACGGCTATCAAGCTGACCCGCGCCCTGCAGAACGCCGGCGTGCGCATTCTGGGCACCTCCGCCGACATGATCGACGCGGCCGAGGACCGCGAGCGCTTTGACGAGGCCATGGAGCGCAACGGCATCAAGCGCCCCCGCGGCACCACGGTCATGACCACCGAGGAGGCCCTCAGGGCTGCCAACGAGCTGGGATATCCCGTGCTGGTGCGTCCCTCCTATGTGCTGGGAGGGCAGAACATGATTATTGCCTACCAGGACAGCGACATTGTGGAATACATGCGCATTATCCTGTCTCAGGGCATCACCAATCCCATTCTAATTGACCAGTATCTCATGGGCATTGAGGCGGAGGCCGACGCCATCTGCGACGGCGAGGATGTGCTGATTCCCGGCATCATGGAGCACGTGGAATCCGCCGGCGTCCACAGCGGCGACTCCATTGCTGTGTATCCTGCCTGGAACCTGACCGGCGCCATGGTGCAGCGGCTCATCGAGGTGACGAAGCAGATCGCCATCGAGCTGGGTACGCTGGGCCTGATCAACATCCAGTATATCGTGTACCACAACGAGGTGTACGTCATCGAGGCCAATCCCCGCGCCAGCCGCACCGTGCCCTACATCAGCAAGGTGACGGGCGTGCCCATGGTGGATCTGGCCGTGCGGGCCATGCTGGGCGAGAAAATCCGCGACATGGGCTACGGTACGGGCCTGTACCGCCAGAGCCCCTACTATGCGGTGAAGGTGCCCTGCTTCTCCTTTGAGAAGCTGGCGGACGTGGACACCCACCTGGGCCCGGAGATGAAATCCACCGGCGAGGTGCTGGGCCTGGGTACCAACCTGCAGGAGGCCATCTACAAGGGCCTGGTGGCCGCCGGGTACAAGATGCGCCATCAGGGCGGGCTGCTTTTGTCCGTTCGTGACAAGGACAAGACCGAGGCGGCGGACGTGGCCCGCAAGTTTGCTGAACTGGGCTTCCGGCTCTTCGCCACCCCCGGTACGGCGAAGGCCCTGGAGGAGCACGGCCTCTTTGCCGCCACGGTGAAGCACAATGCCATGGAGCGTATGCTGGAGATGGATCAGGTGCAGTACGTGATCTCCACCTCCAACAAGGGACGCAGTCCGCTGCTGGAGTCCGTGCGCATGCGCCGCAAGGCGGTGGAGCGGGGCATCCCCCTGTTCACCAGCCTGGATACCGCCAACGCTCTTGTGGACGCGCTGACCAGCCGCTACTCCCTGCAAAATGTGGAGCTGGTGGACATCAACCACATGCGCACCACCCGCAAGAAGCTGCACTTCATCAAGATGCGCGGCACAGGCAACGACTACCTCTATTTTGACTGCTTCGATCAGACGGTGGACAGCCCCAAATCCCTGGCGGTACGCCTGTCCAACCGGCGCACGGGCATCGGCTCCGACGGCATTGTGCTGATCATGCCCAGCGACAACGCCGACGCGAAGATGCGCATGTTCAACGCCGACGGCTCTGAGGGCTATGTCTCCGGCAACGCCATCCGCTGCGTGGCCAAGTACCTGTACGAATCCGGCAGGGTGCGCAAGGAAACCATGCTCCTGGAAACCGGCAGCGGCGTGAAGAGCGCGCAGCTGTTCATCCGGGAGGATCTGGTGTTCTCCGTGCTGGTGGATATGGGCTGCCCGGCTTTCAAGCCTGCGGAGGTACCCGTCCGCCTGGAGGGCGAGCGGGTGATGCAGCGCAGGGTGTTCCTGGCGGGCCAGGAGCGGGAGATCTGCTGCGTGAGCATGGGCAACCCCCATGCGGTCATGTTCGTGGACGATGTGAACAACATCGACCTGGAGCAGGTTGGCCCCATGATCGAGAATGACCGTCTGTTCCCCCAGCGGGTGAACGTGTCCTTCGCCCAGGTGCTGGACGGCAACAGCATCAAGATGCGCGTGTGGGAGCGGGGCATCGGCGAAACGGCGGCCTGCGGTACCGGCGCCTGCGCGGTGGCTGTGTCCGCGGTGGAAACCGGCCTGTGCAGCCGCGGCGCGGATATCGACCTGCACCTGCCCGGTGGCACCCTGGTGGTGCGATATGAGAAGGACGGTCAGGTGTGGCTCACCGGCGACGCAGTGACCGACTTCGAGGGTACCATCCAGATCTGAACCATAAGAATTATTCGGAGAGACAGCCATGCTGCTGTCTCTCTTTTTGGATGAATATTCAGCGAAAATTCACACAATTTGTACTAAATTGGATTGACCAGCCAAAGGAAAGTATGTATAATTCTGGTTATCATGATCGAACAGAGGTGCGCCCATGAAGCGGTACGAACGGTTCAGCGAATGTCTGAAGAGAATTCTGGAGGAGGAAGGTCTGTCTGCGTCGGAGGTATCCCGCATGGTGGGCTTCCGCAGCCGAAACAGCATCTTCCGCATTCTGTCAGACCAGAGCAGCGTCAAGGCGCAGGAGGATTTTCTGGATACGCTGAAGAGCCAGATCGGGCCGAAATGGCCGGAGCAGCACTGGCAGGACCTGCAGGAAGCCATGGTGATCACGCGCATTGGTGTGAATGATTATCTGGGCAGCGAGGCCATCCGCCAGCTGATCCTGCCCCAGCAGGTGACGCATAAGGAAATCATGGTCATGATGGATGATGAGCATGACAGGCTTCAGACCAGACCTCTGCGGGATCAGCTGCGGGAATTCCTGGCCATGGGCAGACTGCATATCTCCATACGCGGCTGCTGCGATGCGGGCCTGTGCAGCACCATGGCGGAGGAACTGGCTGCCGCAGGCCGGGAGGGCCGTGTGGAGGTGATCCATTATGTCAGCATGGGCGACGATGTGGTGGTCCAGAACGTGATGGCCATTCAGCCGCTGATGTATTACAGCTGGTATATTGCCCGCCAGCTGGATCCTGAAAAGTGCACACGGGAAATGGCGGCCTTGTTTGCACCGGGTGTCATGCATCTGCAGATTTCCTGTCCATCGGGTGAAAAGCGCGACTATGCTATGGCCCTGTGCGATACGGAAACCATGCTGATGGTGGAGATGAAGGTCAGCCGGTACATCCATGCCAAGGAGAAAATACAGCAGTATGTCCATCAGTTGACCATGCTGCAGAATCACTTCCCGATCTCGGACAGCCCGGAGGATTACCTGCGGTACACGGAGCAGTACCGGCAGATGGAATTCGACAGGGAGGTCTATTCCATCAAGCCGGACGTGCCCATCAACCTGATTCATCCGGACATTCTGCTGCCCTCGGTGATGGACGGCTTCCGTGACTACGGCTTTGCGGACAGGGAGCACCTGATGCCCCTGGTGCAGAGCTTCTATGACATCCATCTGATGCGGTTTGAGAACTTCTTCCACAAACGCAAGGTGACGCACATCGTCTTCAGCCTGGAGGCCATGCGGTCGTTTATGCGCACCGGCAAGCAGACGGATCACTTCTTCGCCATGCGTCCCTACACCCTGGCGGAGCGGATGGCCATCCTGAACCATCTGCGGGATCAGGGGGCGAAAAACCCGCACTTCTATATCCACTTCCTCAAGGAGGACACTCCCGCGCCCATCATGGAGATCACCATGTACGAGGGCTATGGCGTGATGTTCACCAAGGCCAACACGGACTACAACCTGGCGGGGGAGCACACCGAGGCGCTGGTGACCCATCCGGGCTTCATGCGAAAGTACCGGGAGTTCTTCATGCGGGAGCTGCTGCCACGATACGTCATGTCCCACCATGAAACCATGACCGCCCTGGAAGACCTTGCCCGCATGGCCGCACGGGAGGCGTGACGGAGCTTACCGGCTCTTTACATCCGCGTGGAAGTAAAGGTTGCTGCCGTGAATGGCCTTCGGGTCGTCGATCAGCCCGGCGATGTAGTCCAAGCTGACGTTGTACAGCTGTGCCAGGCGGATGGCCAGGGCGAAGGGCAGCTCGCGCTTGCCCTGCTCGTAATTGGTATACGTGGTTTTATGCATGCCCAGGCGATGAACCAGGGCATCCTGCGACAGGTCGTGATCCTCCCGCAGGTCGCGCAAACGTTGATAATGCATGCGTCAACACCCTCCCTTGTTCTGATATCATCAGTGTTGACAGAATACAACAAACGATGTATAGTAAACGTATATATACAACGCATGATGTATTTCAACAGAATGGGAGGATGAAGGAACATGGTATATCTGCCGGATGACCTTCGCTGTGCAGTGGAGGCCAGTCTGTTTGCAGCGGTTTATGTGGAGCACCTGGGCCAGCCTGAGGAATGCCGGGAGATGGAGTGCGCCCGCAGCCTGGCGGCATGGATGGCCGGGCAGCCTGGCGGCACGGAGGAGCTGCTGGTATACCGTCAGCAGTCGCCGGAGATCGTGGGAGCGATCCGCGCCACGCCGGGTTATGAGGCGGCGCTGGATATGCTGCATGTGACCTATGCTGCGCCCTGTGTGGATGCTGTCGAGGAGGGGCGGATGGAGGATGCCTTCGCCATTTACCGGCGGATGATGGAGGCCATGACGGCCCAGTGGCTGCCGGGCAACAACTGATGCAAAACAAAAGGCCGCCTGCGTGCTGGGATCAGTCGCAGGCGGCCTTTACATATGCATTTTTACTTGGTGTTCTTGATTTCCAGCCACATGGCCTCGTACACGCTGCGGAAGGTGTCCTCGATGTCGTTGAAGAATTCGCAGCCGGCCAGGGTCTCGTCGCTGGGGTTCATGACGGGGTTGCTGGTGTACTCTTCGCCCATCAGCTCGATGGCGGCGGTGTTGGGGGTGGAGTACCAGATGTACTCGCAGTTCATCCGGGCGATGTCAGGCCGGCAGAGGAAGTTGATGAACTTCTCGGCGTTCTCCTTGTTCTTCGCGCCCTTGGGGATGACCATGGCGTCCACCCACACATTGGAGCCCTCCTTGGGCACGGCGTAGGCCAGATCCTCGTTCAGGTCGATGGCGTACTGGGCGTCGCCGGACCACATCAGGGCCAGAGCGGCTTCACCGGCCACCATCTTGTCCTTGGTCTCATCCACCTGATAAGCCTTCACCACGCCTGACTGCTTCTGCTCGATGAGCTTCTGCTTGGCCTCCATCAGCTGGGGAACCTCGCGGGAATTCATGGAGTAGCCCAGGTACTTCAGCGTGACGCCCATGGAATCGCGGATGGAATCCAGCATGAACACGTCGCTCTGGTACTTCGTATCCCACAGGATGCCCCAGGAGTCCACGGGCTCCTCCACCATGGTAGTGTTGTACAGGATGCCCACGGTGCCCCACATGTAGGGGACGGAGTAGGCATTGGTAGGATCGTAGCTGGGGTTCAGCAGGTTTTCCAGGGTGTACTGGGCGTTGGGCACGTTGTCGAAGTTGATCTCCTCCAGCATGTCCTTCTTGAGCATGCGCTCCACAATGTAGTCGGAGGGGAAGCACACGTCGAACATGCCGGGGTTGACCTCAACCTGCACGATCATGTCCTCGTTGGTGGTAAAGTTCTTGTAATCGACCTTGATGCCGGTTTCTTCCTCAAACAGGGTGATGACGTCCGGGTCGATGTAATCCTCCCAGTTGTAGACGACCACGCTGCCTTCGCCCAGGGCGCAGGCGGGGAGCAGCAGCACGGCGAGCAGCAGCAGACAGAGAGCTTTCTTCATGGTGGGGGAGACCTCCTTGTTGCAGATTTTTTTGGGGGGATCTATGCAAAGCCTGTCACTTGGACTCGGCCGTGCGGCGGTTGACGATGAGCAGCAGCACCAGCAGCGCCACGAACATCAGCGCGGACAGGGCGTTGAGGGTGGGCTCGATGCCCTTGCGGGCGGCGGAGTAGATCAGGGTGGAGAGGTTCTGCACCAGCGGCGAGGTGGTGAAGTAGCTGATGGTGAAATCGTCAATGGAGAGGGTGAAAGCCAGCATGGCCCCGGTGATGATGCCGCTCTTACACTGGGGGATGATCACGTGGGTCAGGGCGTAGGTGGGCGTTGCGCCCAGATCCAGGGCCGCCTCGTAGGTGTGCTTGTTCATCTGCTTGAGCTTTGGCAGAACCGACAGAATCACATAGGGCGTATCGAAGGTGACGTGGGCCAGCAGCATGGTCACATAGCCCCGCTCCACCTTGGTGAAGATGAACAGCAGCATCAGGGAGATGCCGGTGACAATGTCCGGCATGGTATTGGGCAGGTTGGTCAGGGTCAGCATCAGCGCCTGGGGGCGCTTCTTCATGCTGTAGATGCCGATGGCAGCCAGCGTACCCAGGACGGTGGCGATGATCATGGCCAGCACGGCGATGGACAGGGTGATGTACAGCGCGTTCATGATGCGTGTATCCTTGAGCAGTTCGCCGTACCAGCGCAGGGAGAAGCCCTCCCACTTGGCGCGGCTCTTGCCCGCGTTGAAGGACTGGATGATCAGCACCACAATCGGCACGTACAGGAACACCAGCACGATCCCCAGGTAGAACCGCTTGAGGAACTTCTTCATGCGATACCGCCTCCTTCGCCGTTGGGATCGGCCATGCGCAGGATGCTCAGGCTGATGAGGATCAGTACCATCATGATCAGCGACAGGGCGGAGCCTACGTTCCAGTTGCCCTCGGTGAGGAACTTGCTCTCAATCAGGTCACCGAACATCATGGTGTTGCCGCCGCCCAGCATCCGCGGGATGAAGAACGTGGTGACCGAGGGCATGAACACCATGGTGATGCCGCTGACCACCCCGGGGATGGACAGAGGCATGGTCACCTTGTACAGGGCCTGCCAGGGGTTGCAGCCCAGATCCGCCGCGGCCTCGCTCAGGCGGTAGTCCATCTTGTTCAGCACCGTGTAAATGGGGAAGACCATGAAGGGCAGGTAATTGTACACCATGCCCAGCAGCACCGCGCCGGAGTTGTACATGAGCTTCACGCCGTTAAAGCCCAGGGCCCGCAGGATGGTGTTGATCAGCCCCTGATCCTCCAGCAGGCTCATCCAGGCGATGGTGCGCAGGAGGAAGTTCATCCACATGGGGATGATGAACAAAACCACCAGCGTCGGCCCCAGCTTCATGTTGCGGTCGGCCATGAAAAGCGCGGCAGGATAACCCAGCAAAAGGCAGATCGCCGTGCACTGGAAGGCCATCCACAGGGAGTAGACCAGGGTGTCCACATTGACCGTGCCGCGACTGATATACTGCTGCCCGGCCTCGCCCATGGCCTCCAGGATGACCTTGTTGGACTCGTAGTTGCTGTCCCAGAAGTTGCGGAAATTGTTGAGGGTAAAGGCGCCGGCGGAATCGGTGAAGGCGTAGTAGGCGATGAGCAGCACCGGCACAACGGTGAAAATAATCATCCAAAGGGCGTAGGGGGAGGCAAACAGAGACCGCTTGATGCCATGATTGCGGCGGACAGAGATCACCAGCATCGCCACGAAGGTGATCAGCCCCAGCCCCATGCACACCCATGCCCACCAGGGGAGCGAGATGTCCTGGATCATGCCTGTGCCGCCTCCTCCATGGGCTTCATAATGTGAATGTTGAACGGGACGATGCTCAGGCCCACCCGGCTGCCCTGGGGCTGCATGGTGGTGGAATGCACCTTGAAGGTCACATCCCCGGTGTCGATCATCATCTCATAATGCACGCCCTTGAACAGCACGCTGCGGATGGTGCCCACCAGCTGGCCCACGTCCTCGCCCACGAGCATGATGTCCTCAGGGCGGATGACCACGTCCACCTTGGCGTTTTCGCCAAAGCCGAAGTCCACGCAGGGGAAGGCGCAGCCGGCGAACTCCACCAGCTCGTCGTGGATCATGGTGCCGCGCAGGATGTTGCTCTCGCCAATGAAATCCGCCACAAAGGCGTTGGCAGGCTCGTCGTAGATGGTCTTGGGGTCGCCGATCTGCAGGATTTTGCCTTCCCGCATGACGACGATGGTGTCGCTCATGGTCAGGGCCTCCTCCTGGTCGTGGGTGACGTAGAGGAAGGTGATGCCCAGCCTCTGCTGCATGTTCTTCAATTCAAGCTGCATCTCCTTGCGCAGCTTCAGATCCAGCGCGCCCAGGGGCTCGTCCAGCAGCAGCACCTCCGGCTCGTTGACCAGGCTGCGGGCGATGGCCACGCGCTGCTGCTGTCCGCCGGAGAGGGCGTCCACATGGCGCTTGCCGTAGCCCTGCAGGTTCACCAGATCCAGCATGGCGTCCACCTTGCGGTCGATCTCCGCCTTGGGCAGCTTGCGCAGCTTCAGCCCGAAGGCGATGTTGTCATGCACGTTCAGGTGGGGGAACAGCGCGTACTTCTGGAACACCGTGTTGACCCGGCGCTTGTAGGGGGGCAGGTAGGCGATGTCCTGCCCGTCGAAGAGCACCTGACCGGTGGTGGGGGTCTCAAACCCGCCGATGATGCGCAGCGTGGTGGTCTTGCCGCAGCCGGAGGGGCCCAGCAGGGTCACGAACTCCTTTTTGCGGATGTAGAGGTTGATATTCTTGAGCACCTGCACGCCGTCGAATTCCTTGGACACGTTGCGCAGATCAATCAGTCGTTCCTTTTCTACCATGGGGCATGGCTCCCTTCAAGCGTGATGGGGTTGTCTGTCAGAAGGTGGGCGGATTGGACACCCACAATACCCTGGCCCGGGTCTTGCCGGCGTTGCGCAGGAAGTGGGTCTCCCGGGGATGGATGCAGAAGCTGCACCCGGCCCGGACGCGGGTTTTCTTTTCACCCATGACCAGGTATACGCTGCCGGAGAGCACATACCCGAACTCCTCGCCCTCATGGGGCGGCAGGGGATAGCTTTCGCCTCCCTCGCCCATGTCCAGCAGGATGGGCTCCATGGCGTTCTTCTGGGCGTCTGGCACCAGCCAGGTGATGGTGCCGCGAATGCTTTCCTCGTCCTCCTTGACGAACATGTCCTGGGGGGTGAATACGGGCTTCTCCGGGGCCTTCTCGCTGAAAAAGGCCGACAGGGATGAGCCCAGGCACTCCAGCATGTCCGTCAGCGTGGCGATGGAGGGGGAGGCCAGGTTCCGCTCCACCTGGGAAATAAAGCCCTTGCTCAGCTCGCAACGGTCGGCCAGATCCTCCTGGGTCAGCCCCCGCTGGATGCGCAGCAGGCGCAGCTTCTCACCAATGTCCATAGCAGATTCCTCCACAGGTCAGGAAGTTTACTAATTCTAAACTCCGGATCGAAGTAGGAAGTTTAGGAATTCTAAACCTCAAAACGCTATACATTAAACCACACCCACTGTCCCCTGTCAATACCCCCGGGGTCATTTTACCAATGTTTTTCGGGAAATCTGCAAAATGGAGAGGCTTTGCGGCGGATACGGCAGAATCGCGGCGGAAAAACACGCTTTTCCCCCTTGCAAACCGTGCTCCGGGCATGTATAATAGAGGAAACCGATGAGGAACAGGGTATCGCGCAGGGTTGCCCAAAGCGAGCCGGAGAGGGTGCAAGTCCGGCGGTGGATGGCGCGGTCGTGGCGTTCCGAGGGCGCGGGGGAACAACGCTTGTGTCAGTATCCCGCGACGGCTTCCTCCGTGAAAAGGATCGAGAGGCACGGGTGCTTTTCCCGTGCAAGAGGGGTGGCACCGCAGTCATCTGTCCCCATGGACGGAAGGGCTGTTTTTTTATTCCCGGAAGCATGGCGGCCATGGCTTTCCCCCGGGCCTGCGCCGCGTACGATCAATATAGGGAGGTTGTCAACCATGTCCGAGATTCAGAACCCCAAGCCCGAGAAGAAGCCCATTATCTTTTCCGGCATCCAGCCCTCCGGCACGCTGACCCTGGGTAACTACATCGGCGCGCTGCGGAACTTCTCCAAGCTGCAGGACGACTACGACTGCATCTACTCCATCGTGGACATGCACGCCATCACCGTCCGGCAGAATCCTGCCGACCTGCGCCGCCGCTGCATGGAGCTGGCCGCCATCTACATCGCCAGCGGCATCGACCCCAAGCGCAGCCTCATCTACTGCCAGAGCCACGTGTCCGCCCATGCGGAGCTGGCCTGGATCCTGAACTGCTTCACCTACATGGGCGAGTTGAGCCGCATGACCCAGTACAAGGACAAGTGCGCCAAGCACGCCGACAACATCAACGCCGGCCTGTTCACCTATCCCGTGCTGATGGCCGCGGACATCCTGCTCTACCAGACCAACCTGGTGCCCGTGGGCGTGGATCAGAAGCAGCACCTGGAAATCTGCCGCGACATCGCCCAGCGCTTCAATGGCGTGTACGGCGACGTGTTCACCATCCCCGAGGGCTACATCCCCAAGGTGGGCGCGAAGGTCATGAGCCTGCAGGATCCCACCCGGAAGATGTACAAGTCCGACCCGGAGGAGACCTTCGTGTCCCTGCTGGACGATCCCGACACCATCCGCCGCAAGATCAAGCGCGCCGTCACCGACTCCGACGGCGAGATCCGCTACGATCCCGACAACAAGCCCGGCGTGAGCAACCTGCTGTCCATCATGTCCGCCCTGGGCGCGGGCTCCATCGAAGACCTGCAAAGCGAACTGGCCGGTCAGGGCTACGGCACGCTGAAGACCCGCACGGCGGACTGCATCATCGCCGCCCTGGAACCCCTCCAGGCGGAGTACAAGCGGCTGATCGCCGACAAGGGCTACCTCCAGGGCGTGCTGGACGAGAACGCCAAGACGGCCTCCTACCTGGCCAACAAGACTCTGCGCAAGGTGCAGAAGAAGGTTGGCTTCGCAGCCCGGGGATAAAATAGCATCACAAAAGGACGCAGCCTGTGACAGGGCCGCGTCCTTTTTTGTGCAGTTTGTATTACAGCAGCAGATTGTGCCAGCCGCCTTCGTCGTGGACAAGCAGATGCTCGCTGACGTCCTCGTCCAGGAAGGCCCGCAGCATGATGTCCATGGAGCTGGCCAGGGGCAGCTCCGTCAGGCGATCCAGCGGCTGCCACCAGACATCGCCCTCCTCCGAGGAGGTCAGCGTCCCTGTATACCGGCTGGCCCGGTACAGAAGCACCACATAGCGGCTGCCGTCGTCGTCCATCCAGTCCTTCACGGCCACCAGGCGGGGATGCTCGATGGTCAGACCGGTTTCCTCGCGGATTTCGCGGATCACCGCCCGGGTGAAGCTCTCGCCCTGCTCCACATGCCCGCCGGGAAAGGCCACGCCCTTCCAGCTGCGGCGGCGCTGCTGGACTACCACCCGGCCCTCGCTGTCCTCAATCATGCACATGTTGGTGAAGGTCACCTGCTCCATAAGCGCACCTCTTCGTTACAGCTTCTTGGCAAACCAGATGGTCCGGTTGACCTCCTCAAACCCGCAGGCAAGATGGAAGGCCAGCGATCCATCATTGTCCAGCTCACAGTCGCTGCCGAACTCCGTGCATCCCATGCTCCGGGCCCAATCCTCGCAGGCATGGACAAGCTGCGTTGCCACGCCCTGCCGCTGATGGGCTTCCTCCACCCAAAGACCCTCCAGAAAGCCCACCGGGCTGGTGGACGTGCCCTCCACATAGTCGTGCCGCAGCTGGCACTGGGTGAAGCCGATAGCCTCGTCCATGTCAAGGGCCAGAAAGCAGGCGGCCTCGGGGGAGGCGACAAGCGCGGTGAATTCGGGCTCCAGCTCCGCCGGGGTATGGTGCGGCCACAGGCGGCAGGCAAGCTGTGCCAGCAGCAGGCTGTCGGCAGGGGAGGCCTTGCGAATCAGCATGGCAGACACCTCACTGTTTTTGGATGATGAAGCACTCCGGCGCACCGGGTCCTGCGTTGAGGAAGCGATGGTGGAGTACATTGTACTCCTGGGGCCGAAGGGCGGAGAGCCAGTCCATCAGCGCGGCGCGCTCTTCGTCCCCGGCGGCGTGACCGGGATAGGCGCACACGGTGCATACGCCCATGGGCATCAGCAGCGAGAGTGCGGTGGCAATGGCGGTACGGGTGGTCTCCCAGTGGGTGGTGATGGACTTGTCTCCGCCGGGGAGCCAGCCCAGGTTGAAAACCGCGGCACGTACCGGAGCATTGACATGCTCCGCGATGTGCTGATGCCCCGTGCAGTGCAGCTCACACCGGTCAAGAAGCCCCTGCTCCAGCAAGGCGCGGCGGGTGCTTTCCACAGCGGAGGGCTGCACGTCGAAGCCGATCACCCGGCCGTTTTCACCCACCAGTTCAGCCAACATGCAGGTATCGTGACCGTTGCCCAGGGTCGCGTCGATGACGGTATCGCCGGGCTGCACCACCTGGCGGAGGCAGTCAGCAGCCAGGTACCGGGCGGAACGAAGCACGTAGCTCATCTTACAGCTCCTTCAGCCGCCTGATCTCGGCGTCGGTCAGATGCCGCCACTGGCCCCGGGGCAGATCGCCCAGCTGCACGGAGCCGAAGCCCACCCGCTTCAGCTGCAGCACCTGATGCCCCACTGCCTCAAACATCCGGCGAACCTGGCGGTAGCGGCCCTCGTGAATGGTCACCAGCACAATGCTGTCGAAGGCCTCGTGGCGTACCAGGCGCACGTTGGCGGGGGAGGTCAGCCGGTCGTCGAGGGTCACGCCGGCACGAAGACGGCGCAGGGCGTCCTCATCCACGTGGTTGCTGACCTTGGCCAGGTAGGTCTTGTTGACCTCCTTGCTGGGGTGCAGGAGGTTGTTCATCAGCTCGCCGTCGTTGGTCAGCAGCAGCAGACCCTCGCTGTCGTAGTCCAGACGGCCCACGGGGTACAGCCGCACGGGGTAGTCACGGAACTTGTCCATCACCGTGGCCCGGCCCTCCGGGTCGGAGACGGTGGTCACCTCGCCCACGGGCTTGTTGTAGGCAAGGTAGTGCTTTTCCTCCTCCAGATGAACGGGCGTGCCGTCCACGGTGATCCGGTCGGAGGTTTCATCCACCTGGACGCCCATTTCCGTGATCACCTGACCGTTGACGGCCACATGGCCCTCGGCGATCAGCTTTTCGGAGGCGCGGCGGCTGGCCACGCCGGACAGGGCAAGGAATTTCTGCAGACGCATCATGGTTTCATCAGCCTTTCTTGGTGCGGTAAAAGTGTAGGAGCACGGCGCGGGCCGCCAGGGGCTTGACCCGCTCGGAGCGCGACAGGGACAGGGCCAGCCGGTCGAAGCCCTGCAGGGTGAACCCGCACTGCTCCGCAAACTGGCATGCGCCGGGGTTGCTGTCCGGGATGGCCAGGTGCAGCCCCTCCGCCCCCTGCCGGAGGGCGAAGGCCTCGCAGGCCTCCATCAGCGACCGGGCCACGCCACGGCGGCAGCAGGTGGCAGCCACCCGGATGTCCAGCATATCCCCCCAGCCACCGCCGTCCGCCCGAACCAGCGCGGTGCCGATGCACTGCTCCTCCTCATAGGCGGCAAGGAGCGCCATGGACGGATCCGACAGGGCGGATGCGAAGTCGATGCGCTCGTCCGGGGAAAAGGCGACCATGGCAGCGGGCTTGGCAGGCAGATACCCCAGCGACAGGCTGGAGCGCCCGATGCGCAGCAGGGTCACATCGCCCACCAGCACCGGCTCGACGATCATGCGCACGGTGGCGGCGGTGTCGGGGGTGACGCGGCGGATCACGGTCATCGGGCGGGCACGTCCTTTCTGTCAGGCTTTGTCTTCGGTATGCCAGTGAAGCACCCGCGCCTGAGGCAGGCGGCGCAGCAGCTTCATCTTGGGGTCGATCAGGTTCGGGGCGGCGGTCAGGAGCAACATGGGCGCGTCGGAGGGGGAGTCCCCGTAGGCGCAGGAGGCTGCGCTGTCGAGGGTCAGCCCCTGGGCATTCAGCCATGCGGCGATCCGCCGGGGCTTTTCCTCACCCTTGCAGTTGACGCCCACGCGGCCCGTGTAGCGGCCCTCGCCATCCACCTCGCAGACGGTGGCCAGCACTGCATCCACCGGCAGGAACTCCGGCAGCACCCGCATGTACACGTCCGCCGAGGCGGATACCACCAGGATCCGGTAGCCCTCCTCCCGCAGCCGCCATAATTCCTGTATACCCTCCTGGAAGAAATGCCGGATGTACACGTCCCGGAAGAATTCCCGGGCCAGGGTGTCCATCTCCTCCACGGTCTTTCCGCGGATGAAGGACAGCGTCCGCTCCTTCGCGCAGGACGCGCTTGACGGCTGTATCAGGAAGCGCAGATACCCGCAGGCCGCCCGGAGCAGCTGCCTTTTGGGCGCAGCGCCCCGCCGGATGCAGTACAGAAGGTAGGGGAGGATGGAATCCCCCCGGGCCAGGGTGTCGTCAAAATCAAAGAGGGCCAAGGCTGTGCCGGGCAAAATCATCGCTCGCTTTCGTAGATCGTATTACAGGGGGCAGCGCTCGTTCAGCAGCCGGTGGGTGTAGCGGCGCTGGCCGCTCTTCATTTCCGCCATCAGCTGGCCATCCCCCAGCAGCTTGTACTTGTAGGTGGTCAGGCCCTCAAGCCCCATGGGGCCCCGGGCGTGAATCTTCCCCGTGGCGATGCCCACCTCAGCGCCAAAGCCGTACACAAAGCCGTCGGCGAAGCGGGTGGATACATTGCGGTACACGCCCGCGCTGTCCCCCCGGGTCAGGAAGGCGCGGGCAGCTTCATCATCCGCAGTGACAATGCAGTCCGTGTGGTGGCTGCCGTAGCGGTTGATATGATCAATGGCAGTATCCAGGCCGTCCACCACGCGGATGGACAGGATGTAGTCCAGATATTCCGTGCGCCAGTCCGCCTCGGTGGCCTTCTCCACAGGAATGATGGCCCGCACGGCCTCGTCCCCCAGCAGACGAACGCCCCGCTCCTCCATGGCAGGCTTGAGCGCGGTCAGGAAGGGCACGGCGATGTCCCGGTGCACCAGCAGCGTCTCCATGGCGTTGCACACGGCCACGTTTTGGGCCTTGCTGTCCACGACAATGCGGACGGCCATGTCCAGATCGGCGGCCTTGTCCACATACACGTGGCAGATACCGTCGGCATGTCCCAGCACGGGAATGCGGCTGTTGTCCATGATGTAGCGCACGAAGGCGTTGCTGCCCCGGGGAATGATCAGGTCAATGAGCGCGTCCTCCTTGAGCATGGCGGCCACGTCCTCCCGGCTCTCCATCAGCTGGGCGAAATCCGCAGGAAGCCCGACGCTTTCCGCTGCAGCGCGCAGCGCTTCGCACAGGGCGGCGTTGGTGTGCTGGGCCTCGCGCCCGCCCTTGAGCAGCACGGCGTTACCGCTCTTGAGGGCCAGGGAGGCAATCTGCACCAGCGCGTCGGGGCGGCTTTCGAAGATCACGCCGATCACGCCGATGGGGCAGGTAACCCGGTACAGGTTCAGGCCCTCGGTCAGCTCACGGGCCAGGGTGGTTTCTCCGATGGGGTCAGGCAGCTCCGCCAGAGCGCGGAGACCCTCCGTCACAGCGCGCAGCTTCTCCTCGCGGAATTTCAGTCGCCCCAGAAGCGGCGCGGCCAGCTGCTGCCTTTCAGCGGCGGCGATGTCCTTGCTGTTGGCCGCAAAGATGGTTTCGTTCCGGGCGCAAAGGGCGTCGACCATGGCCAGCAGCGCGGCGTTGCGCTTTTCCAGGCTGGATGAGGCCAGGGTCCAGGCGGCCTCCCGGGCCTTTGCCGCCATCAGGTGAAGATCGTTCATGCACATCCTCCTCCCGTGAGTCTTCACCATTATAGCAGAAAAAATCATGATTGCAAAGCGTCCCGGAGTATGTTATACTAAAATACCCGGCGGGGCAGATTGTTGAAGGGAGGGGTTGCTGTGCCGCATCAGAAGGGTATCAAGCCTGTGGCGCAGAACCGCAAGGCCTTTCACGATTACTTCGTTGAGGAGCGCTATGAGTGCGGACTGCAGCTCTTCGGCACGGAGGTCAAGTCCATCCGTCAGGGCCGCGTGAATCTGAAGGAATCCTGGGCGCAGATCCGCCAGGGGGAATTGTGGGTCGAAGGGATGCACATCAGCCCCTACGAGCAGGGCAACCAGTTCAACCGCGATCCCCTGCGGCCGAAAAAGCTGCTGATGCACAAGAGCGAGATCCGCAAGCTGGACGGCCTGGTGGCGCGGCAGGGCTATACCCTGGTGCCCCTGGAAATATACCTCAAGGACGGGCGGATGAAGTTGCAGCTGGGCCTGTGTCGGGGCAAGCAGCTCCACGACAAGCGCGACGCCATGGCCAAGCGCGACACGGATCGCGAGATCCAGCGGGCCATGCGGGAAAACCAGAAGCGGTAACAAACACGATTCATCGGAAGGCGAAGATTGTCAGCGCACATGGGGATGATCCGGTTTCGACGGGGGTGTCGAGGGCGGGATAAGCGAGCCGTGGCCCCTGACCACGATAAAACAGGGAAAAAAAGTAACTGACAATAACGAATTCGCTTTCGCGGCGTAATGCCGTGACGTTGGCCCGGGCTGCCCGCGTGCCCGGTCACCAGCGTCATTAACGCGGGGAACGAGCGTGCCTAAGCTTTGCAGCACGTCCGTATCATGAAGCTACCAACGCCGTGAGCCTGTCAGCGGGCGCGGGGTGAAGGGAATGTCAAAACACTGACTGCGCTCGGAGAAAGTCCCGCACAAGAGCCTTCGGACAGGGGTTCGACTCCCCTCATCTCCACTGCACAAGTGCCAGTCAGGATGAAAGTATAGGCATCCTGGCTGATGGCGACTTGCGAAAATGCCGTCTGCAGAAGGGTTTGCGCCTCTGCGGGCGGTATTTTTGTGCTCAAATTGATGGCTTTGACATTACGCTCGTCCCCCTAACGGGGAGTATCGCTCCCACATCGTCTGCGCCAATACGGATGATCCCCCTCAATTTCCGCGGAGATTCTGCGAGGAAGAGAATCGACCGCGCATTACCTTCGCTCTGGCACGGAGAGGCAGAAAACGTCTGCCATCGCGATGCAGCCCGTGATGCTGTGAAGCTTGAGTTTTCTATCAACATGTGCTAAGATTCTAAAAATTGTCAATGCGTTCACGTTTCTGTCATCCAACCGTTCCTCAAAAGAACAGCGACGCACCCCTGTTGTTTTGGAGATGACGGAGATGCAATGAGTCCGGTCATTTCAATTCAAGCTGAAAGCGCTGCAACTGTTCATCGCAGGTGACCAACCCTGGTCAACACAGCAATGATCAGCCGGGACACAGCAGGAGCGATAAGCATTACAGCGAACAGGGCGGAAAAAGGAATGAAAAAGGTACTGGCAATCATTTTGGCCATCATCATCATGCTGCCTGCCGGTGTGCTTGCCCAGACGGAGTACAACTGGCAGAATGGTGAGTACACGCTGGGTGAGAGCGGATTCAAACTGGTGCTTCCATCCGGCATGGCGCCTGTGGTACCATTCCGACTACAGGAGGCATCAGCATGGGCAGAAGCATCCAATGGGCCTCCGGCGTTCTTGACGAGATGGTACTGGTCTACGAAAAGACCGCTGAAAATCCGGCAGCTGAAAACCTGCTGTCCCAGCTGGAACAGGGCGCTCTGGCGGAAGCAAGGGCCCACTGCGGTATGGTGACCAGCAAGGGCTGCCTGGTAACGCCGTCGGAGTATGACCTGCTGACGGATGAAGTGAAGGAAGTGCTCATGTGGGCGCTGAGCCAGGTGGGGCTGGCGGCTTTTTCCGCGCTGATGGACGAAGCGAAAATCATCGTGCGGCTGTCTCCTCGGATTCAGGAAGTGCGCTGCTCTACGGCATTTTCCATCCTCAATCGGCTGGAAAAGCTGGACGGCGCCTATGATGCGGTGCATCTCCGGGCCCGGCTGGAGATGCAGGCGCCCCTGGGCGGCAAGAAGGGGCTGATGCCCATCGAGGCGCTGTTCGCTATGCTCTACCCCTGGCTGGCGGGGTCGGAGACATCAACCAAAGACGTTGCGGTAAAGCTGGCTCTGCCCCGGCCTGCGGCAGCGAAGCCTGCTCCGGCCAGCCAGAAGGACATTCAGCCGGAAAAAAGCGGAGCATCCTGGAGAGACTCTTCGGCAGGAAGTCATAAGCCGGTTGGACACAGGCGGCCATCCCGCAGGGACATTCATCGTGAATACAAAAAGGCATCCGGTGCGGATTGAAGTATTCCGTTGAAAACGGACATTGAAGAAAAGCACCTCTAGTTGTAGGATAACTACGACTGGAGGTGCTTT
>JAXEEE010000059.1:0-19736 GCA_034104265.1 Eubacteriales bacterium | reverse complement strand
AAAACCATGCCTGTGTAAGGCAAGCCACGGGACGGCTCCCTAAAAGGAGCCGTCCCTTTTCATGTTCGGGATTCTCCAAGTGAACGCGCCAGCGGAAACGGGTCAAGGGGTGAAACCCCTTGCGCGGGTGCAGGGGCGGCGTTAGCCCCTGCGCAGGTCCGGGCGGCAGCCTGGCGCAACACAACAGAACAGTAAAAAGAAAAAAGGAAGAAGAAAGTCTCCGAGCAGGCGACGAAGTCCGCCCGCGCCCCAAACGGCAGGTCCCGAAGTCTGCAAAAGGAGCGGCCTCATCCGACCTCGTTGCGCGTGCAGACAAACAAAGGCGATGCAGCATATACACTGCATCGCCTTTTGATATGAACAGCGTGAACCGCCTCAGCGCTGAACCTCCTCGATCATCTCCAGCACCCGGCGGGTGCCGTCGGCGGGGGGCGCGGCGTGGAGCGCGGCAGTCAGCTGATCCCGGGCAGCCCAGGTCTCATCAAGGGCCCTGACCAGCGTGTCGGCCGTCATGTCCTCCTGCAGGAGCACACGGGCCAGACCGCGCTTCTGCAGACTCTGGGCGTTGAGAATCTGATCGCCCCGGCTGGCCCCCTTGGGGTAGGGTACCAGCAGCATGGGCTTGCACAGGGCCTGGAACTCGCACAGCGCGTTGCTCCCCGCCCGGGACAGAACCAGATCTGCGCAGGCCAGCGCGTCGGGCAGCTCCGCGTCCAGGAACTCCAGCTGCCGGTAGCCGGACATGCCCTGCAGCCCCTCGTCCAGGTTGCCCTTGCCGCAGATGTGCGCCACGTCGAACTGCTTTGTCAGCCGGGGCAGCGCCTCCCGCAGCGCCTTGTTCACCGCCTGTGCGCCGGAGGAGCCGCCCATCATCAGCAGAATGGGCCTGCTGCCGTCAAAGCCCAGCAGCGACAGCCCCCGGGCCCGGCTGCCCCGGAACAGCTCCGGCCGCAGGGGCGTGCCGGTCATTTCCGCCTTGGGGCCAAGGGCCTGGGCGCACTCCGGAAAAGTCGTGGCGATCTTCCGGGCGAAGGGCGCGCAGAGCCTGTTGGCCAGACCGGGGGTCAGGTCGCTCTCGTGGCAGACCACCGGCACCCGGTGCAGCCACGCGCCGAACACCACCGGCACCGCCACAAAGCCGCCCTTGCTGAATACCACGTCGGGCTTGATTTTACCCATCAGCCGGGCGGACTGGAAGGCTCCCGCAATCACCTTGAAGGGGTCGATGAAATTCTGCCAGGAGAAATAGCGGCGCAGCTTGCCGCTCTGCACGGCATGGTAGGTCACCCCGGACACGCTGCGGATCTTCTCCGCCTCCATGCCCTTTTCCGTGCCGATATAGTGAATCTCATACCCGGCCTGAAGCAGGTGGGGGATCAGCGACAGGTGCGGGGTCACATGGCCCAACGTGCCGCCGCCGGTGAGAACGATTTTCTTCATGAGGCGCGTCTCCTTCTTCCTGTACAGCGCTTAAGCGGAGGCCTTGCCGGGGAACGCCGGAAAAGCCTCCACTCATGATGATAAGGCCGATTGCCTCGTCTGTCAAGAGGCGGCGGGCTTGCAATCCTGACCGGCGGATGATACAATCGGAGTATATGCGAAAAGGAGGATGCTCATGCTCGGTCTGGTCATGGAGGGCGGCGCGATGCGGGGGCTGTTCACCGCAGGCGTAACGGACGTGATGATGGAACATCACCTGCGGGTGGACGGGGCCATCGGCGTGTCGGCGGGGGCGGTGTTCGGCTGCAACCTGAAGTCCGGCCAGCCCGGCCGCGTCCTGCGCTACAACACCCGCTACTGCCGGGACTGGCGCTACGCCAGCTTCCGCTCGCTGCTGCTGACAGGGGATCTCTTCGGGGAGAAGTTCTGTTATCACGACATCCCCGAGCGGTTGGATCCCTTCGACCAGGCGGCCTTCGCGGCGGATCCCATGGCCTTCTACTGCGTGTGCACCAACGTGGATACGGGGGAGCCCGTGTACCACCGCTGCGAAACCGGCGGTGCGGAGGATCTCACCTGGCTCCGGGCCTCCGCCAGCATGCCGCTGGTGTCCCGGGTGGTGGAGGCGGAGGGCCTGCGCCTGCTGGACGGCGGCGCGTCGGATTCCATTCCGCTGAAGGCCTTTGAGGACATGGGCTACGACAGGAACATCGTCATCCTCACCCAGCCGGAGGGCTTCGTCAAGGCGCCCAACAGCCTGCTGCCCCTCATGCGCCTGACGCTGCGGCGGTATCCGAAGCTCATCGAGGCCATGGCGAACCGTCATGAGCGCTACAACGCGCAGACTGCCTACGTCCGGGCCCGGGAGCAGGCGGGGGCGTGCCTGGTGATCCGCCCGCCCCATGCCCTGGATGTGCGCCAGGTGGAGCGGGAGCCGGAAAAGCTGCGGGCGGCCTACCGTCTGGGCCGGGAGGCGGCGGAAGCAAGGCTGCAGGAAATCCAGTCATTCATCAGGGAGGCGAATGAGGCATGAACGTGGTGGTCATGGATGCGCAGGGAGGCGGCATGGGCCGCATGTTGGTGGAGGCGCTCAAGCGGGAAATGCCGGAGCAACCGGTGATCGCCGTGGGCACCAACGCCCTGGCTACCTCGGCCATGCTCCGGGCCGGGGCGGATCAGGGGGCCACGGGGGAGAACGCCATCCGCGTGTGCGCGAAGAAGGCTGATCTGATCCTGGGGCCCATCGGCATGGTGCTGTGCGACGCCATGCTGGGGGAGGTCACGGCAGGCATGGCCTGCGCCGTGGCCAGCAGCCCCGCCCACAAGATTCTTCTGCCGGTGAGCCGATGCCAGGTGACGGTGGCAGGCCTCAGAAAGCAGACCCTGACCGAGGCCGTGGAGGCCGCCGTCCAGGAGGCGGTGAGCCGGATCCGGCAGGAATAATACGAACATCCTACCCTCAGGGGCATGATGCCGGACTGTCCAAAGAGTCTTGATTCGTATCAGTCATTTGCTGTCGGCAGACTTAAAATCGAAAATCGGCAAGCCCCATCGGGGCGTCTAAACGGGGCATAGCCCCTGTGCGGCGATTTTCGCGCGATTATGCTGTGCAAAAACACTTCCTTACACGAACGGCCTTGTGCCGTGGGATGGCCGTTTGGTAGGGAGGCGCTTGCGCTGACTAGCGAGAGCCAATGCGTGCATTGGCCGAGCGTAGCCGGCACACGGCCTTGTGCCGTGGGATGGCCGTTTGGTAGGGAGGCGCTTGCGCCGACTAGCGAGAGCCAATGCTTGCATTGGCCGAGCGTAGCCAGCACACGGCCTTGTGCCGTGGGATGGCCGTTTGACCAGTGAGTGCAGATCTCAATAAAGTGGCCAAGGCCGCTTTGTTGACATAACGCGGCAAGGAAAAAACGCAACGCGCGCTGTCAGGGCGCGCCAGAGCCGGTTGGTAGCCCGGCCGTCCTGTCCCACGGACAGGGTAAGTAACCTGCCCCTCCGGGTTGTCCCTTCCTTGCAGGAACGCGAACAGGGATGGAGGGATTTTCATGGAGCAGACAGGATGCTGCTTGACGGTCTGGTTCGAGGAGCCGTTCTGGGTGGGCATGTTCCAGCGGACGGCGGAAGGCTGTCCGTGGCGAAGGTTGTTTTCGGTGCGGAGCCGAAGGACTACGAGGTCTACGCCTTCGTGCTGCAGCACTACGACAAGCTGGCCTTCAGCCCCGCTGTGGAGGCCTGCGTGAAGGCCATGCCCCGCAGCCCCAAGCGGCAGCTGCGGGATGTGAAGAAGCAGCTGGAGCACCGCGGTACCGGCACCCGCTCCCAGCAGGCACTGAAAATGCAGCAGGAGCAGGGCAAGGCGGAACGCAAGGCCCATCACAAGCAGCAGAAGGAGGCCGAGGAGCAGCGCAGGTTTGCCATGAAGCAGCGCAAGCGCAAGGACAAGCACCGGGGCCATTGAGACCCTGGGCAGGGGAGGATGTATCCGCCGCGCAGGAAGAAAAACGCGGCCTGACCGGGAGCGTCCCTCCCACGGAAAAGCCGCCGTTCTCGGATCGGGAGCGGCGGCTTGCTGTATGCGGATTTACGGCTCCTGCCGGAGCTCGGTGAAGACCATGGCGTCCGCGTCCTTGCTGGTGTTGCCGTACATGACGTGCAGGGTTTTCTGGTAGCGCGTCCGGTACAGCAGCGCCGAGGATGGCCCGCCGTCCAGGTTGTAGGCCCATTCCGGCGCAATGCGCTCCAGCAGGAAGTCTACACAGGTGGTGACGGGCAGTCCGCCGCCCTTGGAGGTGACGGTGAGCAGCACGTAGTTGTTGTCGTCCTTTTTGGCGATGATGGTGCGGATGGCGTTGCGGTTGGCAAAGGGCCAGCTGCGGTCAAGGATGTCCTGCCCGTCCTGGATCAGCGGGCATTCCACGTAGAACGACCAGGTCTGGGTGGGGCTGCCTGCCAGGACGCTGTCATTGTCCTCCCCCACATGCAGGTGCAGCCCGTCCTCCTGCAGGGTCAGACCGTAGTAGGGCACGCCCTCCAGGTTGCGGAAGATCACCCCGTCGGTGATGGTCAGGCTGCCCAAGGGCGTGTAGTGGTAGTCCTCGCTGACCCCGGGGTAGTTCTCCGGGATCCAGGGGAAAATCGGGCTGACGTAGCCGCTGCCGTTGATGGCCAGGGCCGCACCGTCCACCGTGGAGGCCATGTCCGAGGGATAGGCCAGGGATTCCTCCCATACGGCGGTGGCCTTGTGAATCTGCCGCCCGGGGTCCGCCATCCAGATCCGCGTCAGGTAGCAGGTGGTGCCCTGCAGGCTGAAGCGCACGATGGCGTAGCGCAGGGTGTCCGTGTCGTAGGTGACGGCGGTTTTCCCCGCCACGCCGGGATCGTAGACGGGCAGGGGCTCCGCCAGGGTGTGGAGGGGCAGCAGCATCAGCATCAGGGCCAGGGCAAAGAAGCGTTTCATGGGGCATCCAACCTTTCCGTGGTTCCGATCCGGCAACGTGGGCCGCTGCGTCCATTATAGCAGATTCACTCCGGCGGCGCAACGCGGCCTTTGGCGCATATCCCCATGCCCGAATGGATAGGCTGAAGGAAAAAGCGCAGGGGAGGCAGCGCCATGCCCGAGATCCGAACCGTGGACGGCAACACCGCCGTCAGCCATATCGCCTACGCCATGACCGATGCTGCGGCCATTTATCCCATCACGCCCTCCAGCCCCATGGCGGAGCTGGTGGACGAGTGGGCCGCCCGGGGAAGGAAGAACCTCTTCGGCCAGACGGTGCGGGTGATCCAGATGCAGTCCGAGGCCGGCGCCGCCGGGGCGCTCCACGGGCTGATGCAGGGGGGCGCTCTGGGATGCACCTTCACCGCCAGCCAGGGCCTGCTGCTGATGATCCCCAACATGTACAAGCTGGCAGGGGAGCTGCTGCCGGCGGTGTTCCACGTCAGCGCACGGGCGCTGAGCATCCATGCCCTGTCCATTTTCGGCGACCAGAGCGACGTGATGGCCTGCCGGTCAACGGGCTTTGGCATGCTGTGCAGCGGCTCGGTGCAGGAGGCGGCGGACATGGCGCTGGTGGCGCATCTGGCGGCATTGGAAGGATCGGTGCCCTTCCTGCACTTCTTCGACGGCTTCCGCACCAGCCATGAGAGTCAGCGGATCTCCCTGCCCACGCAGGAGGAGCTGGCCTCCCTCATGCCCTGGGCGAAGGTGGATGCCTTCCGGGCCCGGGCCATGAACCCGGAGCATCCCCTGCAGTCCGGCACAGCGCAGAACCCCGATGTGTATTTCCAGAACCGGGAGGCCTGCAACCGCTACTACCGGGACTTGCCTGCCATCGTGGAAGGGTGCATGGCTCGGGTGGCAGAGGTTACCGGCCGCCGCTATCGCCTGTTCGACTATGCGGGCGCGCCGGACGCAGAGCGGGTCATGGTCATCATGGGCTCCGGCGGGGAGACGGCGGAGGAGACCGTCCTGCACCTGCAGGCCCTGGGGCAGAAGGTGGGCGTGGTGAAGGTGCGGCTGTTCCGGCCCTTCTCCCGGGAACATCTGCTGAAAGCCCTTCCGCCCACGGTGAAGGCCATTGCCGTGCTGGATCGCACCAGGGAGCCCGGCGCACCCGGCGAGCCGCTGTACATGGACGTGTGCGCCGCGCTGCAGGGCTCGGGCCGGGAGGTGCGGGTGCTTGGCGGACGCTACGGCCTGGGGGGCAAGGACTTCACCCCGGCTCAGGTCAAGGCTGCGCTGGACAATCTGGCGGGAGCCATGAAGTCACCCTTCACCGTGGGCATTGAGGACGATGTGACCGGCCTGAGCCTGCCCCTGGAGCTGGGCTTCGATCCGGCCCCTGCGGGCAACATGACCTGCCGCCTCTACGGCTTCGGCTCCGACGGCACGGTGGGGGCCTGCAAGCGGGCCGTCAAGCTCATCGGCGACCATACGGACAGCCATGTACAGGCCTTCTTTGCCTACGATTCCCGCAAGTCCGGCGGCCTGACGGTCAGCCATCTGCGCTTCGGTCCGAAACCCATCCACAGCGCGTACCTGACCGTCCATGCGGATTATGTGGCCTGCCACAACCCCGTGTACGTGGGGCAGTACGACATGGTTTCCTGCCTGAAGGAGGGCGGCGTCTTCCTGTTGAACTGCCCCTGGACGGCGGCTGAGCTGGACGCGCGGCTCCCCGGGCGGATGCGCCGGGAGCTGGCCCGGAAGAAAGCCCGGCTGTATCTGCTGGACGGCAGCGGTCTGGCGGAAGCGTGCGGCCTGGGGCAGCGGATCAGCACGATCATGCTGGCGGCGTTCTTCCGTCTGACCGGCGCGCTGCCCTACGACCAGGCGGTGTCGCTGATGGAGCGGGACGCGGAGACGGCCTTTGCCAAAAAGGGCGAGGACGTGGTGCGGCGGAACGTGGAGGCCATCCGCCGTGCCGGGGACGCGCTGATGCAGGTGGATGTCCCCGCCGCCTGGCTGGACGCGCCGGAGGAGGCTGCGTCCCGGGAACCGGAGGACGACTACCTCCATCGGTACATCCGACCCATTCTGGCCCAGGAGGGTGACAGCCTGGCGGTAAGCATGTTCAACCCGGCGGGACTGGTGCCCACCGCCACCTCCCGGTACGAGAAGCGGGGCGTGGCGGCCATGGTGCCCCGGTGGGTGGCGGAAAACTGCATCCAGTGCGGCCAGTGTGCGCTGGTGTGTCCCCACGGGTGTATCCGCCTGTTCGCCACGGGGGAGGAAAGTGTGCCGCCGGGCCTGACCACCATCCCCGGCAAGGGCCGGGAGCTTTCCGGCAAGCGGCTGCGGGTGCAGGTGTCGCCCCTGGACTGCACCGGCTGCACCAACTGCGCCCGGGTCTGCCCCGCACCGGGCAAGGCCCTGGTCATGGCGTCCATCGACACCCAGCGGGCCGAGCAGGCCAACTGGGCCTGGGCCATGTCCCTGCCGGACTATCATCCCCAGCGGTGGGACAATGTGCAGTCCAGCCAGCTGTGCCGGGCGCTGTTCGAGTTCTCCGGGGCCTGCGCCGGCTGTGGCGAAACGCCCTACATCAAGCTGATCACCCAGCTTTTCGGCGACAGGATGCTCATCGCCAACGCCACGGGCTGCTCGTCAATCTACGGCGGCAGCTCGCCCACCTGTCCCTATGCTGTTGATGAGCGCGGTCACGGCCCGGCCTGGGCCAGCAGCCTGTTCGAGGACAACGCGGAGTTTGGCCTGGGGATCCATCTGGCGGTGAAGCACCGGCGGCAGCGTCTGGCGGAGGCGGTGCGCACCCTGGCGGAAGAGCAGGGGGGCGACATCCGCCGTGCCTGCGAGGAATGGCTTGCGGGCATGGAGAATGCAGAGATCTCCCGCCGGGCGGGGGAGAAGCTGCGGGCCCTGTGCGCCCGGCTTTCCTCCGACGCGGCCAAGGCTGTCCTGCGCAGTGCGGATCTGCTGGTGAAGAAGTCCGTGTGGATCATCGGCGGGGACGGCTGGGCGTACGACATCGGCTTCGGCGGGGTGGATCATGTGCTGGCCATGGGCGAGGACGTGAACATGCTGGTGCTGGACACGGAGGTGTACTCCAACACGGGCGGTCAGGCGTCCAAGGCGACCCCGGCGGGGGCCATGGCGAAGTTCGCCGTGGCGGGCAAGCGCACTGCCCGGAAGGATCTGGGCCGGATGGCCATGTGCTACGAGCATGTGTATGTGGCGCAGGTGGCCATGGGTGCGAGCCCGGCGCAGCTGATCCGCGCACTGGTGGAGGCGGAGAGCTATCCGGGGCCATCGCTGGTGATCGCCTACGCGCCGTGCATCAACCATGGGGTGGATCTGCGCAACACGCAGGAGGAAATGCGCCGTGCGGTGGAAAGCGGCTACTGGACGCTGTACCGGCGGGATCCGCGGAAGGAGCCTGCGCTGATCATGGACAGCAAGGCCCCGGAGGGCGGCTACCGCGCGTTCCTGGAGGGTGAGACGCGGTATGCGGCGCTGGCGAGGCAATCGCCGGAGGAAGCGGCGGCGCTGTTCCGGCAGAGCGAGGCGGATGCCTGCCGCCGCCGGGAGGCGCTGGAGGCGATGCGGGAGAACAAGTGATGGTTCTCCCGCGCCCGTTGGGAGGGACTTTGGCCTGTTGCACGGGCAGGGGCGCTCTTTCTCGTTTGGGGGAGTGCCGTTCCCTTGCACATCCGTGGATGTGCGGGGCGTTCTTTCCCACTCGCGGGAAAGAACCAAAGGGCGCCCGGTGGCAGCCAATACGATACAGCACCATGGCTGCCCCCGGACCCCTCGCCGCTTGGCTTGAGGGCGGAACCTCATGCTGGGCGAGGCTATAGGCTTCCTCGCGGGGGCGGCTTGGAACGGCTTTGGGTGTCATGCCTGTTGTCCTCTGGCGGCCGGGCGGCACCGGTGGGCCGCCCTCGTTGGGCGCGGGTTGGTGGGCTTGGGCTTCTGGTTGCGTTTGTAGACTGACAGGTCAGACAAGGTGCGTATTTACGCATTGATGCATGGCCGGAGGAGCAGGAGTAGCCTCCGTCGGCCTCCGCAGGAGGACGCCGCCTCTCTCAACTGAGGCGGAGGGCACAACCATGGGCGAAGCGGGGCGACCGTAGGGGAGTCCCGCCCGAGCGCGCGCAACAAAAAAAGCCTTCCCCAGCGGGGAAGGTGTCACGGCTGTGCCGTGACGGATAGGGAGAGCCTCGCATGTTCCGCGTCGCGGCGCACCCAATGAAAAGGGTCGAAGACCCTGCGCCGTGACCCCTGCAAGCCCGGCGCACCCTTTGTGCGCCGGGCCTTCGACCAATGATGATGCCCCACGAATGAGAGTCCAGAGAGCCGAAGGCTCTTTGGCGAGGGCCTGGGGCGAGGAGCCCCAGCGTCTCCCCCTTATCACTTGTTCACAACATCCACTTCATAGGTTCCCACCTGGTCGGAAACGCCAATGCCGATTACCTCGCTGGTCTTGCGGGCGTAGGTCTTGCCGCCGTCGTAGGAGCCGATCATGTTCAGCTGCTTGCCCATGAAGCACATGATCGCCGTCTGGCCGCCGTCCAGGTTGAAGGCCACCTGGCAGTCCTTGGCACGCATGAGTTGGGCCAGGTGCTGAATGGTGATGCCGCTGCTGCGCTTCAGACGGCCCTCCGCCATGATGGCCACGTAGTGCCCCGGCTCCACCATGCCGATGGCCGCCCGGGGATTCTTGCTGTCGCCGCTGGTATACACCTTCTCGCTGAACTCCCCGTCCTTGATCAGGTACGGGCCGAAGGACAGCACCGTATACGCGCCCTGATCAACCAGCTCCTGGGCGGTGATGTCATAGCTGTGGTAGACCCTCATGTTCCCGTCGGGGAAGAAGGCCAGCATGTCCAGGTTGGGGAACAGGCCGGTGGTCATCTTGTCCTCCGGCACGGGATCATCGTAGAGAATCTGTCCGTCGCGGATCTCCACGCCGATGTGCCGCCCGTTCTTGCTGCCCACACGATAGGTGTAGTAGTCCGCGTTCATGGCGAAGACCAGCTGATGCTTCAGCGCCGTTTCGGAGGCGTCCACGCGTACCTTGCCCATCTGCTCAGGATCGTAGGCAATGTTGTTCAGCTTGGCCCCGGCATCCAGGTCGCACCAGATTTCCGCCTCAAACCAGGTCAGCGGCGCATCCTTGTCCATCCGCCGGGTGATGATGATCTTGTTGGCCTGATCCACATAGAGCCACAGACCCTTCTCCTCACTGGAGTAGATGAACTCGCCCTCGTCCAGGTAGCCCTTTTCGTTCAGCGCGGGCATGACCTCCACGTAGGCCGGAACCGGTGTGGGCGCGGGGGTCGGGGCGGGGGTGGGCGTCACCGGCACGTAGGAGGCCGGGCTCTCGTAAATGTTCTCCAAGAAGTCGTCCTTGCGCACGTCCTCACCCACGGCGGTGTAGACCAGGCCGAAGACCCGGTTGTCGTACTCCGTGCCCGTCTCAGTGACGGACATGCCGGAGCACCGCTGGGTGATGTGCAGCGCGTAGGCCTCCTCCGCCAGCTCAATGCCCGTCTTGCCGCCCATGGACTGAAGCGGCACCGACCAGTCGAAGACGATCTGGTTCTCCGGGTACAGGTGCAGGTACAGCTTCTTCACGTTCCACGCGCCCCAGGTCAGGAAGGAATCCAGATACTCGCCCTCGGCGGCGGCCAGCTCAATGGCCTTCTGGGCCGCGTCCACGGTCATCTTGTGCTGGCCGTGGCCGTATTCGCCGTTCACATCCTGGGTGACGACCACCTCCGGCCGGTACTGGCGGTACAGCCCCACCACATATTCCACCACGGTCTTTTCACCGCCCAGCTTCTTGTAGGCGGAGGCAGCGTCCTTGGTGAAGGAGTCCCGGAAGGAGCCGATGACCGGGTAGGTGCGCACGCCCATGGACCACAAGCCGTTGAGCAGCTCGGAGCGGCGGGTGGTGTTGGAGTAGCTCATGTAGGCCACCACCACATTCCGGCGCTGCTCCACGGCGTAGGTGGGAATCGCGCCGCCGAAGAAGATCAGCTCATCGTCGGGGTGGGTGGCCAGGAAGAGAATGTCCGCCTTCTCGGGGGTGGGCTCCCAGCACTGCACCCAGGAGGGAAGGTCGCCCTCGGTAAAGACGAACAGCTCGTTGAACTGCCACTCGAAGCTCTTGGTGCTGGTGCAGTACAGGCGGACGTTCTTCACGCCGTTCAGGGGAATATACACGTGGAAGAAGCGGGTGTCGCCGTCAATGTACTTCTCCCAGCCGTTTCCGTTACCGTAGTCTACCTGCACCTCGTAGCTGTCGGGCATGGTGGCGCAGCAGATATACACCCCATGGATGTCCAGCCCCGCCGGCGCGGAGATGCTCACCCAGGGGTTGAGGCCCTTCTTCACCACGGCCTTGGTGGTGTACTGGCCGTCGGTCATGTTCTTGGAGGGGATGGAGTTGGGGGAGCAGCGAAGGGTGCATTCGCTGGTGATGTCCATGGCCTCGGCGGCCAGGGCGGAGGTTACGCACAGGGTCATGGCGAGAGCCGCCAGGAGGGCGTAGAGCAGTTTGCGCATGTTCATCATTCCGCCGCTTTCTTCCCCACGATGAAGGGATCGTCCATCGTCCCCGTGCCGGAGACAATCTCCGCCAGGCTCAGATCCAGGTAGGCCGCGGGACGAACGCCCTCGTTCTCACGGTCGGAAACAATGTGTCCCAGCTGACCGCCGTCCTTGGTGCAGCGGGCATGGCGCAGATCGGTGGTGGACTGGTTGCGGGTCCAGTAGGGGCTGTGGGAGCCGAAGCGGGGCCGGAAAACATACAGCCCCGTCACCTTGATGGCGTACTCAGTGCCCCAGGCCTTCAGGCCCTCGCCCACGCCCATGCCGACCTCCTTGCTCTTCAGGTCGGAGGAGTCCAGCAGGAACACCTTGCCGTAGGTTTCAAAGTCCTGCAGGAGGGAAAGCTCCTCCTCGGTAAAGGCCGCGGCGGCAAATTCGCCGTTGAGGTAATGGCACAGCTCCGTCTGGCCGAAGTCGCTGCCGATGGTCTTGTACTCGGTGTAGTTGACATGCATGGGCATGGCGAAGAGGACGTACTCGCTGCACAGGTAGGCCTTGTCCTCATCCACGGTCAGCACCCGCCACAGAAGCGGCAGCACTGTGCCGTCCTCCTTCTGCGGATACCGTCCCAGGTTCACATACACATAGCCCTCATCCTTGGTATAGCCGCGCAGCTCCTCCGCGCAGGCCAGTCCCGTCGGGAGGGCCAGAAGCAGCGCCAGCAGGGCGCAGATCAGCCGTTTCATCATCGTTCCCTCCAGTAAAAATACGGTCAGCAAGCCTGAACCTTCCTATGATATACATGTCAAAGCATAGCATAACGCTGTGGGAATGTCAATCGACCGCCTGCGGGATTTACACCCAGTACACACAAGAAAAGCGCCCTGCGGCAGATCATGCGCCGCAGGACGCGGGGATTATTCCTCCCGGGGGAAGCCCTTGCGCCACAGGGGCGTGACACACAGGATCAGCCCCAGACAGGCCAGCGCCATCAGCACATAGCACACGTCCATGGGGATAAACTCGATGGCGGAGATCTTCTTCTCCAGCGCGAACTCCATGGCGATCACCACGCCCATGCAGGCCAGCATCCCCGCGAACAGCCCGCCGATCTGGCGGGGGGAGCGTTGGGGCGCGCGGAGCACGCACAGCGCCAGCATCCCTGCGATCAGCACCGCGCCGATGACCTGGTTGATCCGCACAAAGCCCCAGCGCAGCACCGCATCCTGCCTAAGGCTCTCGCAGAGAATCTGCGTGGCTGCGTAGAGCAGCAGCGCCAGCATGGCCCGGGCTCCTGTCCGGCGGGGCTTCATCCGCAGGAGGATCAGCGCGATCACCCCCGCCGTCAGCGCCTCGAAGATGAACACCGCCCAGTTGTAGTTGTCATACATGTCCGGCACGGCGAAGGGCAGGCGGTAGAAGAAGGAGGGATCCTCCAGAACGAACAGGCTCATGCCGGAATCCTCCATGAACCAATCCTCCACGCACCAGCCATAGCCCTGGCCCACCAGGCCCTCCGCCAGGCGGCCCAGGAGGATCAGTACCATGGCCGGGGCGGCCAGGCGATCCGCCATGCGGGCAAAGCTCTCGCCGGTGATGCGGGCGGTCAGCCACAGGGCCAGGGCGCAGCCCGCCAGCGCGCCGTAGAGCATGTACCCGCCCCGGCTCAGCTGGAAGAAGAACCCGAAGCCCTCCTGCATCACCCAGTCCAGGGCGGCCAGGCAGTAGGCCAGCCGCGCCCCCAGCACGCCCAGGGGGATGCCCAGCAGCGCAAACCAGCTCAGCGCGCCCGCCTTCAGGCCGCCGCGGCGGAAGGAAAGGGCGGAAAACGCCAATGCCAGGGCCGTGGCGGCACAGAGCGCCAGGCCATAGGGATAAAGGGTCAGGGAACCCAGATGAATGGTCGTCATGCTTTACTCTCCCGTCCAGGCGGAGGCGAAGTACAGAATGTCGCTGATCTTGCGGGCGCCGGGGGTTTTGTGGATGCGCTCGCCGTCCACCACCACGTTGGTGGAGCCGCCGCCGTCCAGGTTGTAGGCTACACGGCATTCCGGGAACAGGTAGGCGATGAAGTCCGCCATTTCCTGCAGGGTGGTGCCGGCGGAGGAGTCGGTCTTGCCGTAGATTTCCACAATGGCGTATTCCAGCTCGCCCAGCTGGCAGATGGCCACCCGCTGCTGGGGATAGCGGTACTGGAACTCGCCCTCCCTGGCGGTGACGGTATCCTTGATCTCCACGGCCACGCCGTCATTGACCAGCACGGGGCCCAGGGTGAAGGTGTTGATGGGGGTCAGGCCCTGCTGCTCCATGTCGGCCAGGTACGCGGCGGTATCCTCGCTGGTGGCGGCCAGCACGGTGTGGAAGTCGCCCTTCTGGTCGATGATGAGCAGGTCGCGCTTGCCGTTGAGCATGTCGCGGTAGAACTGGCCCTGGCGCACCACATAGCCCACGTTGTAGTGGTACTTGAAGAAATCGCCGTTCACCGCGGCGATGGCGTTGACGTGCTTGGCCATGTCGCTGGCCTTGACGTAGTCCTTCTTGTCGTAATTGTCATAGCTCATGGCGGTGCGGATCTGGCTGGGGTCGGCCACCTTGATGCGCACCACGGCGGCGGGCACCTTGGTTGATTCATAGGCGGGCTGGACGGTCATAAAGGAGGTTTCCACGGTGATGGAGGGATCCTCGTAGCGGGCCCAGTCATAGGCGGAGGCAGGCGCGTCGGCATCGGTCTCGGCCCACTCCCGGGTCTTGGAGGAATAGCGCAGGATCTTCTGCCCCTGGCCGGCCTGGGCAGCGGGGGTATAGGTCCAGCCGTCCGCCAGGGCGGGGTTGCCGGGGACGGTCTGATCCAGGGGCAGGGGCTCCACCTCGGCCAGGGCGGGGGAGGCAATCAGCAGCGCCATGGCGCAGAGCATCACGGCGATGACAATCCAGCGGATTGCGGAGGTTTTCATGGGTCTTCACACTCCTTGGTTGGCGTAGGAACAATATCCATTTGATTATACCATGGAATCCGGGGGCGGGCAACAGTCCCCGGGGGAGGACGGGAAAATTCCCGCCGGGTTGCTTTTTCCGCAAAAGGGTGCTATCATGATGGCACAACCAATGAAAGGATGATGATACCCATGCGTATCGCCCTGATCAACGAAAACAGCCAGGCTGCCAAGAACAGCCTCATTGAAGCCACCCTGAAGAAGGTTGTGGAGCCCATGGGCCACACTGTGGTCAACTATGGCATGTACACCGCCGATGACGCCTGCCAGCTGACCTACGTCAAGGCGGGCCTGCTGGCCTCCCTCCTGCTGGAAACCGGCGCAGCGGATTATGTGGTGACCGGCTGCGGCACCGGCGAGGGTGCCATGCTGGCCTGCAACAGCTTCCCCGGCGTGCTCTGCGGCCACATTGTGGATCCCTCCGACGGCTACATGTTCGCCCAGATCAACGATGGCAACTGCGTGGCCCTGCCCTTTGCCAAGGACTTCGGCTGGGGCGCGGAGCTGAAGCTGGAGATGATCTGGCAGCAGCTGTTTGGCTTCGGCCACGGCAACGGCTATCCCAAGGAGCGCGTGGTGCCCGAGCAGCGCAACAAGAAGATCCTCGACGGCGTGAAGAAGATCACCTACCGTCCTCTGATCGACATTCTGCACGACATTGACCAGGACTTCCTGAAGGAGACCATCTCCGGCGAGCATTTCGCGGAGCTGTTCTACCCCGCCTGCAAGGACGAGACCATCGCCGCCTACCTGAAGAGCCTGTAAAGGCTGTCGCCTTGTCAAAAAAGTGGCTGCGGCCACTTTTTTGAGTTGGAAGGAAACGCCGTCTGCGGACGGCTTGCAAATTTGCCTGGTCGCTTCGCTCCCGGACGGCAAATTTGTTAGGAAAGTTTCGCTGACGCGAAACGACCCGCCCCGGCGGCGGAGCCGCCGGATACGATTGCAGTCGGAGGAGCTGCGGCCCCTCCGACACTACCCAAGGACTCAAATAGACTGAACGGGCCGGAGACACACTGTCTCCGGCCCTTTTCCTGTGCGCGCTCAGGGGTGGGAAACCCTTTCCTCCAGCCGACGCATGGTCTTGCGGAACACCGCCGTGAACATGATCACCGTGGTGGAAACCGCCAGCACGTCTGCCACGGGCTCCGCCAGGAACACCGCCATCACCTTGTCCTCAAAGAAATGGGGCAGGATGTAGATCAGCGGGATCAGCAGAATCAGCTTGCGCAGGCAGGCCAGGAAGAAGCTGCACTTGGCGTTGCCCAGGGCCACGAAGGTGTTCTGGCAGGCGCACTGGGCGCCGAAGATCAGGATCGCGCTCATGTACAGCCGCACGCAGGGCACCGCGTAGGCCTGCAGCTCCGGGTCGGGGGTGAACAGCCCCACGAACACCTGGGGCGCGAAGGTTGTGATCGCCCACATGGCGGTGGAGTAGCCCAGGCAGCAGATCAGCAGCAGCTTGAAGGTCTTTTTCACCCGCTGGGGATTGCCCGCCCCGTAGTTGTAGCTGATGATGGGCGACGCGCCCTGGATCAGCCCCTGGATGGGCAGGAGAACAAACTGCATCGCGCTGGAGCAGATGGTCATGGCGCCCACGGCCAGGGTGCCGCCGTAGTGCAGGAGGCTGCTGTTGAAGCACACGTTCATCAGGCTGTCCGTGCTCTGCATGATGAAGGGGGACAGTCCCAGGGCGATGCTGCGGCTGAGCAGCGGCCAGTCCAGCCGGAAGCAGGCGGGGGTCAGGCGCAGGGTGGTTTTCCTCCCCAGGAGGAAATGCACGACCCACGCCGCGCTGACGCCCTGGGAGATCACCGTGGCCAGGGCCGCACCCTGCACGTCCATGCCGAAGACGAAGATGAACAGGGGATCCAGCACGGTGTTGAGCAGCGCGCCGATGAGCACCGTCAGCATGCTGACGGTGGTGAAGCCCTGGGCGGTGATGAAGGCGTTCAGCCCCAGGGCCAGCTGCACAAAGAGCGTGCCCAGGCTGTAAATGCGCATGTACCGGGCGGCGTAGACGATGGTGTCCTCGCCCGCGCCGAAGGCCAGCAGCATGGGCCTGTGCCAGATGCCCAGCACCACCGTCAGCACCGCGGACACGCACACCAGCAGCGCCGCGCTGCTGCCCAGGATGCGCTCGGCCCGGTTGCGGTCGCCCTTGCCCATCTCAATGGAGGCCAGCGGTGCGCCGCCCATGGCCGCCAGGGCCGCGAAGGCCGACACCATCATGATGATGGGCAGGCACACGCCCACACCGGTGAGGGCCTCGGTGCCGATGCCGGGACTGTGGCCGATATAGATCCGGTCCACCAGGTTATACAGCATGTTGACCAGCTGGGCGGTGATGGTGGGCACAGCCAGGCGTACCATCAGCCTGCCCACGGAGCCGGAGCCCAGGTCAGGACGATTCTGCACGGAAGGTTCATCTCCATCCATTGTTCTTGGCTGAACCATGATAGCACGTCCGCCCCGTTGTGACAAGCCAAAAAGAGCGCGCCGATCCGGGCTGTCCAGGAGTCGTCCGCCGGAACGACGGGGTGCCGGTGGGATGGCGGAATGCATGGCCCGGCTGGGGGGCCGCTGCAGGCAGCAGCCCAGCCCGCCAATCCTGCTCCTGCGGGCGGATAAACACCCGCAGCCGTCCTTGCCCGGACAAAGATGTCCTCATTTTCTGTGGACGGAGCAGCCGTTGCGCTGCATGTTCAACCCCTCGCAGGGCGCGGCCACCCGGGCGCAGGCAGCAGTCACCGGCCGGCTCCCGCGGACAGAAAATGCCCGCGGCCTCCCTTGCGCAGGGAGCGCGGGCGTGTGCGTGGGGCGCAGCGTCAGCCGTCCCCCTCGATCAGCTCGAAGGGCTCGGACAGGGCCTCGTACACCGTGTCGCCGATGTAGGCCTTCACCTGAATGCGGTACTGCCCGGCGGGGGCCGTTTCGCCCCGGCTGGTCAGGCCGTTCCAGCAGTAGCTGGAGCCCTGGGGGGACAGGTGCTCCGGCCGGGAGGGCGCGCGGGAGGCCAGGCGGCGGACGGTCTTGCCCTCCATTTCCTGGACGGTGACGGTCAGCTCGCAGGGGTAGCGGTGCGTCACCACGAAGGACATCTCCTCCCCCGCGCCGGGGCAGAAGCTGCCGCCAACGAGGATGCCCGGCTGGGGATCCCCCTGCGCCGGGGGGACGCACAGAACCCGGCTGGAGGCCAGGGACGGCACGCCGCCGGAGCGGGTGATCAGCTGTACCAGCACATAGCCGTAGCTGCCCGTCTCCGACCGGCTGAGGGTCAGGGTGCGCTGCTTCATTCCCGGGGACAGATAGCCCTGGGCGTCGCCGTAGGCGCCATAGCGCTCGGCGTTGTCGTAGAGCAGCTCGCTGCGGTCAAAGTCCCACCGGCCCCCATGCTGGTAGACGATCTGGTAGGCCACCTGGGCGGGCTTGACCATGTTGAAGGAAAAGGCCACGGTGGAATCGTCGGCGGAGAGCACATCCCCCTCGAAGGTCACGCCCTCCATGACGCTGTCGCGGCGGCGGCCGGTGTAGGACTGGGCGTCGTAGCGGAGGATGACGAAATCGTCCTCCTCCGGGTAGCTGCGGACGGTGGAGGCGCCGTGGTTGGCCAGGAGGTAGCGCTTCAGCTCGGTGAGGGTGATGCTGCCGTCCCGGTTGTCGTCCGCGCCGTAGCCGCCGGTGACGGACAGCCCGCTGGCCACCGCCGTGGAGAAGTACCCCGCGCCCACCAGCGCCTCGTCCTCATCCCCGCCCTGCCAGAACCAGCTTTCCTCCGCACCGCCCGAGGAGCAAAGCACCTTGTACTCCGCCCCCTGGAACACGTTGTCGTAGGGGGCGTGGACGCCCTTGCCGATGACCGCGCCGGTGTGGCACGCGTCCAGGATCAGCACCTTGGTGCCGGGGATGGTGTCGAAGATTTCCCGCAGCTTCGCGGCGGTAATGCCCTCCTCCCGGTTGCCGTCGGAGAGCAGCAGGGTCATGTCCCCGGCGGGGGCGCCCTGCTCCCAGATGCCGTGGGTGCTGATGTAGAAGTAGTTCACATCCCCGGGCTCCGCGCCGTCGAAGGCCGTGCGGATCAGCTGCTCCAGCTCCGCCGCGCTGCTCACGTCGCCCCGGCGGGTAACCAGGTTTTCCAGGTTCATGGCGCCGCCGGAGAGGGCCTCGGCCATGCGGGCCACGTTGTTGGCGGAGGCGGGGGCGGTGGAGGGCTGGGTGATGAAGCTGTCGCATCCCACCAGCAGGGCGCGGTTGAGCCCTTCCGCCAGGGCGGGCGCGCGGGAAAGGCACGCGCATGCCAGCGCAAGCAGCAGCATCAGCGCCCTGCGTCTCAACGGCCACGCCCCCTTTCCCCGGCAGATGGAATGCAAGACAATTGTACACCTAATTAGACGCATTTCCTACCGGAAATGTTCGCAGGTTTTTGAAGATTTTGTGTTTTTGGCCTGAATTTTTTCGCATGCGGGGGCAACTATTGGTTGCAGGGGCGGATGGAAGCAGGATTTGCTGGTCACAGGCGGGCGGATATGGTACAATACCCTATCAACACACTGCAAGGAGGACACCCCTTATGACCCTGGAAACCGCAGCGCGTCTGACCCAGCTGCGCAAGGAGCGCGGACTGTCCCAGGAGGAGCTGGCGGAGAAGCTGCACGTGAGCCGCCAGGCCGTCTCCAAGTGGGAGCGGGCCGAATCCTCCCCCGACACGGACAACCTGATCGCCCTGGGGCAATTGTACGGCGTGACCCTGGACGAGCTGATTCACGGCGGACAGGCGGAAGCCGCGCCCATTCCGGAGGTACCCGCCGTGGCGGAGGCTGTTCCCGCAGCGGAGGAGCCCGTGCCGCAGGAGGCCATCGACCCGGACGATCCCCTGCCCAACGGCAGCTACTTTGAGCATATTGCGGAAAAGAAGCGCAGGGCCGTGCCCTATCCGGTGCTGGTGACGGTGGTGTATCTGGTGCTGGGGGCGGTGTTCGGGCTGTGGCATCCCTGGTGGATCCTGTTCCTGACGATCCCGCTGTACTATCTGCCCCGGTCGCAGCGGAGCTACCTGCGGCTGCTGGGGAATCCGATCATGGTGACGATCATCTACCTGCTGCTGGGGTTCCTGTGCAACCTGTGGCATCCGGGGTGGGTGGTTTTTCTGCTGATTCCGCTGATCAACAGCTATAGACCGGCGCGCTGACGCGCGCGTCAAAAAAGTGGCCTGCGGGCCACTTTTTTGAGTTTTGCAGCCTCTCGCTGGTCGCTTCGCTCCCGGCCGCTCGAGGCTGTAAGGAAAGTTTTCC
>JAXEEE010000058.1:0-89988 GCA_034104265.1 Eubacteriales bacterium | reverse complement strand
AGCGATTCCCGGGGCGTTCTTTGGATTGATCCGGAATTACCACACGTTGCAGGCGTCGGCATAGAAGGCCTGCATCTCCTCCTCCGTGGGGAAGACGGCCACGTACATCTGATTGCCCATGGCGCCGGCGAGCGCATCGGGGATGCGGGTGACCATGCGCATCTGGCCAGCGTACTTGGACAGCAGCTGATCATGGGTCAGGCGGAAGTTCTTGCCGTCGCGGCGGCCGGCGAAGGCACAGAAGTGCTTCTCGCCGCAGGGCTTCTGGGTGCTGTCAAAGGCGATCATATCCGCCCAGATCTTGTACACATCGGTGGAGTTGGCGTAGTTCATCATGTCGGGGGAGAAGCCGCCGCAGGGCCGCATGTTGACCTCCAGGGCCACCACGTCACCCTTCTTGCCCATGTGGGGATGATCGGCCGTCAGGCGGAAGAACTCGAAGTGCACGAAGCGGCTCTTCACGCCGAAGGACTTCACCGTGGCACGGCCGGCCCTGCGGGTGTCCTCGGGCAGCTCCTTAACGATGTAGTAGATGGAGTTGTCGCCGTTGTTCACCACGTCCATGATGGAGTTGGGGGTCACGTTGCCGGTCTCGAAGATGGGCTCGCCATGGCTGTCGATGATGGCGTCGTAGCTGTTGACCTCAGCGGTGATGAACTCCTCCATGATATAGCGCACGGAAGGATCCATTTCCCTGAGGAAGCTGCGCAGGTCATCATCGCTGCTCAGCTTGTAGGTGTGGGACGCGCCCACACCGTTGTCGGGCTTGACGATCACGGGCCAGTTCACCTCATCGATGAACTTCCTGCAGCCATCGAAATCATCCACGATGTGGTAGCGGGCGGTGGGGATGCCTGCGGCCTGGTAGTAGGGCTTCATGCCGGACTTGTACTTGATGCGGGCCATGTCCTCCACCTGGAAGCCGGAGGTGATGTGGAAGTCGGTGCGCAGCATGGCGTCCCGCTCCAGCCAGTACTCGTTGTTGCTCTCCAGCCAGTCGATGCGGCCATACCGGGAGATGAAGAAGGCCACCGCCCGGTAGACCTCGTCGTAGTTCTCCATGGAGCGCACCTTGTAGTACTCCGTCAGGCTGCTCTTGAGCTCAGGCAGCAGCTCATTGTAGGGCTGATCGCCGATGCCCAGCACGTTCAGGCCGTTGTCCTTGAGGTGCTTGCAGAACTGCCAGTAGTTGGTGGGGAAGTTGGGCGAGATGAAAATGAAGTTCTTCATGCTGATCACCTTTTTCTGTATAGTATCGCGCGGCGAGACAAGGCCTCACAGCACGTGGGGGACGTGCACAGCCACCTGCTTGTACCACCAGTCCCAGTCATGCTTCACGTCGTAGCCCCAGATGTCGAAGCAGACGTTGATGCCCTTCTCCTCGCAGATGTCCTTGAGGCGGAAGGTGCTGGCAGGAATCTCCCAGGGGCCCTGGCCCACGACGATGACGCCCTTGTGCCGGTTGTACTGCTCAATGAAGGGATGATCCTTGGGCATGCCCGCCAGGTAATCCACGGGGCTGTTGCGGTACACATCCTCGTTCATGTAGCCATGGAAGCCGTAGTCCGAGGTGTAGATGCCCGACAGCGCCAGGAGCCCGTCGAACAGGTCGGGGCGGCGGAAGAACAGGTTGGCGGCATGGGTGGCACCCAGACTGCAGCCAAAGGCAATCACCCCGGGATAGCCCTCCCAGCCGTTACGCTCGTTGGTGAGGTTGCGGATGAAGGGTACCACCTCATTGGTAATGTAGGCGAACCACGCCTCGTGGCGGCGGATGCGCCAGTAGGCATCGCCCTTGGCGGAGTAGGTCTCCTTGTCCAGGGTGTCAATGGCAAAGACCATGCACTGGCCGCTCTCGATCCAGGGGGCCCAGGCGTCGGTCATCTTGTAATTCTCGAAGTCGTAGAAACGGCCGTCCTGGCAGGGGATGAACAGAACAGGCCGTCCGCCGTGGCCGTACACCTTGATTTCCATGTCCCGGCCTACGGAGGGGCTGTACCATTTGGTGTAGTAGGTCTGCAAGTGCGTAAAACCTCCCTTAGTCTCTGTTGTACAAAAGCGCGCCCATGAAGAAGGGAATCTGCTCCTCCCAGCAGGCCTCGCAATGGTCGCCGTTGGGGACGATGCGGCTGGTGAGGAACACCCGTTTCTCCAGCAGATCCGCTGTCACCCGGGCAAACTGGCTGCGCATCTTGTCGTGGTTGCCCATCTCCCGGGAGCCGTAGTCCATGTAGATCACCGTCTGCGGATCCACCTCCGCGCCGGCGATCAGCCTGTGCAATGCCTTGGTGGCAAACCAGATGGAGGGAGACAGGCACGCCGCCCGGGAGAACACGTCGTTGTAGGCGAGGATGGCGTACAGGCTCATCAGCCCGCCCATGGAGCTGCCCGCGATGAAGGTGTGCTCACGCTCGGGCAGGGTGGGGTAGCGGTGGTCAATCATGGGCTTGAGGGAATGAACCATCCACTCCATGTACTTCTTGCCCCGGCCGGTAATGTTGCCCAGGTTGGGGTCACGGAAGGAGAAGGGGGAGTATTCGCTCAGGCGGCCGTGGTTGGGGCTGTGGTTGCAGTCCACTGCCACGATGATCATGGGTGTGGCGGTTTCCTCCATGTATTCCTTCATGCCCCAGCTTTTGCCATAGGTAGCGTCGCTGTCGAAGAAAACGTTGTGGCCGTCAAACATGTACAGAACCGGAAAGCGTGCGTCGGGATCCTCCAGGGCCATATCAGGGACATAGACATAGACGGTACGCGGCTGCTTGCCCGTCAGCGCGGGCAGCACCGTCGGCCATTTCTCGATCATAAGAACCCTTCCTGCAAAAATCGTGGGGCGGCTTATGCCGCATCCATTAGTTTACCATAGACAGAAAACAGGCACAAGTGAGCATGTGCCTGTTTTTCTGCATTTCCTGCGTATTTTTGGCAATATGTGCCCTTGCGCTGCTCAGTTGCCGCACTCGATGCTGATGGCGTTGAAGATCTCCAGCAGATCCTCTACCCGGGTGTTGGCCTTCTCCTCGCCGGCCTTGTCCAGCACCACGCCGCCCTGATGCATCATCAGCAGCCGGTCGCCGTATTGCACCGCGTGGCGCAGGTTGTGGGTGACCATCAGCGTGGTCAGCTTCTTCTCGCGCACCACCCTGTCCGTCAGCTCCATGACGATCTCCGCCGTCTTGGGGTCCAGGGCGGCGGTGTGCTCGTCCAGGATCAGGAAGTCAATGGGGGTCATGGTGGCCATCAGCAACGCAAGAGTCTGTCGCTGTCCGCCGGAGAGGCTGCCCACCGGCACGCTCAGCTTGTCCTCAAGGCCCAGGCCCAGAGGCGCCAGCATGGCCTTGTAGTCCCCGATGCGGCGGCGGTTGGCGCCGGGAGTCAGGCCGTAGCGCTTTCCCTTGTTGTCCGCCAGGGACAGGTTCTCCAGGATGGTCATGGTGGGGCAGGTACCCATGGCAGGGTTCTGATACACCCGGCCGATGCGGGCATACCGCCGGAATTCCTTCATGCGGGTGATGTCCCGGCCGTCCATGAGAATCTGCCCGTCGTCCACGGGGATGGAGCCGCACAGGATGTTCAGCAGGCTGGTCTTGCCGCTGCCGTTGCTGCCCACCACGGACACAAAGCTGCCCTTCTCGATAAACAGGTTGAAGCCGGTAAAGAGGCACGTCTCCTGGACGGTGCCGGGGCTGTAGGTCTTGGATACATTCCGCAGTTCAAGCATGAATGCGCACCTTCTTCCGCTTGAATTGGGTCTGGGCGAAGATCAGGATCAGCAGGAACAGCACGGCGGTGATCAGCTTCATGTCCTGAGCCTCCAGGCCGCAGGAGATGGCCGCCGACACGCACAGCTTGTACAGCACCGAGCCGATGATGACCATGGTGGTGCTCTTCATCCAGCCCAGGTTCTTGAACAGGTTCGTGCCGATGATCACCGAGGCCAGGCCGGTCACCATGGTGCCGGTGCCCATGGAAATGTCAAAGGAGCGCTGGTGCTGGGCCATGACCGCGCCGGAGAGGGCCACCAGGGCGTTGGCGATCATCAGACCGATGATCTTGGTGGTGCCCACGTCCCGCGCCAGGGTGGTGACGACGCTGGCGTTGTCGCCCGCAGCCCGCAGCAGGAAGCCTGCCTTGGTCTTCAGGTACCAGTCCAGCAGGAGCTTTGCAGCCAGGACGATCAGCAGGATGATGATCAGCGTGCTGTAGGGCGCAATCCAGGCGGCGAGAGACTTGGTGAAGGGATTCTTGAACAGGGTTGCGTTGGCGAAGAAGGGTAGGTTAGCCTTGCCCGCGATGCGCAGGTTGATGGAGTACAGGCCCGTCATGGTAATGATGCCGCTGAGCAGGTCGCGCACATGGCACCGTACATGGATCAGGCCCGTGACCAGACCGGCCACCGCGCCCGCCGCCGCCGCTGCAAACAGGGACAGCACCGGCGGATAGCCGTTGACGGTCATCAGCGCGGTGATGGCCGCGCCCAGCGGGAAGGAGCTGTCCACCGTCAGATCCGGGAAGTCCAGGATGCGGTAGGTGATCAGCAGACCCAGGGCCAGAATGCCATAAATAAGGCCCTGCTCCAGCGCGCCGGTGATAATGTTCAGGATCGCGGAAAGGTTCATTGCTTCAACCAGCTTTCTGCCTTGGCACAATTTCAGTCGAACATGGGTGAAGCCCGGCCCCTCAAGGAGGAAGGAAGGGCCGGGCAGGGGAGAAACCGGGGTTACTCTGCGGTCACGGAGATGGCGCGCTCAGCCAGCTCGGCAGGAACGGTCAGGCCGTATTCTGCCAGGACTTCTTCGTTAATATAGAGGTAGGAATTGCTGATGATCTCGAAGGGAATGTCCTTGGCCTCAGCCTCGCCGCTGAGCACCTTGGCAGCCATGCCGCCGGTCTGACGGCCCAGCTCCAGGTACTCGATGCCCTCGGAGGCCGCGCAGCCGTTGCGAACCTGCTCAACCTCGCTGCCGAAGACGGGCTTGCCGGCTTCCTTGGACATTTCCAGCACCGTGGCCAGGTAGGACACGACGGTGTTGTCGGTCAAATTGGTGGTGCAGTCCACCAGAGGCAGCAGAGCGTCCAGGGCCATGGGGATGTCCGCACCCACGGAGATGCCCTTGTCCACGATTTCAAAGCCGTACTGGGGGGCCAGCTCCTTGTAGGTGGCCAGGGTGGAATCGCTGTTGGTCTCGCTGGTGGTATGCAGGATGCCGATCTTGGTCGCGTCAGGCATCAGGGCACGGATCAGCTTCAGCTGGGCCTCCACGGGCAGGGCGTCGGAGGTGCCGGTGACCTGGCCGGGGTTGGTGCCGTCGGCGCTGGCCAGTTGGGAAGCGATGGGATCGGACACGGCGGTGTAGATCACCGGGATGCCCTTTTCCTCAGCCACGTTGTAGGCAGCCTGGGCCACGGGGGTAGCCACGGCGCAGATCAAGTCGCAGTCAGCAGCCATCTTGTCGGCGATCTGCGCGGCAATGCCGGTGTCAGCCTGAGCGTTCTGGTAATCAAAAACGACGTTCTCGCCTTCCACATAGCCGGCTGCGGCAAGGCCCTCGATGAAGCCCTGACGGCAGTTGTCCAGGGAGGGATGCTCGGCGAACTGGATGATGCCGATCTTGATGGGCGCATCGTCTGCCTGGGCGACAGCTGCAAAGGAGAAGACAAATGTCAACGCCAGCAGCAGGGAAGCCAACTTCTTCAGGTTCTTCATAATCAGGTACCGTCCTTTCTTGATGATGCTTGGGTGAAATTTGGAATAAAAAAAACGCCCCAATCTACCGATGGTAGACTGAGGCGGTATTCCCGCGGTGCCACTCAGCTTCGCCTCCAATGAAAAGGGAGGACGCGCTCATTGTCGCGTACACATGATACGCGCCGCCTGGATAACGGGTGCGGTTCCCGTTTCTTCCTACACAGGGTTACTGCTTCAGAAGAACCCTCCGGAGTCCATTCGCTCCAACCGCACGCACCGCCGTCCCACTATCGGCAGCTCCCTTCGCCGTGCTGTGAAGGAGGTACTACTCTCCATCGCAGGTTTCTTTGGATTGATGACAGCATACACGATCTTTTCGGGAATGTCAAGAGGAAAACCGTTGTTTTTTTCCTGTTTTTTGACCGAAAGCACCAAGCCGGTTCTGCATACAGCAAAGCGCCCATCCCGAATGGGGGATGGACGCTCCGCCGCAGGGCGTCATGCCTGCTGCTGTTTCCAGTGCTTCAGCCTGGGCAGCTGTGCCTCGAAATAGGCACGGGCCTGTTCTGGCGGCCAGTTCTCGCCGGACATGCGCGCCACCAGGAAGTCCGTCAGATCCTCCAAGCTGGTGTAGACGAACTTCCCCCGGGTGTAGCACCACTGGCAGTAGTCCTCGTTGAAGCTGCCGTCTGTTTCACGGCTGAGGAAAGCATCCTCCAGCGGCATGCCGCAGCACTGACAGATCAGCTTCCTCGGGGAGCCCAGCAGGGTGTTGATGGACACGTCGAACAGCTGGGACAGCAGCTTCAGCGTTTCCGTGTTGGGGACAGTTTCGCCGTTTTCCCAGCGGGATACCGCCTGGCGGGTGACGTACACCTTCTCCGCCAGCTCGTCCTGGGAAAGCCCCTTCTCCCTGCGCAGCCTGAGAATCATATCCTTTGTTTCCATACCGTTCATCACCTCGCTGACAGCATAGCACGCCTTTGGCAGGTTGACAAGCAACGCTCCGTTTCCCCCCGGCATGCGTATCAGCCGAAGGTCTCAGGATACACCGCGTCCAGGGAGAAAATGTCCCCCGGACGGGGTTCCCGGCGGATCCAGCGGCCGTCGGTGAAGTCAGGCACCGCCACAGTTGCGGAGCCCATGGCGATGGACATTTCGCTTAGGCAGGTAACTGCCATCCAGGAGGCGGCGTCATACACGTCGATGGGGAAGGCCACGCCCTGCTGCAGCGACTCGATGAAGGCCCGCAGCACCAGATAATCCATGCCGCCGTGGCCGCCCCGCAGGCCAAATCCCTCATACTCCTGCCACAGGGGATGCAGGTATTCCTGCATGCAGGAGGCATCGGGCTCGAACCGGTGCTCGCCGCCGGTGGCTGCAGGGGTGCGGTCCTCCAGGTAGATGAGCCGACCGTCCTCCTGCCAAAGGCCCTTCGTGCCCTGCACATACCCGCCCCGGGAATAGGGCCGGGGCAGGGTGCAGTCGTGGGTGAGGACAATGGTTTCCCCGTTGGCGCACTTGATCATGGTGGTGACAACGTCGCCCTCGTGGAACATCACCTGCGAAAGGGGCGAGTCCGCCCGGTGCTTTTCCATCCACAGATGCTGGCCCACAGGCTTGGAGGCCATGGACACCAGGGACAGCATCCGGTTGCCCCGGTTCAGGTTCAGATACTGGGCGATGGGGCCCAGCTCATGGGTGGGGTAGAGCTCGCCGTTGCGGCAGAGAAAGTTGTCCTGGCGGTAGTGGCGGTTGATGTCCCCGTTGCCGATTTCATCCCGCAGGTCATGCTGATAGCCGCCCCGGCAGTGCACAAGCTCGCCGAAAACGCCCTGTCTGATCATGTTCAGCAGGGTCATTTCCGTCTTGCCATAGCAGCAGTTTTCCAGCAGCATCACAGGAATACCGGTCTCTTCGCTGACACGCACCAGCTCCCAGCATTCCTCCAGGGAGGACGCGCCGCCCACCTCCATGGCGGGAACCTTGGCATGACGCATCGCGTCAACCGCGATGGCCACATGGGTCTGCCAGCTGGTGAAGATGAACACCGCCTCGATATCCTCCCGGGCGTTGATCTCCCGGTAGTTCAGCGTGCCCTCCGGACGTACGCCACGGGCCTGCCCGATGGTCTGCTGCGCCGCCTGTACGCGATCCGGATATACATCACAAACCGCGGCAATCACCACATCCGGCATGGACAGCAGCGCATGGAGCTGCTCCACGCTGCGGCACCCAAGGCCGATCACACCCACGCGAACCGTTCTTCCCACATGACCGAGCTTCATCCTGAATCCCTCCGTCGATACTGTCGTCAAGCTGTGCGGAGTATTGTTCCTTCATTCCGCGCAGGAGGAGCGGGATGAAAAAAACCACCTGACTTTGTTACAAAAGACAGGTGGCAATATGTGCGGCCGACGGGACTTGAACCCGTACCCATTGCTGGACACGCCCCTCAAACGTGCGCGTATGCCGATTCCGCCACGGCCGCATATCACGGGCAACGACAGTAATCATACCACGGGAAGGTGATTCTGTCAAGGCTTTCCCTGCAAATTGTCAAGGATGTCGAGGAAAAGGATGCGCCCGGTACAGGCGGGGAGGAAGGACAGGAAAGCATACGCCGGGGAATATGCACCCGATGCTGCGGAAAATGACGGAAAACTGCGATGCTCAGGGCGAAAACCACTTGACAGGGGCATGAAAGTGTGATATGCTTTAGCCATGGATAGTTAAACGATTAAACATCCAATAAAGTGCCATGCAGCATTCGAGGATGAATGCGGCAAAAAGACTATCCGTGATTAAACGTTTAAACTCAGGAGCGGACGATGAGCATGAAGCGAATGGGTCTGAGGTGCGCGCAGTGGGTCACGTTGATGGTGTGCCTGTGCCTTGCAGGGAGCGGGTGGGCGCAGGAGGATCCGTCTGCCATGCGCCTTCGCGACCAGTTTTCCGACCAGGTGCAGGACAGCCGCCTTGCGGACGGGATTGCCCAGTATCCGTTCTATGCCGACTACCGGACGACCTGGGATGACGCGGGCGCAAAGCCCTACACCGGCGAGCCTGTTCCGCTGAACCTGGAATCCGAGGCGCTGACTGAGCTCGACGGCCGCATGGCCTACTGCTGGGAAGCCACCGGGTCTGAGCGGCTGGTGTACACCGTTGACGTGCCCGAGGACGGCGTCTATTGGCTGACATACGACTATTATCCCTGGAAATGCAGCAATCAGGATGCGCGCCGCAGCTTCAGCTGGGATGGCCGGACGCTCTTCCGCGAGGGAACCACCATGGCGTTTACCTGGGTTTGGCGGGAAGCGGACAAGCCGGCGCGGAATCAGCTTGGTGATGACGTACGCCCCGCGCAGGAGATTGTCCCGTGCTGGCAGACCGCTACCCTGCGGGATCTGTCCGGCTATTACCGCGAGCCCTACGGCTTTTGTCTGACGGCGGGAACCCATGAGCTGGTTCTGGACAACCTCACTGGCAACGTGGCGCTGGCGAATCTGCGCCTGACCGCGCCGGTCAGCATACCGACCTACGCGGAATATGCCGACCGGCTGCCGGAGAATGCCAGGCAAGGGGAGACGATCCTGTTCCAGGCGGAGGATGAGGTCGTTGGGAAAAGCGCCGCCTCCATCCAGCGGATCGTCAGCGACGACCCGGCCACGACGCCCTATGAATACGGGTATCAGCGCCTGAATGCCTTCGGCGGGTATTACTTCAGCGAGGGCAACCAGTGGACGACCTGGCGGTTCCAGGTCGAAAAGGAGGGCCTTTATCAGCTGGGCATGCGTGTCAGCAAGGACAACAACGGCTTGCCTGTTTACCGCAGCATCGCCCTGGATGGTCAGGTGCTTTTCCGGGAAATGGAGGAATACGCCTTCCATGCTGACGGCGCCTATGCGCTGGAGGTGTTGCGCGACGGGGATGGTCAGCCGTACCTGTTCCATTTGACGGCAGGGGAGCACACGCTGACCATTCGGGTGGTGCTGGAGGAAAACTACGCGCTGATCAGGCGGATCATGGCGGTGGACGATACCCTTTCCGATGTGATTCTGCAGCTGACCATGCTCACGGGCCCCAACGCCGACGCGAATTATGATTATGATATTCTCAAGGCCATGCCGCTCCTGCCGGAGACGCTGGCGCAGGTTCGCATAGAGCTGGAGGGCATCGCCGATGACCTGTCCGCCCGCACCCAGGGCATTACCGCAGCCGAGAGCGGCTTCCGCCAATATGCGGCGCGTATGGCGCTGGTTGAAAAGCACGTGGATTTTCTGCAGCGCTATGCTGACGAGCTGACGGGCATCCAGTCCGGCCTGGCAACCTGGCAGACGGAGCTGGAGAATCAGCCGCTGGAAATCGACTGGTTCTGCCTGGCCTCCCCGGAGGCGGAGATGCAGACAGCCACCGCGACCATCCTGCAGCGGATGAAGGGTATGGCCTATAACTTCGCCCTGTCTTTTGTCAAGGATTATGACAGCGTGGGCGGTGTGGAGGAGGTTCAGAGCAATCAGGTGATTGACGTCTGGGCGGCCATGGGCATGGAGAATGCCGAGATCGTCAAGCAGCTGTGCGATGAGCGCTTTACGCCCCAGAGCGGAATTTCGATCAATCTGAACGTGATGCCAGCAGGGCAGCTTGATACAGGCAGCGTCAACGCGCTGATGCTGAGCGTGATTTCCGGTCAGGCGCCGGACGTGGCCCTTGGCGCCGGCAAGGGCGCGGCGGTGGAGTTTGCCATCCGCGGCGCTGTGGAGGATCTGTCGAAAATGCCCGGGTACGACGAGCTGGCTGCGGATTTTCTGCCGGAGACCCTTCATCCGGATTCCTTCATGGGCGGTCAGTACGGCATACCGGAGCGTCTGGACTTCCGCGTCATGTTCTATCGCAAGGATATCCTCAGCGCCCTGGGTATTTCCCTGCCGGACACCTGGCAGGACGTGTATGATTACACGCTGCCCATGCTCTATCAGAACAACCTGCAGATTTATATTCCGCAGGAGGCGCAGGGCTTCTCCATGTTCCTGTACCAGCACGGAGGAGAATACTATACCCCCGACAGCCTCGGCTGCGCGTTGAACACGCCGGAAGCCTTCGACGCCTTTGACGAGCTGATCTCACTGTATACCAAGTACAGCATTCCCTATACCACGAATTTCTACAACCGCTTCAGAATCGGCGACATGCCCATCGGTATCGGCGGCGTGGGGGAGTATATGGCCCTGAATTACGGCGCGGCCAACCTGACGGGCAAGTGGGGGATCGCGCTGATCCCCGGAACGGTGCAGGCAGACGGCTCCATCAGCCGTGCCTACACAGGCACGGTGCAGTCCTCGGCGATTCTGCTGTCCTCCAGCGAGAAGAAGGAGGCCGGCTGGGAATTTCTGCGCTGGTGGATGAGCGCCGAAACGCAGCAGGCCTACATGCAGGAGGTGGAAATCCGCATTGGCGGCGGCTCCAGAATTGCCAGCGCCAATATCCGCGCCTTTGAGACGCTGCCCCTGCCCAGGGAGGATATGGCGGTTGCGCTTGCGTCCCTGCGCAGCGTGCGCGAGCCGGAGGGCGTGCTGGGTGGCTATTATACGGAGCGGCATATCAAAAACGCGTGGAACCGTATGATCGTGGATGAGCTGGACATGAACGCGCGGGATTCCTTTGAGCTGGCGATTGAATCCATTGAAAAGGAAATGGCGGCAAAGCAGGGCGAGTATCCTGCGCTGCTGGAAAGGAGCGGCGAAGCATGCACAAATCCGTCCGAAAAGTAAGGCGGCTGAAGCGGCTGACCATCTACGATGTGCTGATGTATCTTGCCGTGATCATCCTGGCCGTATTCTCTGCGCTGCCGCTGGTCTACCTGATCTCCAGCGCCTTCAAGCCCCTGGACGAGATTCTCCGGTTTCCGCCGGTCTTTCTCACGCGCAAGCCCACCATGCATAATTTCCGCAAGCTCCTGGTGGTGCTTGGCAGCTCCACTGTGCCGTTCACGCGCTACATCTTCAACAGCCTGCTGGTGACGGTATGCACGGTGGGCGCGTCGGTGGTGCTTTGCTCCATGGCAGCCTATGGCCTGGCGAAGCACAAGCCCTTCGGGGCGCGGTTCGTGATGAATCTGGTGCTGACGGGCCTGATGTTCTCGCCCTATGTCACGCAGATTCCCAATTACAAGACCATCCTGAGCCTTGGCCTGGACAATTCATACTGGGCGCTGATTCTGCCGAAGGTTGCTGTGGCGTACAACGTGTTTCTGGTGGAGCGCTTTGCCAGCCAGGTGCCTGACGCCATCATCGAGGCGGCGCGGATTGACGGCGCCAGGGAGCGCACGGTATTCTGGAGCGTCGTCATGCCCATGCTGAAGCCTGCCTGGGCGACGCTGATCGTGTTTACCTTCGTTTCCTCCTGGAACGATGCATTCTCGCCCCTGGTGTTTATCCATAGCCAGGCGATGAAAACCCTTCCCCTGGCCATGCAGACGATTTCAGGCGGTACCGGAACCAGCGATCTGGGCCGCATGGGCGCGACCATGGCGGCGGCCATGATTACCACGCTGCCGACCATCATCCTGTTCTGCTTCATGCAGCGCAAGGTGATTGACACCATGGCCTTCTCGGGCATCAAAGCGTAAGGGGAGGGAGAAGGATGAAGCGGTATCTTGCCATGATGGTCATGCTTCTCTCCCTGCTGGGGTGCCTGGGCAGCGCGTCGGCTGTGGAATACGATACCATGTACACGGAAAAGAACGAGCTGCTTCCCATACCCAAAACGTACACCCACAGCAGGACGATTGCCGTGCTGAACGACGGCCAGGATATGCTCAGCGAGCCCAGCGACCTGTGCGTCGCCCCGGACGGGCATATCTATGTGGCGGACACGGGGAACAATCGCATTGTGGAGCTGGATGAGACGTATGCCTTTGTCCGGGCCATGGATCAGGCCGGCGAGCAGAGCTTCCGCCAGCCCCAGGGCGTGTTTGTGGACGAGTGGGGCGGCATCTATGTGGCGGATACGGGGAATGAGCGGATTGTCAAGCTGTCGGCGGCAGGCGAGTACGTGGAGAGCTTCGTCAAGCCGGAATCCGAGCTGCTGGGCGAGGGCTTTACCTTCACGCCCCGCAGAATCGCCGTGAGCAGCGTCGGGTACCTGTATACGATCAAGTTCCAGAACCTGATGCAGATTGACGCCTACAATCGCTTCCGCGGCTACATCGGCACCAATCAGGTGGGCTTCGACCTGGGCCGGCAGATCCGGCTCCTGTTCTCGAACGATGTGCAGCGCAAGACCATGAAGCGTCAGCAGCCCTATTCCGTCTATTCCTTCGCGCTCAGCCCGGACGGAGCCATTTACATCACCACGCCCGATCCCAAGGGCCAGCTGAAGAAAATCAACTCCGTGGGCAACAACATCTATCCCTACAAGGGGTACTTCGGCCAGATGGTCAGGCAGATGACGGACAGCAAGGACGGCCTTGCCCAGTACGTCAACCCGCAGTACCTGGACGTGGCTGTGGACGGGGACGAGATCATCTTCATGCTGGAGGGGATTACGGGGCAGATCTGCATCTATGACGCCTTCGGCAACAATCTGGGCTGCTTCGGCGGGAAGTACGAGGGCGAGGACGGCTTTCTTCAGCCGTCAGCCGTTGATGTTACCGCTGCGCGCGATATCATCGTCGCCGATCAGGGCGCGTCCTGCCTGAAGGTGTTTTCCCCCACGCGGTTCATGAACAACGTGTTTGACGCGGCCATCCTTTACGGGCAGGGAAGATACCAGCAGGCGCAGGAGTACTGGCAGGAGATCCTCCAGTACCATGAGAGCTATTACCTGGCCAACGCCGGTATGGCCAAGGCTCTGTACAAGCAGGGCGAATACGGGCAGGCGATGCATTATTACCAGATCTGCGGCGACAGGAGCGGGTATTCGGACGCCTATGCCAAGTGGCGGCACGATATCTTCCGGACGCATTTCCCGCAGGTGGTGCTGGCGATTGCCGCGGCGCTGCTTGCACTGATCATCCTGCTGAAGGTTTACGGCCGCTACGTACGCAGAACGCTGGCCCGCTATGGCAGTATGATCTGACCAACAGAGGTGAAAGGAATGCATTTGCTGTCATTGTCCCTGTGTGTGCTGAGAAGTCCCATTGATACCTTCCGGGCGATGCAGGCAGATCGGAGGCGGTTCAGCTTTCTCCCGGCATGCATCCTGATGCTGCTGGCGGTGTGCGTGCGCATCGCGTCCATCTACCTGACGCACTTTCCCCTCAGATCGGTGGAGCCGGCGGAAGCCAACCTGCTCATGGAGTCGGCGATGATGCTCGCGCCCATGCTCATGTGGGCTGTTGCCAACTTTGCCGTTACCTCCATTATGGACGGCGAAACCATGATGCGGGAATCGCTGACCGCAACGGCCTACTGCATGATGCCCTACATTGTTCTGTGCCTGCCGCTGGCGGCGCTGACCAACCTGATGGGGCTGGATGAAATCAGCCTGTACCGGCTGATGCAGGGCTGCATGTGGGGCTGGTGCGCCATGCTGCTGGTCCTGAGCATCGCGGTGATGAACAACTATACGGTGCTGAAGTCCCTGGGCATTGTGGTGCTGAATCTGCTGGTGATGGCGCTGATGGCGGCGGTGATGCTGCTCATGTACGCGCTGGCCAATCAGCTGATCATGTTTGTGGAAGGCGTCGCCCGCGAAGTGACCTATGCCTTCCGCTGATAAGGAGTGATGAAGATGAAACGGTTATGGCTTCTGGCGCTCATGCTGATCATCATCTCTGTCACTGCCCTGGCGGAGGACGGGCTTGTGCCAGTAACGGGGACGGAAGCGGACAGGCTGGCGCATGAAGCGCTGGAAAGCAGCTTCTCCCTGGCGGCGTCCAATGATGAACTGGCGCTGTATCTGCAGGAGGATCTGGAGGGCGTCGCCGTAGAAGACAAAGGAAGCGGCCATGTATGGTTTTCCTCCGCGCAGCCGTGGCAGCTCCAGGGCGGGAAAAAGCCCAACAAGGTCTGGAGCGCCAATATTCAATCGCTGTTCCAGCTGGTGTACGCTATGGCGGAAAACGCCACCGGCGATACGCTTATCGGCTCTGCGGTGGGGATGGAGCATGTGGTGACAAGCCAGGCGATCCCCGACGGCGTGGCGCTATGCTATTCCTTTCCGGAGATTGACATTGACCTGCGGCTGGAATTTGTGTTGGACGGAAGGGCCATGGATGTGCGCATCCCGCAGGAGGGCGTTCAGGAGGGCACATCGTACTATCTGATGGCGGTGAATCTACTGCCCTTCTTTGGCGCGACGGTCGATACGGACGATGGCTATTACCTGTACCCCAACGGCTGCGGCGAGCTGTACCGCTTCAAGGAGAAGAAGTACAGGCAGAATGCGCTGCGAACCTATACGATCCCGGTATACGCGCCCTTGCTGATGGAGGAGCAGACCTATCCCTTTGACGAGACGGAGCTGATGCTGACCATGAGCCGGCAGAACGACAACAGTGCGATGCTGCCCGTCTATGGCGTCAAGGCAGGGGATTCCGCCTTCTGCGCCATCATCCGCCAGGGGGATGCCGATGCGGAAATCTTTGTATCCCCCTCCGGTGTGTCCGTGGATCTGAACCGTATGTACACGCGCTTTACCTACCGCAAGAGCTATGGCGTCAAGGGCTCCAGCGTATCGGTGGCGGGCGGAAGCAGCACCTCCTACCTGGCTGTGCTGATCGACCGGGAGCAGCGTACGGGCGACCGGGTGCAGCGATATGTTTTCCTGCACGGGGAGGAAGCAGATTACAGCGGCATGGCCTGTGCAGCGCGGGAAACGCTGATGGCGGACGGTCGCCTGCAAGATCTGCGGACGGACATGCCCGGCGTGGCGCTGGATATCACCATGAGCGCCATCTGCCGTCAGCTGCTGTTCGATGAGTACGTGGTCATGGCGGACTTTGACGATGCTGCCTCCTTTGTGGAGGAGCTGGCGCAGGCGGGCGTCGCGCCTGTCATCACCCTGAAGGGCTGGACAGCCGAGGGAACGGCGGGCTATCCCACCGGGAATGCTGCCTCGCGCGCGCTGGGCGGAGCTTCCGCGCTGGCCCGGCTGGCGGAGAGGTGCGAGCAGGCGGATATCCCCCTGCTGACGGAGGTCAACCTGTTCAGGATGAAAAGCGATACAGGCGGCTTCGACGTCAACCAGGAAGCGGCCCGGGACGGGAACCGGTTCGTCTACCACCTGACCAAAAACGAAGTAGACTATTACCTGATGCATCCGGACACCGCCATGATGCGCGTTGATGCGCTGAACCGCCGCATGGCGGATGCGGGCGTGGACGGCGTAGCCTACCTGGATGCGGGGGAAACGATCTACGACGCATATGGCGAGAGCCTCCGCACCAGGCAGGGCATGACGGAGGCCTGGCAGGAAATGCTGGCGTCCAGCAGGGAAGAGCTGGGCTGGTGCGCGGCCGAGGGCGGGAATATGTATCTGCTGGGACAGGCTGACCTGGTCCGGAGCATTCCCAACGACAGCGACAGGTTCTACTTCGGCGATGAAAGCGTGCCTTTCTGGCAGATGGTGGTTCATGGCTGCGTCGCCTACACCGGTCAGCCCATGAACCTGTACTATGACGAGACGCTGCAGCGGCTGAAGGACATTGAATACGGCAACACGCCCTGCTTTGAACTGACGAAGGCCAGTGTGACGGCACTGAAGGACACGGATTACAGTCTGCTGTTCAGCGCAAGATGGGATTCCTGGCATGAGAAGCTCATCGGGATCGCCGGGGAGCAGGACGGCAGCCTGGCACAGCTGCGTCATGCGCATATCCTCCGCCACGATGTGCTGAGCGACACGCTTCGCCGTGTTACCTACGACAACGGCGCAGCCGTGTATGTGAACTACGGCAGCGAGGCAGCGCAGGCAGACGGCCTGACCGTGGCGGGACAGTCCTATCTTGTTGTGGAGGGAGCGTGCGGCCATGAATGAGACGCGTCCGTTGACCCATCGCCGCAGTCGGAAGGCATGGCTGCGCGAGAATCTGAGCGGGTACATCTTCGTTGCGCCGTATGTGATCGGGCTGATCGTATTCTTCACCTTCCCGCTGGTGTTCTCGCTGCGGATCAGCTTTGGCGATTATCAGCTGGCGCGGGGCGGCTATACCATTACACCCACGGGGCTGAGCAATTACTACAAGGTGCTGTTCGAGGAGGTTGACTTCACCCAGGCGTTTGTCAACGCCATCGTGGATACGCTGATCGATACGCCGCTGATTGTGGTGTTCTCGCTGATCCTCTCGGTGATGCTCAACCGCAGGATGCCCGCCAAGGGGCTTTTCCGGACAATCTTCTTTCTACCCTTTCTGCTGGGCAGCGGCTATGTCATGAAGCAGCTGCTGGGCATGAACGTGAATGAATCCGCCATGTCCATGGCGCGCGGCATCATCTTTCCCATACAGGTGCAGGAATACATCGGCCCTGCGGCAACAAAGGTTGCCATGGGCTTCCTGAGCCGGATCACGCTGATCCTCTGGCGCTGCGGCGTACCGATCGTGCTGTTCCTGTCAGGGCTGCAGAGCATCCCGGTGTCGCTCTACGAGGCCGGGATGGTGGACGGCGCGACGGAATGGGAAAAATTTTGGAAAATCACCGTGCCGATGATTTCCCCCGTCATGCTGCTGGTCATGGTCTACACGGTCATTGATTCCTTCACCGACGCATCCAACCCCATGGTGGACATGTTTTACACCAGGGCCTTTGAGAAGCTGGAATATTCCCTCAGCGCTGCCATGAGCTGGATGTACTTTGGCTTTATTCTGCTGTTGGTGCTGCTGATTTTCCTGGTCATGCGCCGCTTTATCTATTCGGAGCATGACACGCGGGCATAAGGAGGGAGAGCATGAAAGGACGCAGAGCCTGGCATTGGCTGCAATATCGCGTTTTGCAGAACGGGAAACGCATTTTCAGCGTGCTGATGCTGTTGTTTCTCATGACGGTATCCTTCGTGTTCCTGTATCCGTTCCTGTACATGCTGGTAACGTCCATCAAGTCCTATGCGGATCTGAACGACGTGTCCATCAACTGGATTCCCCGCACGCCTACCCTGCGCAATTACGCCCAGGCGTGGGAGATTCTGGAGTATCCCCGGCATTTCATGATCTCGCTGGGGCTGACGGCGGCCTGCATCGCGGCGAAGATCTTTGTCAGCTCCTTCATCGCCTACGGTTTTGCCAGGTACCGCTTTGTGGGCAGGGGCCCGCTGTTCGCCATGGTGATCCTCACCATGATCGTCCCTACGCAGACCATCCTACTCCCGCAGTATATCCAGTTTTCCCACATGGGCTGGGTCAAGACGGCGCTGCCGATCCTGATTCCACAACTGTTCGGCCTGGGGCTGAGGGGCGGCATCTTCATCTTCCTGTTCCGGCAGTTCTTCCTGGGCATACCCAAATCCCTGGAGGAGGCAGCCAGGCTGGACGGCTGCGGCCCCGTGGGAACCTACCTGCGGATATCCCTGCCCGCGGCCCAGTCGGCCATCATCATCACCATCGTGCTGGCCATGGTCTGGTGCTGGAACGATTATTACGAGGCGCAGATCTATCTCAAGGATATGAGCAGCTGGCCTCTGCCCAAGATGCTTCAGCAGGTCTATTACTACTACGAGGCTTACCGGAATCCGTCCGGGATCTCCGCGTCCAATTACAACCTGGCCAGTCAGATCCGCACCATGGACGCGGCGACGCTTGAGAAGAAGATCGTGTCGGAGGGTACCCTGATGGCGGCGACGTTCCTGGTCATCCTGCCCGTGCTGATTGCCTATGCATTCCTGCAGCGGCGCTTTATCCAGGGTATTGAACGTTCCGGCCTGGTGGACTGAGGAGGGGAAAAGGATGCAGCGAACCTATGGGGCGGTCAGCGCGGAGCGTGTTACACAGCTGAAGCGCTTCTTGCGGAGAAACAAGACAGGATGGCTGTTTGTGGCGCCCTTTCTGATTCTCTTCGTGGTTTTCAATCTGCTGCCGGTGCTGTCGGCGGCCCGGATGAGCCTGTACCATGACAACATGATTCAGGCGCCCGTCAAGGTGGGCATGGAAAACTACGCCCGGCTTCTCCTGGATGACGATGTGTTTCTGCTGGCGCTGCGCAACACGTTCATCTTTGCGCTGTTCATCGGTCCGCTGGGCTATCTGCTGTCCTTCTTTATGGCCTGGTGTCTCAACGGGCTGAAGTTCCGTAATTTCTTCGCGCTGATCTTCTATGCGCCCTCCATTACCAGCGGCGTGGCCATGACGCAGGTCTGGCTGTATATTTTCTCCAACGACAGCTATGGCCTGATCAACTACTTCCTGCTGCGCAACGGCCTCATCAACACGCCGATTCTTTGGAACCAGAGCGCCACGTACATTTTCCCGGCTGTGATCCTGATTTCGGTCTGGATGAGCATGGGCACCGGATTTTTGGTCTTTATGGCAGGATTGCAGAACCTGCCGGGCGAAGTGTTGGAGCAGGGGCGTATCGACGGCATCAAAAACCGCTTCACGGAGCTGATCTACCTGATCTTTCCCATGATGAAGCCGCAGCTTCTCTTCGGCGCCATCAACGCGATTGTCGGCTCCTTTACCGTGTTCGATGTGGTTGTGCAGTTCGCGGGCATGCCCAGTCCGAACTATGCGGCGCATACCATTGTCGCGCATCTGTACGATCATGCCTTTCTCCGCTTCGAGATGGGCTATGCATCGGCGGTGGCCGTGGTGCTGTTTCTGATTACATTCATCCTGGGGCAGGTATGCATGAGGGTTTTCCGCAGCGATGAATGAGAAAACAGGTGAAAGCTATGCCAGGCAAACGGGGCAGGGTAACGATCAAGGATGTTGCCAGCGCGGCGGATGTATCCGTGGCCACGGTGTCCTATGTGCTGAACAACACGGATAATGCCATCAGCGCTGAGACGCGGGCGCATGTACAGGAAATCGCCAGGCAGATGAACTACCGGCCCAACCGTGTGGCCAAGGGGCTGAAAACGGCGCACTTCAATACCCTGGCCGTAGTGGTGGAGGATTTCCGCAGCTTCTTCATACAGTCGCTGATCGACGGCGTATGCCAGTGCGCTGAGGAATACGGCTATGATGTGGTGCTGGTGAACCTTCGCCTTGACAGCAGGATCCGGCAGGCCCACCATTACGAGCTGATGGATTTCAGCGAGTATGCGCAAGTCAAGCTGCGGAACGTGGAGCAGATGCAGGTGGATGGCCTGATCTACATTGGCGCGTTCTTCCATGATGTGGGGGATATGCTCAGCAGCCTGTCCGTTCCGCTGGTGTACCTGTACAGCTTTTCCAGCACGGATCACCTGCACCCCTCCGTCCACTATGATGATTATCAGGCGGCCTACGATGCGACCAGCATCCTGCTGCGCCATGGGCATACGCGTATCGCCCATGTGGCCGGCACGCTGGATTCCGCCCCCGGGCAGCTGCGCGTGCAGGGCTGGCGGCAGGCCCTCCTGGACGCCGGATGTATGCCGCAGGACGAGCTGCTCTTCGCCGGGGACTTTGAACGGGAAAAGGCGTACAGCGCCGGCCTGGCCCTGCTGGACAGCCCCGCAAGCCCCACGGCCGTGTTCGCCGCCTCCGACCTGATGGCCAAGGCCGTCTACGATGCCTGTGCGGCGAGGCATGTTCGCATCCCGCAGGAGCTGTCGGTGGTGGGCTTCGACAACGCGGACTTCAGCAAATACGTCAACCCCGCGCTGACCACCATGGCCATGCCCAACTGGGACATGGGATACCGCGCAGCACAGCTGCTGCTGGATCATGAGATGAGCGCAGGGCAGGTTCGCCTGCTGTGTCAGCCGATGATCAGGGACTCGGTTGCCACGGAAGGCGCAAGGGAGAGATAAGGCATGAAGCTGGAAAGCAACGTGTTTTCCGTCGAGGTGGAGGATGGCCGGCTGATATCCCTGCGGTATCCCGGCGATCCGTATGAGACGGATTTTGCCGGCACCCAGGATCAGCGCAGGACAGGCGATGTGCTGGTGCGCTATGAATACGCCGGCGCATGCCGGGCCATGGAAACATGCGCAGCTGGACAGGATGACGGCGTCATGCGTACGCACACAGAGTTCACGCTGGAGGGCGAACGGCTTGTTGTGCGCTATTCCGTGACGAATCACGGGGAGTACCCGGCCCTAGTGACGGATCTGGGCTTTCCTTTGGCCTTCCACACGGACTATGTGAAGGACACTATTGAAACCTATCAGCGCCGTGTGGTGCGGCACAGCTATGTGGCGGGCCATGGCTCCTTCGCCTATTTCTGCCGCCCCAACGGCGAGGGGCCCTTCCTGTTGGTCACGCCGGTGGAGGGAACCGCGCTGGAATTTACGGCGCGGGAATCCTGGATGAAACGTCAGGGCTTCGGCGAGGCCTATTATGTCTTTGCCCACGGCAAGGGTTTGCGCAGCATGACCCCGGGAGATTGGTATCTGCCGGTAACAGACCGTATTCTTTTGCAAGATGAAACGATTAAATGCGCCTTTGCCATGGAATGGGTGGCGGATCACAGCGATGTGCAGACGCATCTGCCCGTGGCGGTGGAGGCTGTGCCGGGCTATACGGTGCCATTCGGAGCGCTGGTCAGGCTGGCAGTTCGCACGCCAGGGGAGCAAAGGCTGCGGTGGGAGGACGCCGGCGTCTGCTGCGAGCTGGAAAAGGAGGAAAACGGCTATTGCCTGTACCGGATCCGCTTCAGCACGCTGGGCGAGCATCAGCTGCGAATCGGTTGGGCGGAGGACAGGTGGACGGTCTGCACATTTTTCGCAACACGGCCGTTGGAGGAGCTGATCTGCATGCGGGCGTCGCACCTTGCCGGCAAGCAGCAGTACCGCGGCCCTGCCTGGTACGATGGGCTGATCAGCTCCTGGTACATGACCCACGGCAGGATGACAACGCCCGACGACCGCATGGGACTGTACCCCTATGCGGTGACGGCGGATGATCCGATGCTGTGCAAGGCGCCCTTCATCGCCCTCAAGAACTGCTTTCTGCCGGTTCAGGAGGAGATTGACGCAGTCGAGTATTACATCGACCACTACGTATGGGGCGGTTTGCAGCGCAAGGATACGGAGATGCCCTTCCCCTATGGCATATACGGGTCGGACACCTGGAAGGAAAACCGGGAAAGCGGCACCGGGTACGGCGTGGGCGGCGTCGGCATGGAGCGCATGTGGCGGACATTCGACTACACGCATATGATCATGCTCTACGCATGCATGTACCGTGTGGCCAAGCGCAATCCCGCCATGGTGCATTCCCTGTCCGCCGAGGCGTATCTGGAGCGGGCGTTCCGCACGGCCCTGGCCTTCTATGAGGTGCCGTACAACATCCGTATGGGCGAGTGCTGGGACTTCCACGGCTGGACGGACTGGGCCTACAAGCAGGGAAACTTCCATGAGCTGTACATCCCTGTGGTGATTGACGCGCTGGAGCAGGAGGGGCGCGCGGGCGATGCAGCGCTGCTGAGAATGCACTGGGAGACCAAGTGCAAGTACATGCTTCTGGATCATCCCTATCCCTACGCATCGGAGATGTATTTCGATTCCACGGCCTACGAATCCACCCAGTGCGTTGCGCATTACGCGCTCACCCATCCGCTCAAGGCTGATCGCGGCGGCTTCTATGACAAGAACGAGCAGCGCTACACCTCCCATGAAGCGGTTACGCAGGCCAGGGCGCTGAACTTTCTGGAGCGGCAAACCAGGGCCAATCTCGCCTGCAGGCAGAGCGTCGCGCCCCATTACAGCGTGATGGGCTCCGACATCCGCGGCGAGGGCAACGCAGCCTATCAGCTATCCTACATGACGCAGATGGGCGGCTGGGCGCTGATGGATTACGCGCTGTATTTTGCCCCACGGCCGGAGGAAACGCTGCGCATCGGCTATGCCAGCTTCCTGGCGCCATGGTGCCTGATCAACAGCGGCGAAGGCTATCCCTGGTGGGGCCGGGGGGACAACCGGGGCGCGGCGGCCTGGGCGTTTAACCCGACCTTTGGCCCCATGTGGAGCATGGAGGACACGTCACGGGGCCCATGGCCCATGGACGGGGAAATCGACAACGGCTTCTCCGGAGGGCTGTGGATGGCCTGCAGCATCCTGACGCAGGATTCGCTCTTTGGGCTCACCGCGCTGGGCGCGGAAATGCGCATGGATGAGGGCGCTGTCATCATCAAGCCCTGGGACGGCGTCCGTCGGGCGTTCCACGCGATGCATCTTCTGCCCCGGAGATTCCATCTTCGCCTGGAGGACGACGCCCTTCATGAGATCCGGGTGGATCAGGATGGGCGTTGGATCCGGGTGGGCATCGAGAACCGGCACGGGGAGGCGCATGACGTGACCCTGCTTGTGGACGACGGGCGGGAGCGCCGGCTTGCATGCCATGTGGAGCAGGACGTCGCCTGGATCACGATCCTCTGGGAGGATACAGCAGCAAATACATGGGAGAAAGCGGAGGAGTAACAGGTATGGCACGCGTACAGGTTCCTTTTTATCAGGTCAGCATCGAGGATCGTCTGTGGAAGTCCCGGATGCAGACCATGAGCACGGTGACGCTGTTTGACTGCCTGGACAAATGCGAGTCCACCGGCCGGATTGCCAACTTCCGCCGTGCGGCGGGCTGGGAGGAAGGGCCGTTCCAGGGCATCTACTACAATGATTCCGATGTGTACAAGGTGCTGGAGGGCGTGGGCTACTCGCTGCGGACGTTCCCGGACAAGGCGCTGGAGGCCCGGGCGGATGCGGTGATTGACGCCATCGCCGCCGCCCAGCGCGAGGACGGCTATCTGCAGACGTATTTCCAGTTGGCGGATGTGGGCCATGAGTGGACCGATATGGAAAAGCATGAGATGTACTGCGCGGGACATCTGATGGAAGCGGCGGTCGCTTACTACCATTCCACGGGCAAGGATAAGCTGCTGAAGGTTGCGTGCCGCCTGGCGGATCATCTGTGCAATACCTTCGGGCAGGGCAAGCGGCATTGGGTACCGGGGCATGAGGAGATCGAGCTGGCGCTGATCCGCATGTACGATGCCACGGGGCATGAGGAATACCTGACGCTGGCGCGGTTCCTGCTGGAGGAGCGCGGGCACGGCCATGGCCGGGGGAGAATCTGGACGGACGAGCATTTCGGCAAGGCCTATGCCCAGGATGAAGTACCCGTCAGGGAGCTGCGCCGTGTGGCGGGCCATGCGGTGCGGGCCATGTATCTGCTGACGGCCATGGCTGACTCCCTGAGAGAAGGCGGAGGAGCGGACTATCTTCCTGCGCTCAAGGCCGTGCATGAGCATGTGACGGAGCATCACATGTACATCACGGGCGGCATTGGCTCCACGGCAAGCAACGAAGGCTTCGACCTGGACGATTCCCTGCCCAACGATACGGCCTATTGCGAAACCTGCGCCTCCGTTGGCATGGTGTACTGGAACCAGCGCATGAACCTGCTGACAGGGGACAGCCGGTATTGCGACGTGCTGGAGCGGGCGATGTACAATGGCGTGCTGTCCGGCTATGGGCTGTCCGGCAAGGAGTTTTTCTACGACAATCCGCTTTCTTCGGATGGCAGCAAGGCGCGTCAGCCCTGGTTCGACTGCTCCTGCTGTCCGACGCAGCTGGCCCGGTTCATCCCGTCGGTGGGCGGATACCTGTACGCGCAGCAGGAGCAGCGACTCTACATCAACCTGTACTGCTCCTCGCGGGTCACGGCGGAGCTGGCGGAAGGTAACGTCGCCCTTCGGGTCAGCACGGATTACCCCTGGAACGGTCAGGTGTCCGTGACGGTGGAAGCGGCGGAGAAGCCGTTCACGCTTTGCTTCCGCTATCCGCAGTGGTGCAGGAGCATGACCCTGCGCGTGAATGGACAGCCGGTGGCTGCTGAAGCGGACGGTCACGGCTACCTGTGCCTGCACGGCCTGTGCGCAGGCGATGCGGTGGAGGCCCTGATGGACATGCCCGTACGCCTGGTGCATGCCCATGCGAGGGTTCAGGAGGATCATGGCCAGGCGGCGGTCATGCGCGGGCCCGTTGTATTCTGTGCGGAGGCGCAGGATCAGCCCATGCACTGGGATGCGCTGCGGATTCGGAGCGACAGCCATTTCCTGTGCCAATTCCGGCCTGACCTGCTGGATGGCGTGATGACACTGACGAATGAACAGGGGGTGATGCTGATTCCCTACGCGGTGTGGAACAACCGCGGCACGGAGCGTATGACAGTCTGGATGCCTGAGGACGCGGCGGATGCGAGCCTGTACAGCTGACCAACCGTTACCCTTACTGTGTCGTGTGAGCCGGATGGCTTCACATAAATTGAAAAGGAGGCTTTCCCATGAAACGAATCCTGAGTCTGGTTCTTGCCCTGACCATGCTGCTGACCGCGGCGGCGTTCACGCCTGTTGCGCTGGCGGCTGACGCGCCCATGGAGATCGAGTGGTACTTCGACGACACCAATCCCCCGACGGATGACGACTGGTTCCGCACCAAGCTGGAGGATACCTTCGGCGTTACGCTCAAGCCCATTGTCCGCAACGGCGCCGAGCAGCGTGCCTGGTATGACCAGGAGATCGCCGCAGGCAACCGCTTCGACGTGTATATGTCCGGCGGCCTGATGCTGTCCGACTATGACCGCTACATCGAGGCGGGGCTGGTTCGTGAAATCAGCCGCGACATGATCGAGCAAAACATGCCCAACTACACGGCCTGGGCCGAGAAGTATGCTGCCGACTTCGGCGGCGACCTGATTGCCAAGTATGAGAAGGACGGCAAGCTGTACTGCATCCCCACCGCCCGCGTCAGCGATCAGCACCGGAATGTGCTGGGCATCCGTCAGGACTGGCTGGACAACCTGGGCCTGGATGTTCCGGAAACCATCGAGGAGTTCGAAGAGGTCATGCGCGCCTTCACCGAGGATGACCCCGACGGCAACGGCAAGGATGACACCTACGGCCTGACGGGCGTGAACTGGGTTTCCTTCGCAGCCAGCGGCGTCACCATGGCTTACGACGTGCTGCTTGGCGAATGGTACGAGCGCGACGGCCAGGTCTGCTACGGCTATACCGATCCCAATGCCAAGAAGGCCATCGAGCTGCTGAGCCGCTGGTACAAGGCCGGCTACATCGTGCCCGGCTTCCTGGAGCAGGACTGGGAGGCCTTCCGCAGCGACCTGTACAATTCCAGGGCCGGCATGGGCGTGCAGTTCTACATGAACTTCCTGCCCGACGGCGACAGCTGGATGCTGCCTGACCTTCTGCAGATTACCCCCAACGCTTCCTTCGCCATTTCCGCCGGTGTGATGGGCGAGGACGGCAGCCGCGGCTGCCAGCAGTTCTCCGCCACGCCCTTTGCCGGCATGATGTTCGGTTACGACGTGTCCGACGAGCTGGTTGCCAAGTACATGCAGATCTTCGATACCGTTTCCTTTGACGCCCAGTGGCTGCTGGCCGCCAACTTCGGCGAGGAGAACGTCGGCTACACCATCGACGGCAACGGCCTGCCTGTGCGCATTGAGGAAGGCGCATCCGTTGCGCCTGCCGCCCACATGGTAGCCAACGAGATCTCTCCCTTCTTCCAGGAGCCCGAAAACGACCGTCTCTACAAGTATGCCACCGAGCTGGCCCGCGAGGGTGACAAGGAAGGCTTCGCCACGGCGCAGGGCTTCTACACCCTCAGCTTCCCCGTGGCTCGTGAGAAGTGGGACAACTATTCCACCGCGCTGAATGAAATCACCAATGAATACGTGATGGAGCTCATCAAGGGCGAGCGTCCTATCGATGATTTCGATAAGATGGTGGAGGAGTGGATGAACGCCGGCGGCCGCGAAGTCATGGAAGAGGCGCAGGCGATCTATGACACCTACATGAAGTAAGCCGTATACCGGGCCGGGACAGAAACGCATGCCGTTTCTGTCCCGTTTTTGTTGGAGGTGGCGGCGCTACTGTCAGGGCCTGCGCCTGTCCGCCTTGCAATCCCTGCAGGCAGCATGTATAATGAAGGAGAATGCTGACAGACAGGGTGATGCTATGCCGCAGAAAGGGAGCTGTATGCGCGGGACATTGTTCCTGGCGGGAGGACTGTTCCTTCTGGCGGGTCTGCTGCATGAGACGGACGCTGTGCTGCCGGACCGGTGGCATGCGCTGACGTTCCTGCTCACCAGCGTGATCTATATGACCCTGGCCATGGGCTATGCCGTCTCCATTCAGCAGAGGATCATGCAGACGGCTGTACGCAGGCTGATGATGGCCGCGGTGGGCATGGCAGCCCTGTGGATCTTCCTTCGCACATGCAAGTATCGCTTCTTTGATTCTGAATCCATTCAGCGGTATTTGTGGTATCTGTACTATCTGCCGCAGCTGGTTGCGCCCACACTGGCGTTTCTGGCTGCGCTGCACCTGGGCCGCAGGGAGGATCAGCCGCTACCCCGGGCGTGGTACCTGCTGCTGATACCAGCAGCGCTGCTGTTTCTGGGTGTGATGACCAACGATCTGCATCAGCAGGCCTTCCGGTTTTCGCCTGATGGAGGCAACGACGATTACACCCATGGCCCTGTGTACTTCCTGGCCATCGCGTGGATGCTGGGCATGACGGTGCTCAGCGCGGTGGTTCTGTTCCGGGCAAGCCGTGTGCGCAGCGGCAGGCGGTTCATCTGGCTGCCGGGGACGCTGTTCGCGGCGGGCTTCGCGCTGAGCTTGCTGAGCTTTTTGAACGTCATCACCGCATACAAGATTCCGGAGATGTTCTGCGCCACCTTCATGGTGACGTGGGAATGCTGCATTCAGATCGGCCTTGTGCCTTCCAACATGAACTACGGCGGATTCTTCGCCGCGTCCACCATTTCCGCGCAGATCGCCGATGAGCAGGATGAAGCTGTGTTTCGCTCCGCCGGCGCGCAACCGCTGACCAGGGCACAGATGCCCACCGCCCACGACGGCGCTGCGGCGCTGGATCAGGATACGCGGCTGCACAGCCATCGCATTCACGGCGGCCGCATCTACTGGACGGACAGTGTCGCGGAGCTCAACCGTATCCGCCGCATGCTGGAGGACGCCGCGAGCACGCTTGCCGAGGAAAACGAGCTAGTCCGGGCGGAGAACGAGGTTCGGCAGCAGCAGGCACGGCTGGAGGAGCAAAACCGCCTGTACGACAGTATGCTTCCTGCCGTGCGTCCGCAGCTGCATGCCATCGACCATCTGCTGGCCGACACTACCCCGGATTCGCCGGATTTTGACCGCCGCATGGCGCTGGTCTGCGTTTATGGCGCGTACGTCAAGCGGCGGTGCAACCTGACGCTGATGCAGGAGGCCGGGCCATCCATGGAGCTGCGGGAGCTGGCGTTGTGCATCCGCGAGTCCCTTGGATACCTGTCGGCCCTGGGGGTGTCGGAGAGTTTCCGGCAGCAGGGGGATGCGCAGCTTCCGCCCTCCGCTGTCATCCTTGCCTATGACTTTTGTCAGGCAGCGGTGGAGGCTGCGCTGCCGGAGCTAACTGCGCTGATGGTGAACCTTCGCGCCGATGCGCAGGAAATAACCCTGCGGCTGATCATGGAGGACGCAAAAGCCTCTCTTCCCGCAGACTGGGAGGAGAAGCGGCTTGAGGCGCATTGCGCCCGGATGGAGCAGGAGTCGCAGGACGGGACGCTCTTTCTCACCCTGCGCATGGCAAAGGCAGGTGACGCATCATGACGCTTATGCATCTGTCCGGTACAGGGCGGGGACTGTGCTGTACGGCCCTGCTGATCATCCTTTGCGCGGGGCTGTGCGCGTCCATGATGGCGGTACTGTGGCGCACGCCCGCACGGTATACGGTGGGCTGCGCATCGCCCGCGCTTGCCTGCTTCATTCTGCTGTACGGGATGCTGGACGACATGCAGCGGGGCGTGACCACGCATGGTCTCTGGCAGACGCCGCTGTGGCTTTGGCTGGTCGCTGCGCTGCTGCTGGCCGTGTGGTGCGCAGGGATGCTGGCCCTGCTGTTGCGGTGGCACAGGCGGCATCTGTCCCAGACCTCCGTCAAGGAAGGCCTTGACCAGCTGCCTGCGGGGCTGTGCTTTTATGTGCGGGACGGCCTGACCCGGCTGGTGAACGAACGGATGCAGAACCTGTGCCTGTCGCTGACAGGCTCTCCGCTGATGAACGGCGAGGAATTCTGGCACAGGCTGGAGACGGGGGATGTGCTGCCGGACGCGGAGGTCATGTCCACCGGCGGCGCGCCTCTGGTCAGAACGCCGGACAGGCGGGTGTGGCGCTTTGAGCGCCGGAGCATCCATGTGGATGGGGAAGCCGCGGTACAGATCATCGCCTCGGACGTGACACAGGAGCATGAGATGAACCTCCGTCTGCAGGAGGAGAATCTGCGCCTTGCGGATATGAACCGCCGTCTCCGCTGCTACAGCGGACAGATCCGCCGCTTAACCCGGGAGAAGGAAGCCCTTGAAGCCAAGGTGCGCATTCATGATGTCTTCGGACAGGCGCTTCTGGCGGCCCGCCGCCTGACGGCGATGCCCTCGGGTACCGCGCAGCGGACGGAGGTGCTGCGGCTTTGGCGGAAAAGCCTGGCCCTGATGGAAGGCGCGGATGGGACAGGCAGCGCGCAGAACAGCCTGGATGGGCTGATTGCTGCGGCAAAGGCCATCGGCGTGCACATTGCGGTGGAGGGGGACGCGATTCCGCCTGACGCGGCGTGGATGCCGCTGATCTGCAGCGCTGCCCATGAATGCCTGACCAACACCGTCCGCCATGCCGGAGGCACGGAGCTGCGTATCCGCATGACCCAACGTGACGGATGGGTCTGCGCCGTCCTGACCAACGACGGCAGGCCGCCGGAGGGGGAGATCCGGGAGGGCGGAGGCCTGTCTGCCCTGCGCACACTGGTAGAGGACGCAGGCGGACGCATGCATGTGCAGAGTGCGCCGGAATTTGCCCTGAGGGTGGAAATCCCTGTGAAGAGGGGAGGATGGACATGAGCAGAAGCCGTGTGCTGGTGGTGGAGGATCAAACCATGCCCCGGCAGCTGTTTGCCATGCTGATCGCTGCCTCGGAGGATTTCGAGCTGGCGGCAGCCATCGACAGCGCGGAGCTGGCGGACGTGTACTGCCTGCGCAGCGACGTGGATCTGGTGCTGATGGACGTAATGACCCGCGGCGGCTGCACCGGCCTGGCGGCGGCCGAACGCATCAAGCGTCAGACGCCAGGGGTCAGAATCGTCATTGTCACCTCCATGCCTGAGTGCTCCTTCATGGATCGTGCCCGTGCCGCCGGAGTGGAGAGCTTCTGGTACAAGGAGGCGGAGGACGCGTCAATCCTGGATGTCATGCGGCGCACCGTGGCAGGGGAGTCAGTCTATCCGGACGCGGCCCCTGAGCTGATGCTGGGCCGTGTCAGCAGCTATGACCTGACCGGCCGGGAGCTGGAGGTGCTGCGCGAGATGACCGGTGGCTACACCAACACGGAGATCGGCGAGCGGCTGCACATCTCCGTGGGCAGCGTGAAGGCACATATTCTCAGCATGCTGGGCAAAACCGGCTTGCGCAACCGGACGGAGCTGGCTGTCCGCGCCCGGGAAAGCGGTCTGGTTATCCTGGAGGAACACGATACACAGCTGTAACGCGGGCTTCCACGCGCTCTTTCGGATGAAGGAGCGCCGCTTTTTTGGCAAGGGCGGATGATTCTGGCCATCTGGCCGATGCGGGAAAGCGGAAATCACTGATATAATCATTCTGGGTTTTTATGCGGGCGCGGATGGCATATGCGTCTGCACGGGACATATCTGAATCATGATGCTTTGGAGGAGGAGAACGATGAAGAAATTCCTGGCGATGCTGACGGCACTGTGCATGCTGACAGCCATGGGCTGCGCGTCTGCGGAGGACACGGTGGGTATGCTGGAGCAGGTCGTCCGCAGCGCGCTTGACAGCGCATCGATTGATTACGAATACCGTGCTGTGATGCAATGCTTCGACATGAGCTTTGACCTGAACAGCGAACTGGGAAGCACCGAGGTGACCATTTTCCTGTACGATGACATGCTTTGTGTATCGGCTTATTCTCCGCTGCGGGTCATGGATGAATCCTTTGAGAGCATGGCTGTTTTCACCACGCTGGCCAACTCGCAGATCTTCTACGGCCACTTCACGCTGAACAGGAATTCCGGTGTTTTGTCCTGCGATGCAAGCAATGTCATTGAATCGGTGCTGCCCTCGGAGGATGAGGTGCTGACGCTTGTGTATATGCCCGTGAATTATATGGACGTCTTTGGCGGGGGCATTGCATCCGTGTGCAGCGAGGGAGCGAACCCCTATGATGCGTTTGAAGACTGCCTGTCGCTTCTGGAAAAGGAGTGACAACGCATTGCAGCATTGTACACGATTGATTGAACGGAAAGGATGGAAGAACATGAAACAGATGCAGCGGGTTCTCTGGATGCTACTGGCCCTGACGTTGCTTGCCTTTGGCGCGCCCGCCCTGGCGGAGGAGGCCGTCTGGGCCTATGACGCGTACAACCTGTGCCTCAATGTCAGCGGCGATCTTGCCGGTGACGTGGTCATCCCTGCTGAGGTGGACGGCTGCGAGGTAACCGCCATCCGCAGCAGAGCCTTTGACAGCAGGAACGACGTGACCTCTCTGACCATGCCGGACACCCTGCGCGCGCTGCAGGATTCTGCCGTCAGCTACATGAGCGGTCTGACGGAGGTGCGCCTCAATGACGGGCTGGAGTACATCGGCTACGGCAACTTTAGCTACTGCCCGGCGCTGACCAGCGTTACCGTGCCCTCCAGCGTCCGCGCGGTAAACGCCGCCTTCCGCGCCTGCGACAATCTGCGGGAGATCTGCTTCGAAGGCGAATGCCCCCTCTTTCTGACGGAGGACTGGTGCTTCAACCTGCTGCCGGAGGACTGCGTGATCTATGTCCCCGACGATCAGCTGGAGGCCTATGCTGCCGCCCTGGCCGATGCCAACGACGCCGCCGACCGTCTGCAGCCCAGCGGGAAGAACGCCGTAGCCCGCCCTGCGGAGGGCAATGAGGACTGGTTCGACTTCGACGCGTCCACCGGGACGATTAACAGCTACACCGAGTTCCATGCCTGGCTGGAGATTCCCGCCAGCATCGGCGGCGTGGCGGTGAAGGCCATCGGCCAGGATGCCTTCCGCGGCGATTATTCCGTCTACGCACTGATCCTGCCCGAGGGGCTGGAGCGCATTGAGGAAGCTGCCTTCCAGCAGGCCAGCAACATGGATTACCTCAGCCTTCCCACAACCCTGCGGGTGATCGGCGACAACGGCTTCATGAATGCCCAGCCCAGCCGGATCGACTGGAGCGAGGGTCTGGAGGAGATTGGCGCGGGGGCCTTCCGTTACGCGCAGGCATCGATCCTCAGCCTGCCCTCCACGGTTCGCGTCATCGGCGATAATGCCTTTGAGAGCGCCTGGTGCGAGGAGCTGTACCTGGGCGCTAACGTGGAGCGCATCGGCTCCCGGGCCTTTGCGGGCACCTTCCTGAACTACATGGCCTTCGACCTGTATCAGCCCATCGACATTGCCGCCGATGCCTTTGCCGATACGCAGGTGGCCGATCTGGATCTGCCCTGGGACAGCAGCCTCGGGAACCGCGATGCTTACGCAGCCATGCTGGCGGAGCAGTGCCCGGACTGCACCGTGTGGATCAACAATCCCATCAGCGGCGGCGTGGCCTCCTATCCTGTCGATAGCGTGGACGTGACCACCATCGAGAACGGCATGTGGACGGCCTATCATGGAGATCAGCCCGATCTGACCGTCTGGGCTGCCGATGGCGACATCGATATCACTGCCCTGGGAGACTGCCTGTTCAAGGGCAATCAGACCATTCGTTCCTTCTATCCCCACCACTGCGGCTGGTTCACCACCATCGGCGCGGAAGCCTTTGCCGACAGCAGCGTGGCCTATGTGGAAATGTTCCCGTCCATCACCACCATTGGTGATGAGGCCTTCCGCAACTGCGTGAACATCACGGAAATGACGCTGCCCGAATCGCTGACGTCCATCGGCGCGGGCGCGTTCAGGGGCTGCACCGGCATCACGGAGCTGACCCTGCCCGCGTCCCTGACCAGCATCGGTTCCGGCGCGCTGGATGGCTGCACAGGGCTGGAGAAGCTGACTGTGCTGTGTGATCCCGCACTGCTGCCCCAGGACATGGCGGATATGCTGGCCGGTGTGGCGGAACTTTACGCTGCCCCCGACGCCACGAAAGAGCAGGTGCGCACCCTGTCCGCACTGGCAGGACGGGCCTGGTACAACCCCGTGCCGCGCCTGGGCGAGGAACCTGCGCAGGTTGTTGCCATGCCCTATGCAGCCCTGCCCGGCGACGATTTCTGGTATGACGAGGAATATGCCCGTCTGGATGCGTACCAGGGTTATGAGCTGAACCTGTACCTGCCCCGGGAGATCGACGGCGTGCAGCTGACCATGATCGGCGGCAACATGATGAGCCGCGCCTGCTGGGGCGACAATTTCGACGTGGAGCTGCCCGTCGTGTCCCTGGTGATCCCGGAAACCTACACGGACATTCCCATGTATGCCTTCCAGAACTGCGATACGCTGGAAACCGTGATCTGCTACGCGCCTATCGAGAATCTGCCCGAGGGCCTGTTCTCCGGTTGCATCAGCCTGCGGGAGGTCGTGTTCGTCAACGGCGTGCGGAATATCGACCGGTATGTATTTGACAGCTGCGCAAGCCTGGAGACGGTGTATCTGGGCGGGTATGTGGAGAATGTCAGCGAATACGCATTCCTGAACATGGATCAGACGGAAGCTTTCTCCCTGGAGAAGTGCATCACCGACGCTTCCCGGATGCCCAATGTGGATGCGTTGCTTTCGGCTGTGAAGAGCGAGCCCATGCCCACCCCTGAACCTACCGCTACGCCTGCGCCTGCCGTGCCCGTCGGCCCGGAGGGTGAACCCTACCTGGGCTTGTGGATCGGCCTGACCATGGAAATGGAAGGCTCCGCGTTCAGTCTGGCGGACTTCGGCATTGTCATGCAGCTGACCCTTAACGAGGACGGCACGCTGCTCATGTTTGACGGCGAAGAGGAAGAAGCATCCACCTGGACGGTCAGCGGCGGTGTGATCACAGTCGATACCATGCAGGGCGTGCTGCTTGACGACGGCTCCCTGTCCCTGGAAGTCGACGGCACGAAGGTCATCTTCACCCGTGAGGGCGAAGGCTCCGCACCGGTGTCCACGCCCGCCCCTGCCGTACCCGTGGGCTATGAAGGTTCAGCCTTCCTTGGCACCTGGTACGGCCAGACCATGGAAATGGAAGGCTCCGCCTTCAGTCTGGCGGACTTCGGCATCGTCATGCAGCTGACCTTCAACGAGGACGGCACGATGACCCTGTTCGACGGCGAAGAGGAGGACACCGGAGCCTGGACGGTCAGCGGGGGTGTGGCCCTGATTGACGGCTCGCAGGCTGTTCTCCAGGCGGACGGCACCCTCTGTATGGAAGAGGACGGCACGAAGGTAATCTTCACCCGCGAGGATGAAGCCTCCGCGCCGGTGTCCACGCCTGCGCCTGCCGCCCCTGTGGGCGATGGAGGTGCAGCCTTCTTTGGCACCTGGTACGGCCAGACCATGGAAATGGAAGGCTCCGCCTTCAGCCTGGCGGACTTCGGCCTGGTCATGCAGCTGACCTTCAACGAGGACGGCACGATGACCCTGTTCGACGGTGAAGAGGAGGACACCGGCACCTGGACGGTCAGCGGCGGCGTGGCCCTGATTGACGGCACGCAGGCTGTTCTCCAGGGAAACGGCACCCTCTGCATGGAAGAGGACGGCGTGAAGATTGTCTTCACCAGGGACGGTGAAGCTTCTGCGCCTGTTGCCCCTGCCGAGACCGAGCATCCCGCCGCCGGAGGCGCCAATGATTTCTCCGACCGGCTGGAGGTCAAGTACGTCCTGGAGACCGCAGACGTACAGGGCTACACCATGAGCGCTTCCATGCTGGGCGGCATGGAGTATTCGCTCACCTTCCATGAGAACGGTACGGCAGATTTCGTCCTGTCCGGCGCGATGGTTTCGGGGCTGACCTGGACGCAGCAGCGCGTCACTACGGAGGATGGCGAGGCGGACGCCTTCATCATTGACTATTACGGCACGCCGCTGAACGTAATCCTGACCGAGGAGGGGTGCGATCTGAATTATTTCGACTCCATGCTGATGCATTTTGTGGCGGAATAAGACGCGTCAGCCCACCGGCGTGATACCGGCGGGCGGCGCATGGGATATGCAGGCACGATCCTGCATATCCTTTTTTGTATGCCGGACATACGCACAAAATTTTGCCCGCAGTGAACCTGCAGCAGGTGCGCAGCGTCCTGTATGATGGAACGGCTGAAACGCGGGCAACATGTAAAATGTTGATTCAGCAGAATTGACGGGATGCCGTCAACCTGCTATGATGGGAAAGCAGTGACGAAAATCCGACGCATGCGGGAGGGACAGCGAATGTCAGAAAAACGGCAGGCCGGCCCGATGATGCGGCTGCTGCGGGGCGCGGTGATCGGCACGGGGGCGGTACTGCCCGGGGTTTCCGGGGGCGTGCTGATGGTGGTGTTCGGTGTGTATCAGCCAGTGATGGCCCTGCTGGCCCACCCTGTTCGCGCCTTCCGGGAGAACATGCGGCTGCTTCTGCCGGTACTGGCGGGCGTGGCACTGGGCTTCCTGGGCATTGCAAGGCTCCTGGGCTTTCTGCTGGAGGCCTACCCGGATCCGTCGGTATGCCTGTTTGTGGGGCTGATCGGCGGCATGCTGCCATCGCTCCTGCGGGAGGCGGGAGAGCGCGGGAGAGGCAAATCCTCCTGGATCGCCCTGGGCATTGCCTTCGCGGTGACGCTGGCGCTGCTGACGGGGCTGCGGGTGGTGCAGGTGCGCATTGAGCCCGGCTTCGGGTGGTACCTCTTCTGTGGCTTCTGTCTTGCGCTATCCGTGATCGCACCGGGGATGAGCTTCTCCACGCTGCTGATGCCTCTGGGGCTGTACACACCCTTCGTGGCAGGGTTGGGCAGGCTGGATCCGGCGGTTCTTGTCCCCGCGGGCCTGGGCGCGCTGGCCACAGTCATCCTGCTGGCCCGGGCCATCACCCGGCTGATGGAAACCCACTATGCACCCATGTTCCATGGGATTATTGGCATTGTGACGGCTGCGACGGTGGTCATTATTCCCTTTGGCAGCTTTGCCGCCAGTATCAGCACATGCCTGATCAACCTGGGCTGCCTGTGCCTGGGCATTGCGGCGGCCCAAATGCTGAACCGGTTCAATGCCGGCGTTCCCAAGCCCGAATGATGCAAGCAATACCAAGGAGGCTGACCCTGCCGATGAAAAGATGGCTGATGCTGCTGGCCGCGTGCCTGCTGCTTCCCCTGTGCGCCCTGGCGGAGGATACGCTGCTGGACGTAAGCTGGTCGGGTGATATTCAGGGCTATCAGGCCTGTGAGCTGACGGTCACTACGGCTCACGCGGGCCGTCTGACCCTGGTGGTGAACGACGGCCACAACGACTGGCTGAACTGGACCATGGATGTTTCGGCAGGGGAGAACCGCGTTGCCTGGAACGGCCTGGGCGACAACGACGAACGGATTCCCGACGGCACCTGGACACTGACGGCCACCCTTGTCCGGGAGGGCAGCAAAACCTCCATTTCCCGGAAGATGACCTTCGCCCGGTGCAAAAATGCAGTGATCTTCGCCCTGCCCGGAGCCGACACGCTGTACCTGGCTGACAGCGGCTGGTTCGTGGAGGTGTGCCTGGTGCGCTCAGGCACGGTGGTGATGGAGGTCAGCTCGGCAGAGAATCCCGGCAATGTGCTGTACACCAGAAAGTACACCGTCTCCACCACGGATCCGAAAAAGCTGACCTGGGACGGCAAGGCAGGGAAGGCCGCGCTCCCCGCCGGGGACTATGTGCTGCGCTATTATGTCAGCGACAACCCGGCGTGGGTCAGGGAAACCCACGTGACGCTGAAGGACGGCAGCGCGCCGGAAATCCCCCTGCAGGTGACGGGGGACTATCTTCCTGCCTATGATGACAGCGACGAAGTCATCTGGCAGCTGATGCAGAAGCCCTCCGCCGTGGTGGATATCCGCTTCGTGGCGCACCAAGAGGTGTATTCGCAGCCGGATAAGTCCAGCAAATCCCTGGGGCAGCTGCACGGTCAGTCCCAGGCGGTGGACGTGAAGGAAATCCGCGAGGACGGCTGGGTGTACATCGGCGCGTGGAACCATGAGGCAGGAGAATACGTGGAGGGCTACGTTCCTCAAAGCAGGCTGAAGATGGTTCAGCCCAACTGCGAATACGGTCTTCTGCTGGACAAGGCGCAGCAGAAGATGGCGGTGTTTTATCGAGGGGAGCGCATTGCGGAGATCGACGTGTCCACGGGCCTGATCGCGAAGAACAAGCTGTTTCAGGAGACGGCGGCGGGATCCTTCCTGACGGTGGAGCACCTGGAGCCCTTCAGCATGGACGGCAAGAAATACGACTATGTCATCCGCTACGACGGGGGCAACCTGTTGCATCAGCTGCCCTACCGGCGCACCTCCGGCTACAAGGACTTCGCGCCCTATACGCCTACACTGGGGCAGAAGGCCTCCCACGGCTGCGTGCGCCTGCCCCGGCACAAGGGCGAGAGCGGCATCAACGCCTACTGGCTGTGGACGCATCTGCCCTACTATACCCGGCTGATCATCCTGGATGACCCGGCGCAGCGACATGCGGAGGCAGCGGCGGTTGCGGGCGGACGGGATCCGCTGAAGGCCATGGATCGCACCGATGCCGTGGAGCCTGTGCCGCTTGGCGAGGAGGAGACGGAGCTGGTGCTGACCTTCGGCGGGGACGCGGTGATCGGCACCCGGGAAGCCTGGTGGGACAAGGTGGAAGCCTTCCCGGCCTACCTGAACCGCAACGGCATGGATTACCCCTTCAGCGGGCTGCAGAAGATCTTCGCCAACGACGACCTGACCATGATCAATCTGGAGTGCGTGCTCAAGGACACCCGCAAGGGCGAGGACACGGACAAGCTCTACCGCTTCCGTGGTCTGCCGGAATACACCAGTGTGCTGACCGAGGGCTCCATCGAGCTGGTGAACATTGCCAACAACCACTATATCGACTACGGCACTGCGGGCAGGGACGCCACCCGGGCCGCCCTGGAGGAAGCTGGCGTTCCCTACAGCGGCTACGGCTACACCTGGGTGTGGGAGAAGGACGGCCATCGCATCGGCTTCGGCGGATGCCGGGAAACCACCTACCGGCAGAACAAGCAGATCATCGCCCAGGATGTGGCCGCGCTGAAGGCGCAGGGCTGTGACGTGATCATCTACACCTGCCACTGGGGCACGGAGTACAGCCCCGGCCATAACGCCCTGCAGGTGGAAATGGCCGAGGCCGCTGCGGCAGCGGACGTGAACATCGTTGTCGGCGCACACCCCCACGTGGTGCAGGGCGTGGATACGGTGGACGGTACGCTGATCGTATGGAGCCTGGGCAATCTGATGTTCGGCGGCACCCACGACATGACCACCTTCGACGCAACGCTGGCACAGCTGCGCCTCCGCTTCGACGGGGACGTTTACACCGGCTGCGCGCTGGAATTCATCCCCATACTGACCAGCACCTCGGCGGACATCGGGCTGAACGACTTCCGCCCGGTGGTGGCCGAGGGCGAGGACAGGCAACGCATTCTGGACAAGATTCAGGCCGACAGCGGCATCACGCTGAAGGAGAGCATGTATTTTCCGGCGGCGCAGTGATCTCCGTTTCCGGCAGACAAAAAGCATCCGCAGGATCAATCCCGCGGATGCTTTTCCTTTGCCTGTCTATGGATCAGCCTGCTGTAAAATCGAGATCATACCGCGTGCCGTGGGAGAACAGCACGCCGTCGGTCAGGCGGATGCGGAGGATGCAGGTGTTGGGGTCAGCCTCGTTGGTGTGGCCATTATCATACCAGGCGGCGAAGGCGGCGCGCAGCTTCCCAGCGATGGCCTGATTTTTTTCCGCGCGCACATGCCCGATGTTCTCGCCCACGCCGTGCCCCGTGAACCACTCGCCGCTGACGGCCACAGCGGGATTGGCCGCAATCTGTTTCATCTTGCTGGACAGCGCGTGGGTTATGACGTAGAACGCGCCGTCCACATAGAGCGCGTCCACCGTGCGCACGCTGGGCCGCGTGCCGTCCAGGGTGGCCAGGGCAATCAGGGAATCCTTGCCGAACCGCTCCTTCATCACGTCCAGTGCAGCCTGGGGCAGCTTCTCAGCCATAGAAATCGCTCCCTCTTTCATCAAAATGGCATCTTACCGGAAAATCAGGAATTCGCACTCCAGCCGCCCGTTGTATAGGCGGCGCTTCTTGTCCGCGCGCTTGCCGTAGGCCCGCTCAAAGGCAGGATCGGAAGAAATGGCGCACAGGCTCCAGCCGGGGTGGCGATCCTTCAGCCGGTGCATTTCCCGGTAGAGCTTCTCGCAGCTTTTTCGGTCGCTGAGCCGCTCGCCGTAGGGCGGATTGCACAGGAATACGCCCTGCTCGTCGGGCAATTGGAGGGTTTCCAGCGGTTGCTGCGTGACCGTGATTTTTCCCTCCAGGCCCGCCTGCCGGATGTGACGCCCCGCCAGGTCGAGGGCGGCGGGGTCGATATCGCTGCCGGTTATGCCGCTGATGCGCTCCGGCTCATAGTCAAAGCGGGCCTGACGGCGGATGGCCTCGCCCTCCTCCCGGGAGAAGAAGGGGAAATCCTCCATGGCGAAGCGGCGGGTCAGACCGGGCGCCCGATGCCCCTGCCGGAAGGCAGCCTCGATCAGCAGCGTGCCGGTGCCGCAGCAGGGGTCGTGCAGGCGCATACCGGGTCTCCAGGGGGACAGCTCCACCAGGGCGGCGGCCAGGGTTTCCCGCAGAGGCGCCTCGCCGTTCCAGGTGCGGTAGCCCCGGCGGTTGAGGGCCTCGCCGGACAAATCGAGGGTAATGCGGGCCACGTCCCCGTGCAGCGCCACGCCAATGGGGAAGGCCACGCCCGTTTCAGGGAACACATCCCGCCGGGTGCGCTGGCGCAGCCGCTCGATCACGGCCTTCTTGGCAATGGCCTGGCAGTCCCGTACGCTCATCAGCTGGCTCCGGGCGCACTTGCCGGAAATGTTGATCCGCGCGTCCCCGGGCAGCAGCTCTTCCCAGGGGACGGATTTCACCAGCTGGAACAACTCCTCAAAGGTACGACAGGACTTCTCTGCCAGAATCATCAGCACACGGTCGGCGCAGCGCAGACGAAGGTTGCACAAAAAGGCATCCGCCATGGTGCCCGTGAAGCGCGCGCCGCCCATCTCCGCCGTCACATTTTTCATATTCAACCGCTTCAGTTCCGCCGCGACGATGCCTTCCATGCCGAAGGCCGCCGTGGCGAACAGCGTGATACTGTCTTGTGTCAAGCTGCTCACTCCTTTACCAGCCTATCATACGGTATCCGCTGGGAAAAGTAAAGAAAAATATCCATGGCGTGTCCCGGATGAATGGATAATATGCAATTTATACCAATGGTTTGCACAGGCGCAAACAGGCTGGTACACTGGAAAATGCTGATGAATATGGTTATGCCGCCCCAAAGGAATATGCCGTACCCGCTCCGGCGCATGCAGCGGGCATGAATCCCTGATCGCAAAACACAAAAGCCGCACGAACCATGTGAAGGAGAAGATCCCCATGAAAGATAAGCGTTGCCGTCAAACCGGCTGTCCCTTCGCCGCCGGCTGGAACATGCTGCGCAGGCCACTGAACAACAAGCCGATCAGGTGGAAAATCCTGCTGATCAATGTAGCGATTTTCCTTCTGATGGCTGTATTCAGCTGCGTGCTGGTATACCATACCATGTTTCTGCCCAATGAGCGGCTACTCAAAAAGGAATTGGGCAACTTTCTTTCCTACAGTGCGGATTCCCTTGGACGTAAGCTGAAGGAAGCGGAAACGCTGTCCAACATGCTCTACTCAGACAGCGTCATCCAGTCCCAGCTGTCCATGCTCAACGACGCCAACGGCGCTGCGAACCTGAATATCCGCAGCAGCATTTCCGGTGAACTGCAGCATTATGTGGAGCAGTACCAGGAATTGCAGATCCGCTATATCAGCGTGCAATGCGGCGGTTTCTCCTGTTCGACCAACGACAAGCATTTCAGCAGCGAGTCTCCCGATACGCGGCGAAAGCTGTGCGCCATGGCGGATGAAGCCGACAGCGGCCTGGTTGTCTTGGCTGAAATGTGCCCACCGACCATGATACAAATGCACCCTCCCTGCACCCCAGATGCACCCTAAATGCACCCTAAGCCGATTTCAGGGTGCATTTTTCGTATTTTCGGCTTCTATCCAGGGTGCATTTTCGGAGACGAGGGTGCACCCTCCTGAAGTATATGTACAAATTGCACAAAAGAAACGGCGGCATGGCGTCAGGAGCCGGGCAGTAAGGCCGAGGGAAGAGAATTTCACGATTACCTCCAGCTGGAGGTTGCGTGGGACCGCAGAAAGCGGCATAATATATGTACCCATAACCTGCGCGAACATCGACTTCTGGGGTTCCATGAAGCCCCTCTTCGCTATGCAGATGTTTTCTCATATATAGGAGGGGTATTGATGGACGGATGACGGAATAATCGGTATACTTAACATCATTCACATTGCTTTTTCATCATGAGCCATTGCATCATATAGTGGCTTGGGAAGGATCAGGCATAAAGCCTGAAACGATGCATCCCATCGAACAGTGGGAAACCCTGGTTGCCGAGATTATTCTGTCCCGGGGCGCCGATCACTGCAGAAAAAAGGTTGTCGGAGATCTTCGGCAGGATGAGACGAAAATCGAAGCTGACGTTGCTGGGCCTGAAGTTAATCTTGTTCATATAGCATTGTCTGACGGTTGCATCTCTGATTTGACACGTAACTGCCCATATGTAGCCCCGGATGACATTCTTGTCTATTCCATCGACAAGGTCTTTATTGACGTGACCGATTACCTGCACACCTATGGAATGACGGCCCATGATCTGACGATGATCATGATCCGCGATGTGCTGTACAATACAGGCATTACGGCAACGGCGGGCATCGGCACAAACCTGTATCTCGCCAAGGTCGCCATGGACATCGTGGCGAAGAAGGCTCATCCCGACAAGGACGGAGTCCGCATTGCAGAGCTGGATGAAATGAGATACCGACAGCTGCTATGGTCTCACCGGCCGCTTACTGACTTCTGGCGTATGAGGGACATGATAGCGCGCAAGCTGCCGGCAGAACATGCCCGAACACTCAGATGCGCGCGGCTGAAGAAGACTGCCTCGCAGCTGATCTTTCACGCTGCGGTGTGTGCGCTGGGCATTGTCATGATCTACCCACTGCTCTGGATGATTTTTTCCTCCTTCAAGCCGACCAACACCATTTTTACCACCGCCGGTGAATTATGGCCCCGTGAATGGACCCTGGACAATTACGTCACCGGCTGGAAGGGCTTTGGCAAAGTGCATTTCGGCCGCTTCTTCCTGAATTCTGCGTGGATATCGGTTGCTGCAACCGTGGGTGCGCTGATTTCCTCGTCCGTCGTGGCCTATGGCTTTGCCCGCCTTCGCTTCCTGTGCAGGAAGCCGCTGTTCGCAGCCATGCTGGCAACCATGATGCTTCCGGCGCAGGTGCTGATGATCCCCCAGTATCTGTGGTATCAGAAGCTGGGGTGGGTGGGTACCTATATGCCCCTGATCGTCCCGTTCTTCTTCGCGACACAGGGTTTCTTCGTTTATCTGATGCAGAATTTTATCTGCGGCATCCCCAGGGAATTGGACGAGGCCGCCAAAATCGACGGCTGTTCCTACTACGGCATTTTCACCCGGGTGATTCTTCCCCTGATGGTTCCCGCGCTGATCACCTCGGGCATTTTTCCCTTCATCTGGCTCTGGGATGATTTTCTTTCCGCCCTGCTGTATGTGGACAAGACGGAGATGTATCCTGTGAGTCTGGCACTGAAGCTCTTCTGTGACCCGACCACATCATCAGACTATGGCGCAATGTTCGCCATGTCCGTATTGTCCATTCTTCCCGTCATACTGATCTTCATCTTCCTGTAGAAATACCTGGTGGAGGGCATTGCCACCAGCGGACTCAAGGGATAACAAAGGAGGAATAAGGATGTCAGAAGCATTGGATCGGCAGCTGGCGCTTATGTGCGACCTGACCTACACAGAGACGCCCTACTGGTATGGCAGCACGCGCCGGCCGCTTCATCTGGACGTAATCCGTCACAGGGATGCGCAGCCAATGCAGCCTGCGCTTGTCTGGTTCTGCGGCGGTGCATTTCAACAGATGGATCATCATCTGTGGCTGCCGGATCTGGTCTGGTACGCGCAGCGGGGCTTCACTTTGGCGTCCGTGGAATACCGGGTGGGCGTGAACGGGCGCTGGCCCGCGCCGGTTGATGACGCATGGGCCGCCATCCGATATCTGCGCGACAACGCATTAGCCTTCGGCATGGATCCGGCCCGCATGGCGGTGATGGGGGAGTCTGCAGGCGGGTATATTGCCAGCGCCCTGGGCATCGGCATGAGGAGGCCTGATGGTATGTCGCCCGTGCAGGCCGCTGTCAACCTTTATGGCGTCAGCGACCTGGAGAAGATGCTTGCCTTTGAGAAAACGCATGGTCACACTTCCATACGGGATTTCCTTTCGGATCTTCCGGAAGGGCAAAGGATGTCCGCGGACATCCTGTCGGGCATCCATGGGAAAACAGCGGATTTCCTGATCCTGCACGGTACGGATGACCAGCGTGTGCCGCCTGAGCACAGCATCAGGCTGCGGGACAGGCTTCTGGCCTGCGGAAGCAAGGCAGAGTTGATTCTGATCGAGGGCGCCGGTCACGGTTCGCCTCAGGTGTATACAGAGCCCTGGCGGCAGAGGATATTGACCTTCCTGAAACAAAGTATGCAATAACCCAAGCCCGCAGCCTCCCTGAACCGGGGCAAGGCTGCGGGCTTAGTTTGCTTTTTTGTCTTGTAAAATCTGCTTTGTGCGCCAACCTTGCATTTTCCACCGTTATGCTGTATACTGTTTTATGGAGAGGCAGATGCTTTCACGGCGCTGCCGGTTATGAAGGAGGTTCTTTGCATGAAGTTGATTATCGCGATCGTCCAGGATGAGGACGCCTCCCGGCTGGTATCCCAACTGATGAACGATGGCTTTGGTGTGACGAAGCTGGCCACTACCGGCGGATTCCTGCGCGCGGGCAACACCACGCTGCTGGTCGGCGTGGACGACGACAAGTTTGACGCAGCCATGGCGGTAATCGAGCGGGTGTGCAAGTCCCGCAAGCAGATTGCGACCCAGCCTGCCTCCATGGCCGGTGTGTCCGGCGTGTATTCGCCCTATCCCATTGAGGTCACCGTGGGCGGCGCGACGGTGTTCGTGCTGACGGTGGATCAGTTTATCAAGCTGTAAGGAGATCGTCCCATTGGCGCAGGAGACATGCGCAGCGCCCGCCCTGACGGATTTCGCGCGGCAGGGCGCTGTTTATGATGGACTGATACGCACCCTGCGGTCGGGCAGCTTTGTCCATGCGTACCTGATCAGCGGGGCTTCCGGCATGGGCAAGCGTACCCTGGCCGCCAGGATCGCCCAGTTCCTGGTGTGTACGGGGGAGGACAAGCCCTGCGGTGTGTGCCCTGCCTGCACGCAGGCTATGGCGGGCAATCACCCGGACATCATTGTGGTGCAGCCGGGCGTGCCCATCAATCCTGAGGTGGACAAGGGGTTGAAAAGCATTCCCGTGGGCGAAATCCGCATGGTCAACGAGCTGGTTGGGCAGCACACCTTTGTGGGCGGACAGCGGGTGGTGATCATCCAGCGCGCCGACAAGATGACCCCGCAAGCCCAGAACGCCCTGCTCAAGACCCTGGAGGAGCCCCTGGACGGCACGGTGTTCCTGCTGCTCAGCGATGCGCCGGAGCTGCTGCTGACCACCATTGTCAGCCGGTGCCGCGCGCTGAAGCTGCATCCCTGGCCGGATGACGTGATCCTGCGGGTGCTCAGGGAGCACGGCGTGGACGACGCCCGCGCCCGGGAAGCGCTGCACGTATCCGGCGGTTCCATCGGCCAGGCCATTGCAGTGGCGGCCGACGAGGGTTACTGGCAGCGACGGCAGGAGGTTATGCGGGACTTCTTCGCCCTGGAAGGCCGCAGCGATATTCTCCGGGTGTCCAACGCCTGGAAGGATCGCAAGGAGGCCGCGGCCGAGCTGCTGGACGATGTGGAGGACATGCTGCGCCTGCTTGTGCTGGTGCGGCTTGGGCAGCGGGATCCGTCGCTGGTATCGCCCTATCCCGAAGCCTGGCAGCGCTTGGCCCGCGAGGGCGATGTGGCAGCCTTCTCCGCACTGCTGGATGCCGTATCCCAGGCGCGGCGGCTGCGGGCAAATCAGGTAACCTGGCAGGCGGTGGTCGAAAGGCTGCTGCTTCGCCTGATGGAGGAAAAAAGCAAATGGTCAACGTGATTGGCGTTCGCTTTCAGAACGCCGGCAAGCTCTATTTTTTTGATCCCGGCCCCTACTGGCCCACGCCCGGCGACTTTGTCGTGGTGGAAACGGCCCGGGGGATCGAATTCGGCGAAGTGGTCACCTCCGTACGTGAAATCAACGACGAGGTGCTGCAGCAGCCGCTGAAGAAGGTCGTCCGCGTGGCGACGGCGGAGGATATCCAGCACGCACAGGCCAACAAGGCCGGGGAGAAGGAAGCCTACGCCATCTGCCAGAAGAAGATTGCCGAGCACAAGCTGGACATGAAGCTGGTCAGCGTGGAGTATACCTTCGACAACAGCAAGATTCTTTTCTATTTCACCGCCAACGGCCGCGTGGACTTCCGCAGCCTGGTGAAGGATCTGGCGGCGGTATTCAAGACCCGCATCGAGCTGAGGCAGATCGGCGTCCGCGACGAGGCGAAGATGCTGGGCGGCCTGGGGCCCTGCGGCAGGCCTATCTGCTGCGGCGCGTTCCTGGGGGACTTCCAGCCCGTGTCCATCAAGATGGCCAAGGAACAGAACCTGTCCCTGAATCCCACGAAGATCAGCGGCGTGTGCGGCAGGCTCATGTGCTGCCTGAAGTACGAGCAGGAGAACTACGAGCAGACCCGCAAGCGCATGCCCAAGGTGGGCAAGGAGGTCATCACCCCCGACGGCCCCGGTGTGGTGTGGGATCTGAACATCATCAAGGAAACCGTGCGCGTCAGGATTCAGAAGGGGGACTCCAGCGAACTGAAGGATTATCCCGTGGCGGACGTGCAGCGTCCCGGCCAGCCCGCTCCTGTCCGTGAGGAGACTGCACCTGCCGAACAGCCCGCCCCCGAGGAAGCGCCTGCTGTGCAGCCTGTCGATCATCAGGACGCGGAAGTGCCGGTTCATCAGCCCCAGCAGCAGCCCCGTCAGCCCCGGCCCCAGCGTCAGCGTGGGGATCAGCCCCGTCAGCCCAAGGAGCCTCGTGAGCGCCGCGAAAAGCCCGCCCGCGGGGACAGCGACAAGCTGGGCAAGCCCGTGCAGCGGGAGAACCCCGACAGGAAACCCCGTGAGGAAGGTGAGGCCAAGCCCGAACGCCGTTCCGGCAAGGGTGAGAACGCAGCCAGGCGGCAGCAGAACCGTCCGGCACAGCCTGCCGCGGACAGCGCCAGCCCCTGGAAGATGGCTGTGGAGCGCGCCCTGCGCGCCGCCCAGGGCGATGAAGCTGACGAGCAGATCGCCGAGCCCGCCGTTGAAAAGAAGCCCGCTGCATCTGCCGATCACGACGACAGCGAGGAATTTGCCGCCATCATGCCCCTGGACGATGCGGAGGACGATACCATCTGATCCCCGTCCATGAAGGGATTTCCGGCGGGAGGGACTTGCTTTTCCACGCATGGCGTGGTATCATACATGCATGAACACGCAAGCAAGTGTGTTTCAAGGAGGTGAAACCGCTATGGCATACAAGATTACCGAGGATTGCATCAGCTGCGGCGCCTGCGCTGCGGAGTGCCCCGTGGAGGCCATTGCCGAAGGTGATGGCAAGTATGAAATCAATCCCGACGTCTGCATCGAGTGCGGCGCCTGCGCTGCCACCTGCCCCGTCGGCGCACCTGTTCAGGGCTGATCGGCTCTGACGGACAATCCTCCGGCTTCGGTATGAAGCCGGAGGATTTTTTTTGCAAAATTATTTTGTGAAACCCCTTGACATTTTTCTGAATCGGTGTATAATAATCACCGTTGACCGCGAGATGCGGAAAACATGCACCATTAGCTCAGTTGGTAGAGCACCTGACTCTTAATCAGGGTGTCTAGGGTTCGAGTCCCTAATGGTGTACCACAATCCCTGCATCTGCAAGGGTGCAGGGTTCATAAGCACCATTAGCTCAGTTGGTAGAGCACCTGACTCTTAATCAGGGTGTCTAGGGTTCGAGTCCCTAATGGTGTACTTGAGCGAGTATCGAAGGATACTCGCTTTTTCCTGCGCCGGCGGATTTTTTCCGCTTTTGGGGGAAGATAGGGGTATCCAAACGGGCGGCGATATGATATAATTCAATTCGTATGCACATAAGGGAGGGGAAGCATGTGAGCCTGCGTCAAACGCCGCCCATGACGGAAGCCGAGGCCCGGCTTCTCAATCCGCTGAAGCTGGCTTACTTGGGCGATTCTGTGTGGGAGCTGATGGTGGGGAGCAGGCTGATCGACCAGGGCTACAACGTGCGCCACATGCATCGGGAAGCCGTGGCCAGCGTGAACGCCAGGGCTCAGGCGGAGGCGCTCCAGCGCATGACCAGCCTGCTGAGCGAGGCGGAGGCGGAAATTGTCCGCCGGGGCCGCAACGCCCATCCGCACCATGCCGCCCCCAGACATCAGGAGCTGGCGGATTATCAGGCCGCCACCGCCCTGGAGGCCCTGATGGGCTACCTGTACTTAACCGGCCAGGAGGACAGAATCAAGCAACTGTTCGCCGCCAGCCAGACGGAGGATGAACCATGCCCGAAGTGAAGCTCCATGTGGCGCTGATCCGCCACACCCTGTCCCCGGAGGAAATCGTCGCCCTGGGTGCGCGGCTGTGCTACTCCCGGGCCACCATCGACGACCTGAAGGAGCGCGTCAGCGCCAGGGATCAGTCGGACTTTGTGCAGAAGATCATGGGCATGGGGCATGATTCCGTGCTGGAGCATGCGTCCTTCACCTTCGGCGTGGAGGGCGTGAGCCGGGTGCTGCTGGCCCAGCTGACCCGCCACCGCCTGGCCAGCTTCTCCGTGCAGAGCCAGCGGTACGTCAGCTACGAGCAGGGCTTCGGCTACATTGTTCCGCCGAAGATCGCCGCTTTGGGCCAGGACGCTGCCGATGAGTACGCCCGCCAGATGAATCAGATGCACCAGTGGTACTGCCAGTGGCAGGAGCGGCTGGGTGCGGCAGGGGAGAGCAGCAACGAGGACGCGCGCTTCGTGCTTCCCGGCGCCTGCGAAACCCGGCTGATGATGACCATGAATGTGCGGGAGCTGCGGCACTTCTTCAGCCTGCGGATGTGCAGCCGTGCCCAGTGGGAGATCCGCGCCCTGGCTACTCATATGCACCGCCTGTGCATGGAGGTCGCGCCTGCGCTGTTCGCTGATGCGGGGCCGGGCTGCCTTCGGGGCGCATGCCCGGAGGGCGCGAAATCCTGCGGCAGGGCGGCGGAAATCCGCAAGGCCCGCAGGGACATGCTGGACGCGCTGACTGCGAAGGAATAACCGTTTCCGGCGGCAAATCGCCGCTGTCCACGACCATTGATTGAATGAAGGAGAATCAGCATCATGGCATTTTACAAGGATGTACCCGATCGTCACCCCCGGAAAAAGAACTACGCCAACCAGGGCTCCTGGGATGACGAGGGCACCCACTACCGCCCGGCCAACCGCCGCTTCGGCCCCAATGCTGAGGAGGGCGAGGGCGAAAGCCGCACCGTGCGCGGGGGCAGCCGCAGGCCTGAGGGCGACCGCCGTCCCTATGGGGATCGCCGCAGGGAAGGCGACCACCGCCCCTATGGCGAGCATCGCCGGGAGGGTGACCGCAAGCCCTACGGCGATCGCCGGGACAATGCCCGGCCCGCCGACCGCCATCCCCGGGAGGAGCGCCGTCCTGTGGAGGCCGCGCCCCGCAGGGAGGTCAGCTACCGGGACTTCGAGCATCGCGCGCCCGTGGCTGTCCCCGTTCCTATGGAGGAGCAGATCGACCGCATGGAAAACGTGCTGGCCGGCCGCAACCCCATCCGCGAGGCGCTGAAGAGCGGCCGCGACCTGGAGAAGCTGCTGGTGCAGCGTGGCGAGCTGTCCGGCTCCGCCCGGGAGATCGTGCAGATGGCCAGGGAGGCCCGGGTGCCCGTGCAGGAGGTGGACAAGTCCCGCCTGGACGAGATCGCGCCCCATCATCAGGGCATGCTGGCTTTCGCCTCCGCCTACCAGTACAGCACGGTGGACGCCATGCTGGAGATCGCCCGCGAGCGGGGCGAGGAACCATTCCTGATTCTGCTGGACGGCGTGACCGATCCCCACAACCTGGGCGCGATCATCCGCAGCGCGGAGTGCGCGGGCGCCCATGGGGTGATTGTGCCCGAGCGGCGCAGCGTGGGGCTGACCCCCGCGGCGGTGAAGGCCTCCGCCGGTGCGGTGGAGCACATGAAGGTGGCCCGTGTGGTCAACCTGAACCGCACCATTGACGAACTGAAGAAGCAGGGCGTATGGACCTACGCCGTGACCATGGACGGCCAGGACTACGAGCAGGTGAATTTCAAGGGCGGCGTGGCGCTGGTGATCGGCGCTGAGGGCGAGGGCATCAGCCGTCTGACCCTCGAATCCTGCGACCAGCGTGTTTCCCTGCCCATGGCAGGGCATATTGACAGCCTGAACGCCTCGGTGGCGGCAGGCATCATGATGTACCGCGTGCTGTCCACCCGGCGGGCATGAGACCGCTGCTGATCGTCGATGGGTATAACGTCATCGGCGCGTGGCGGGAGGCGGAGAAGGAGCGCTGGTCCATCGACGAGTGCCGCGACCGTCTGCTGCGCCTGCTGGAGGATTACAGCGGCTATTCCGGGGAGGACGTGGTGCTGGTCTTCGACGGGTACCAGTCCGACAGGAAAATCCGCACCGAGGAGCAGTTCGGCAATCTGACGCTGGTGTACACCCGCCATGGCGAAACCGCCGACAGCTACATTGAGCGCCTGGTGGCCCAGACGCCCAAGTACCGTGCCGTCCGCGTGGCCACCTCCGACGGCCTGGAGCAGAGCCAGGTGCTGTCCACAGGGGCGATCCGCCTGACCTCCCGGGAGCTATTGCGGGAGCTAAGGCATCTGCGTCAGCGGGGTATGGAGCAGCACCGCACGGTCAGCACCGCACCCAAGGCCTCCCTGGCTTCGCGCCTGCCCCAGGATACCCTGAACGCCCTGGAGGCTATGCGCCGCGGAAAATAAGCAATGCGATGAATGGATGTGAATGCAATGGATGAACGTGACATGGACCTGACCGACGAAGAGCTGGAGGCCCTTGCCATGCAGCAGGAGGGGCAGCCTGACGGCCTGGAGACGGAGGACGAGGCTTCCTTTCCCTCCGACTATTCGTCCATGAGCGACGAGGATATTGTGGCCCTGTGCCGGAATGGTGACAATGTGGCGGAGGAATACCTGCTGAACAAGTACAAGAACTTCGTCCGCTCCAAGGCCCGCAGCTACTTCCTCATCGGCGCGGATCACGAGGACATTGTGCAGGAGGGCATGATCGGCCTGTACAAGGCCATCCGCGACTTCCGTCCGGACAAGCTGTCCTCCTTCCGCGCCTTTGCGGAATTGTGCATCACCCGGCAGATCATCACCGCCATCAAGACTGCCACCCGCCAGAAGCACATCCCCCTGAACAGCTACGTTTCCCTCAACAAGCCCCTCTATGACGAGGAAAGCGACCGGACGCTCCTGGACGTGATCATCGAGGGGCGGGCCACTAACCCGGAGGAATTGATCATCGGGCAGGAGGATCTGTCCAGCATCAACCACAAGATTGACGAGGTGCTCTCCGGTCTGGAGCAGGAGGTGCTGCGGGCCTACCTGGACGGGAAAAGCTATCAGGAGATCGCCGACAACCTGGGCCGTCACGTCAAATCCATCGATAACGCGCTCCAGCGCGTGAAGCGCAAGCTGGAGAAGTACCTGGAGGAAACCGGACGGAATCATTGACTTTTTTCGGTTTTTCTCTTGCCAAAAGGGCAAAAGTAGGGTATGATAGTCGCAAAGAAAGGGAGGATGCCTCATGCTGCGCCGTTATTTCGGTTATTATTATTACGTGCTGTTCCAGTGACAGGGCGTGATTTTGGCATGGACATCCATCCGCCCTGTGGCATGACGCCGCAGGGCGTTTTCTTTGAAGCACGGCAGAACGGTTCCCAAGAAAAATGCAGTACGGAGGTATGGTAGCATGATCGTCATTCTCAAGCAGAACGCTCCCCAGGATCAGGTGGACAAGCTCAAGGAATTCCTTGGCAGCATGGGCCTGCGGATCCACTTCTCCCAGGGCGAAAACTCCACCATCATGGGCCTGATCGGCGACACCACCCGGGTGGATCCCGACCTGATCGCCACCCTGGACGCGGTGGAAGACGTGCGGCGGATCCAGGAGCCCTACAAGAACGCCAACCGCAAGTTCCATCCTGCGGACACCGTAGTGGACTGCGGCGCAGGGGTAAAGATCGGCGGAGGCATGTTCCAGATCATCGCCGGTCCCTGCTCTGTGGAGACGGAGGAGCAGATCATCACCGTGGCCCGGGCGGTCAAGGCGGCGGGCGCAACGCTGCTGCGCGGCGGTGCCTTCAAGCCCCGCACCTCGCCTTACGCCTTTCAGGGCCTGCACGGCGAGGGCCTGCGGCTGCTGAAGCTGGCCAAAGCGGAAACAGGTCTGCCCATCGTCACGGAAATCATGGACGCGGCGCATCTGCCCCTGTTCGAGGACGTGGACGTGATCCAGGTGGGTGCGCGGAACATGCAGAACTTCGAGCTGCTCAAGGAGCTGGGGAAGCTGCGCAAGCCGATCCTGCTCAAGCGCGGCCTGGCCAACACCATCCAGGAGCTGCTGATGAGCGCGGAATACATCATGGCCGGCGGCAACGAGCAGGTCATCCTGTGCGAGCGGGGTATCCGCACCTATGAGACAGCCACCCGCAACACCCTCGACCTGTCCGCCATCCCCGTGCTGCACGAAAAGACGCATCTGCCAGTGGTTGTGGATCCCAGCCATGCCACGGGCGTGAGCCGTCTGGTGAAGCCTATGGCGCTGGCAGCCGCCGCCTGCGGCGCGGATGGCCTGATGATCGAGGTGCATAACGATCCCAAGCACGCCCTGTGCGACGGTGCGCAGTCCCTGACGCCGGATGAATTTGCCGACGTGGCCCGCCGGGTGATGGCGGTACGCGCGGCCATCTGACGCCCGGCCGGCAAACAGGATCATACGGCAGCCAGCGTCAGCAATGCGCACAGGCTGCCTTTTTCTGACCCTTTACGCGCTTCACGCTGTTATGGTATAATGGCTTTGTTCACCGGCTCCGCCGGGAATGTCATACTTTTGTTTTCAAATTTCTTGAAAATGTTACAATTACGTTGGAATAAAGCCGGGAGGGTTATGCGTTTATATGGTTGAACGGTCCGAAAGAAACGGCGGGGAGGAAGAGCTCGTGCAGGCGGCGCAGGTCCGGGATGATACCGCGTACTTCGAGGAGCTGTACGAAAAGTATGCTACCGATGTGCTGCGCGTAAGCTACTTCTATCTGGGCGACAGGCAGAAGGCGGAGGACGTGTGCCAGGACGTGTTCGTCCGTCTGATCACCAATGCCCCTGTGCTGCAGGAGGGCCGGGAGAAAGCGTGGCTTTTGAAGGTCGCGCTGAACCGCTGCCGGGATCTGTGGCGGGGCGCATGGGTGAAGCGGGTTGTCCTGGGCAGCCCGAAATTCGAGCTTGTGCCTGCGCCGGACGAGATCGGCAAGCTGACGGATCAGCAGGAGCTGATGAGCGCCATCAATCAGCTGCCGGCCTCCTTCAAGGAGGTTATCCTGCTGCACTATTATCAAGGCTATGGCATCACGGAGATTGCAGAGATGATGGAATTGCCCGAGGGAACCATTTCATCCCGGCTGAGCAGAGGCCGGAAAAAGCTCGAACAGATTCTGAAGGGAGGCGAGGCGGAATGAAAAGTCAGGAGGTGCTTCATCAGCTGGAGCAGCTGTCCCAAACGGCGGACAGGAGCCTGTCCGGTCTGGAGGCCGACCGCCACCTGATGCTGCGCATTGAGCGCGCCGCCGCACAGCCGCCTCAGCCCAGGAAGCGGAAGGTCTGGGCTCCTGCGCTGGCCTGTGCCATGGCGCTGGTGGTGTGCGTCGCCGTCACTGTGCCGATGCTTCGCCAGCCGCGGCAGAACAGCCTCATCACATCCCAGGCGGCGGGCAACGGCGTCGCAGGCAGTGAGCGCGCCCTGCTGAACATGTCCGAGGACAGCGTGTCCATCGGGCAGAATGGCGCTGCACCCGCCTACCGCAGCATTTGGGAGGAGGGCAGCGGCACCTTCCCGCTCATCGGTGCGCAGGGCCGGTACTACCGGATGCTGACCACCCCCGGCTCTGTCAGCGACAGCCTGCTGGGCACCAGTTTGGGCACGGTGGCGGAGTTCACCACGGAGCCCTCCCTGTCCGGCGGTGATGTGCTGCTGTCCAACGCAGCTGCCTTCGGCACAGAGGTGTACGAAATCAGTGGCATGGGCGGCACCCTGGTGGCGGCGGAGGTGAACGGCAGCATGCGGCTGTTCCAGCGGGTCAGCTTCAACGGCAACGCCCTGCGAGGCAGTGAGGCCCTGGACGATACGCTGCAGATCAGCGGGCATATCGCCAGCATGGAGCTGAGCGACGTGGGCGTCATCACGGATGCGGCGACCTGCGAGGGGCTCATGTCCACGCTGCTGGACTGCGCCACCTATGAATCCAGCGGAACGGTCAGCGGCAGGCAGTCCCTGCTGATTGGTCTGGACAACGGCCTGACGGTTCAGCTGGCCGTCCGGGACGACAACCTGTCCGCCTGCGGTACCTGGAGCTGCCCGGAATTCTTCGAGGCCTTCGAGGCTGCAATGCAGTAATCATCCGCAAATGAAAAAGACCTGTCCTGCAGGACAGGTCTTTTTTGCTGCATGCTCACTCGTCGCGGAGCAGCCGGCGTATCCACCGTGCATAGAACCAGCAGGACAGCGCCGTGCCCAGCACCCAGCCCACAGGCCAGCTGAGCCACACGCCTGTCACGCCCAGCATGGCGGAGAACACAAAGGCCAGCACCACCCGCAGCACCAGATCCGTCATGGTGGAAGCCATGAAGTCCTTCATCCGGGAGGCGCCGCGCAGCACACCGTCGCTGATGAGCTTCATGGCGATCACCACATAGAAGGGCGACACGATTTGCAGGAAACGTACGCCCACCTGATGGGCCTCCAGGTTGCCGTCAGTGATGAACACGCCCACCAGCTGCGGGCCGAAAATCAAATACGCTGCGGCGAACAGTAGCGCTACGCCGCCGCCCAGCACCGCGCCGCTTCGGAAGCCCTGCCGGATGCGCTCATGCTTCTTCGCGCCCAGGTTCTGGGAGGTGTAGTTGCTGATACCGTTGCCCAGGGCGGTGATGGAGGTGATGGTCATGTTGTTCAGCTTCACCGCCGCTGCGTAGCCTCCGATGGCCGCCGTACCGAAGCCGTTGATGACGCTCTGGATCAGGATATTGCCCACAGAGATGAAGCTCTGCTGTACGGCGCTGGGCGCGGCGATGGTCAGGATCTTCTTCAGGATGGGGAAGGAGAACAGCGTCGCACCCCGTCCCTCCATCCGCCGCAGCTTCAGGAGCACTGCCGCCACCGCCGCCATGCCGCTGATGGACTGGCACAGGAACGTGGCCCAGGCAACGCCCTCCACGCCCATGCCGAACTGCCGGACAAAGAGAATATCCACGAAGATGTTGCTGACCGAGGACACCGCCAGGAACCAGAAGGGTGTGCGGGAATCGCCCATGGCGGAAAAGATGCCCGTGGCTACCTGGTAGAGGATCAGGAACACATAGCCCATCAGGTAGATGTCCAGGTAGGCGGCGGAATCCGCAAAGACCTCTTGGGGCGTATTGATGAGGCGGAGCAGCCAGTCGCACAGGAAGAAGCCCGCCACGGTCAGCACCAGCCCCAGCGCAGCCGAGAAGATCAGCGAAGTAGTGATGGCGCTGCGCACCTCGCGCCAGCGCTTCTCACCGAAGAAGCGGGCGGTGATCACCGACGCGCCGATGTTGCAGCCCACTGCCAGGGCGATATAGATCAGCGTGATTTCATAGGAGTTTCCCACGGCGGCCAGGGCCTCGGTACCAATATAGCGTCCGGCCACCAGGCTGTCGGCAATGTTGTAGAGCTGCTGGAAGATAATACTGCCGAACAGGGGCAGGGTGTAGGCAGCCAGCACACGGCTGGGACGGCCTACGGTCAGGTCTTTCACGAAAGGGTCACATCCTTTTCTTGTGTTCCCAAGGGCCAAACCATATTCTACATCCGCGGTGGGAAAAAGTCAAAGCATGCGGCAAACAATACAAATTAAAAACCGTATCTCCCATCCTGATGGCATGGTTGACGCAAAAAAAGCGGCCAAAGCCGCTTTTCAGTGTCGGACTGTATGGATTTTCCAGGATGCGCTGGCATTATTCCACCGTGACGGACTTGGCCAGATTCCGGGGTTTGTCCACGTCGCAGCCGCGGCTGACAGCCATGGAATAGGCCAGCAGCTGCACGGGAATGATAGCCAGCAGCGGCGCGAAGGCCGGGGCCGTGTCCGGGATGACCCACAGCTCGTCGGCCTCGGGGGCAGCCTTGTCCCGCAGGCTCTCCGTGCAGACCACCAGCGTGCGCGCGCCGCGGCTGCGGGTTTCGCGGATGTTGGAGAGGGTCTTGTCCGCCAGGCGGGGCTGGGTCATCAGTGTGCAGACCAGCGTCCCCTGCTCGATGAGGGCAATGGTGCCGTGCTTCAGCTCACCCGCAGCGTAGGCCTCGCTCATGATGTAGCTGACTTCCTTCAGCTTCAGGCTGGCCTCCAGCGCCAGGGCGTAGTCGATGCCACGCCCGATATAGAACACGTGCTTTTTGTCATAATATCTGCTGGCGAAGCGCTTGACATCCGCCTCGCAGGCAAGCAGGGCTTCCGCCTTGTCCGGGATGGACGCCAGCTCCCGCAGCAGATCGGAAGCATCGGCAGGGGAGAGCACACCCCGTTTCTGCGCCAGGTCGATGGCCAGCAGGGCCATCATCTCCACCTGGGTGATGTAGGCCTTCGTGCTGGCCACGGCGATCTCCGGCCCGGCATAGGTGTACATGACATTCTTCCCGGCCTCACGGGCGATGGAGGAGCCCACCACGTTGGTCAGCGCCATGGTTTTCGCACCCAGGCGGGCCGCCTCCCGCATGGCGGCCAGGGTGTCCGCGGTCTCGCCGCTCTGGGAGATGGCCAGGAACAGGTCGCCCTGGCCCAGGATCGGCTCCCGGTAGCGGAACTCGCTGGCCACGTCCACCACCACGGGCAGACGGGCAAGCCGCTCAATCACATACTTGCCGATGACGCCCGCATGGTATGCTGTGCCGCAGGCCACAATGGTCAGGCAGCTCAGCGAAGCGGCTTCCTCACGGGAGAAGGGGAACGCGTCCTCCCGCAGGGTCATGGTCTTCGTATCCACATGGGCGGTGAAGGTCTTGCTCAGCGCGGCGGGCTCCTCGTGAATCTCCTTGAGCATAAAGTGGGGGTAGCCGCCCTTCTCCGCAGCCTCCACGTCCCAGTCCACGTGGATGGGATGCAGCGCCCGGGCCCGGCCGTAGGGATCGTACACCGTCACGCTGTCCCGGCGGAGGACGGCAATTTCCTTGTCCTCCATCAGCTCCACCTCACGGGTGTGGGCGATGAGGGCGGGAATGTCGCTGGCGATGTACTGCGCGTCCTCGCCAAGGCCCACCACCAGCGGGCTATCCTTGCGGGTGCAGTAAAGCACGTCGGGCTCCCGGGTGCAGATGACCCCCAGGGCATAGCTTCCCTCCAGCATGTTCTGCGCCTTGCGCAGGGCGGAGAGCATGTCGCCGTCATAGAGGGTCTGCAGCAGGTGCGCGATGACCTCCGTATCCGTCTGGGAAACAAAGACGCAGCCCTGGGCCTGCAGGGACACCCGAAGACGGTCATGATTCTCGATAATGCCGTTGTGCACAATGGCGATATCACCCTTCATGTCCGTATGGGGGTGGGCGTTCAGGTCGGAGGGCTCGCCGTGAGTGGCCCAGCGGGTGTGGCCGATGCCGACGGTACCCGGCAGAGGCGCGCTTTCCAGCTTGTCCTGCAGATTGCTCAGGCGACCCTTGGCCTTCATCAGATGAATCACGCCCTGATCCATCACCGCCACACCTGCGCTGTCATAACCGCGATATTCCAGGCGGGACAGCCCCTCCAGCAAAAAGGGCTGCACCTGCTGACTGCCGATATAACCTACAATGCCGCACATATCGAATAACCTCCTGAATAATACGTATCATAACGTATTATACACGTCGGTGGAAAAAAATCAATCCCCTGAGGTCAATTTACGGCATGAACAGCAGCAGGGGATCGACAACCTGTCCGTCCCGGGTGACACGCAGGTGCAGGTGGGATTGCAGATCCGTTTCATCCAGCATGCCGCTGCCTGCAAAGCCGATGGTCTGTCCGGCCTGAACAGGATCGCCCTCCCGCAGCGCAGACAGCAGCGACATGCCCGCGTATTCGGCCGTCACGCCGCCGCTATGGCCGATCACCGCCCACGCACCCTTCACGCCTTCCTCGCCGCACGCAAGCACCACGCCGTCCCCCATGGCACAGACAAGCGCGCCGGTATCCGCGGCCAGATCAACCGCGTCATGCAGCTGCCATACGCCCGTGACGGCGGACCGCTGCAAACGCGACGCATTGAAGCTGCGCAGCACGGTGATCTTCTCCAGCGGCGCGCGCCAGACCACCGGCGTTGCGGTGGGCGTGGGCGAGGGCGTGAGCGCATCTGCGAGGGACTGCTGCTGCAGCTGCGCAGCGGATTGCGCCTGATCCACCGGCGGGGTGGGCGAGGGCATGGTCGTTTCCATCCGCCCTGACCACACGGCAGAAAAGACGATCACCGCGATGCACACCGTCATGATGATCGGAAAGCCCTGCTTCTCCACGAACCGCTGATACCCCTGCGCGAACTGCTTCCAGCGTTGCCTGACACTCATGCAGACACCTCCCTGTCAGGTCAGTGTGACCCGGAAGCGTCCTCCTCATGCAGCACTGGCAGCAGGGAAAGCTGCGTGCCGGGATAGTAGTGTGCAAGAATCTCCGGGTATCTGCTGCCGGAGCCCGCCATGGCCTGGGCGCCCGCCTGGCTCATGCCCACGCCGTGGCCGTAGCCCAGGGTGTGGAAGGTGATGGTATCGTCCTCCGCATCCCAGGTGACCAGCGTACTGCGCAGGTTCAGCGCCTGGCGGAAGGCCTGTCCCGTCACAGTCTGCGTGCCCACAAGGATGGTGGCAATCCGCCCGGAGGCCGTGCTGTTCTGCAGCCGCAGCTGACCAGGCAGGCCCTCCGCCGTCACGCCGCAGCCGGGAAAGGCCTTCTCCAGCAGGGCGGCGGCATCCTCAAGGGAATAGGTCGTGTCCGCGGAGAAGCAGGAAGCATGCTCCTCACCGGGGCTTTCCACATGCGTCAGATAGGGCAGCGCCTCGGAGAAAACCGCCTGCGCGTCCTCAGTCATGCCGCCGGAGCTGGCGTGGTACAGCACCTGGATGGGCAGCCCTTCATAGGTAATAATCTGCCCAGCCGTGGCCCGGACAGCGCTCTCCGTCCGGCTGCGGCAGGCCGCGTATTCGCCGGCCCACTTCGCCTGCTGCTCCGCCGCGGACAAATATCCCTGGCAGCAGGCGGAATCCGTACAGATATCGCAGTCAGGCCGGGTGGCGCAGCCGTTGCCGCCCAGGCTCCTGCAGCTCCAGACTGCCCGGGTTCTCGCGGCGACCGCCTGGCACTTGAGGGCCTCCGGGGCATATGCGGCGGGCATCTCCGCAGCGACAACGCCCTGCACATAGTCCTCCAGGCTTAGACGCCGGACAGCCTGCGCCTTGGCGTCCCAGACATTCAGGGTCAGCTCCACTTGTCTCGTTTCCGCCTCGGCTTGGCTGATAACGCTTTCCGCCGGTGTGTGCCAGAGCAGGAGAATCTGCCGCATCCGCCCCGGCAGCTGCAGCACGGTTCTGCGCAGCTGCATGGGAACGCCCTCCCACTGGGCCCTGGTCAGCGGCGCACCGCACAGCGTCCACAGGCAGGCCAGAAGCAGCATCAGCCTGCACAGTTTCAGGGATGGATAGCGCCTTCTCACGGCAATCACCTCGCTTCAGGTGGGATATATGCCGTACATTCCGCCTGTATGCATGCGGGCGAAAGAAGCGTCAGGCATGATAATTGTGCCGGAAGTGGTAAAATTGGTCACCTTTCGAAAAATTTGTGACAAAATTCCGTTTAATGCTTGACGCGACCCCCGAAATGTGTTTACAATAGGTACTGTAAAACAAAGAGATTATGTCCATATCCATCTTCCAGGGTCTATGATTGCAAAGAAAGAAGGGGCCTATTATGCGTTATGTAGCTCCCACTGCTGAGGTGCGCGAAAGCTTCCATCAGGGAACCAACAGGCGCGCTTATGAGATGCTGGGCGCGCACCCCGTGGAGCAGGACGGTAAGCTGGTATGGCATTTCGCCGTCTGGGCTCCGAATGCCCGGCAGGTTTACCTGACCGGCGAATTCTGCCGCTGGGACAAGACCGCGTATCCCATGAAAAAGCAGTTCGACGGCACGTGGGAGCTGCGCCTCCCCGCCGAGACCTTCGACGTGGCTTCCGACCCGGAGCGGTACAATTATCCCGACGCGCCGGAAATGATCAAGGCGTACAAGTACGTGGTTCATGGTGCGGACGGCAGCATGGTGGAAAAGGCTGACCCCTATGGCTTCGCCATGCAGAACCGTCCCGGCACCGCCTCCTTCGTGTATGACATGGAGGGGTACGCCTGGAAGGACGAGGCCTGGCTGAAGAAGCGTGCAGCCTGGGATCCCTACCACAGCCCGGTCAACATCTATGAATTGCACCTGGGTTCCTGGCGGCGGCATGAGGACGGAACCATGCTCACCTACGGGGAGATTGCCGATCAGCTGATCCCCTATGTATTGGAGATGGGCTACACCCACATCGAGCTGCTGCCGGTGATGGAGCATCCCCTCGATATGTCCTGGGGATACCAGGTATCCGGCTACTACGCAGCCACGGCCCGCTTCGGCAAGCCCAAGGATCTGATGGCCCTCATCGACCGTTGCCATCAGGCGGGCATCGGCGTGATTCTGGACTGGGTGCCGGCCCACTTCCCCCGGGACAGCTTCTGCCTGCGGCGCTTTGACGGCACCGCCTGCTATGAGCATCCCGATCCCCGCCGCGGCGATATGCCCCAGTGGGGCACCCACCTGTTCGACTTCGCCCGGGGCGAGGTGCGCAGCTTCCTGCTGTCCAATGCCTGCTTCTGGCTGGACTGGTACCATGCCGACGGCATCCGCGTGGACGCGGTGTCCTCCATGCTGTACTATGACTTCTGCCGCGACCAGGGCCAGTGGCTGCCCAACCAGTACGGCGGCCATGAGAACCTGGACGCCATCAGCTTCCTGCGCAAGCTGAACGAGGTGGTCTACCGCGACTTCCCTGGCGTGATGATGATCGCCGAGGAATCCAGCGCCTTCCCCATGGTGACCAAGCCCGCCTACATGGGCGGTTTGGGCTTCGGATTCAAGTGGAACATGGGTTGGATGAACGACATCCTTTCCTATGTGGAGAAGGATCCTGTGTACCGCAAGTATCACCACAACAAGCTGACCTTCTCGCTGATGTACGCCTTCTCGGAAAACTACATCCTGCCCTTCTCCCACGACGAGGTGGTGCACGGCAAGCACTCCATGCTGGACAAGCAGCCCGGCGACATCTGGCGGAAGTTTGCAGGCCTGCGCGCGCTGTACGGCTACACCATGGCGCACCCCGGCAAAAAGCTGCTGTTCATGGGCGGGGAGTTCGGCCACTTCATCGAGTGGAAGTATGACGATCAGCTGGACTGGTTCCTGCTGCTGTACGAAAACCATCCGCAGTTGCAGAAGTGTGTCCGCACGCTGAACCGCCTTTACAAGGAAACCCCCGCGCTGTACCAGATTGACGACAGCTGGGACGGCTTCCAGTGGAACAACGCCAACGATTCGGACAACAGCATCACGTCCTTCATGCGCACGGACAGGCAGGGCAAGACCATCCTGTGCGTGACCAACTGGACGCCCGTGTTCCGGCAGAATTACCGCATCGGCCTGCCCTATGCCGGCAAGCTGACAGAGTTCTTCAACACCGACAGGAAGGAATTCGGCGGGTCCGATCAGCACAATTCCCTGCCCAACCTGGCGCAGGCGGGCAAGTTTGGCGAGTTTGAGTTCTTCGCCGAGGTTTGCGTGCCGCCGCTGTCCACCGTATACTACGAGTACGACAAGATCATTCCGCCCAAGCCGGAAAAGAAGCCCGGCGTGAAGCGGATCGTCCAGTCCGGCCACGGTGCGGAAGCCCCTGCCGATGCAGCGGAAAAGGCCGAGGAGGCCACCAAGTCTGCGTCCCGCCGCAGGAAGGCGGCCCCCGCTGACGCTGCGGAGAAGAAGGCGCCTGTTGCCGCTCCCGCTGCTGCTGATGCCGCGCCTGCGGAGAAAAAACCCCGCAAGCCCAGGGCCAAGAAGGCGGAAGCTGCGGAGGCGCCTGCCGCGGAAAAGAAGCCCCGCAAGCCCAGGGCCAAGAAGGCGGAAAAGGTCGAGACGGCTGAGAAGGCCGAATAACTCCGGCACCAAGGTCCCTGCGACCTTTCTGCATACATGCGGCGGGCGCAAGCGCGCCGTGCAAGGTACCAATCAAAAGGATACATTTGAAGGAGCGTGTTTCCCCATGCTGAGAAAGAAGACCTGTGTTGCCATGCTGCTGGCCGGTGGACAGGGCAGCCGTCTGGGCGTTCTGACCAAGAAGGTAGCCAAGCCTGCCGTGCCCTATGGCGGCAAGTATCGCATCATTGACTTCCCGCTGTCCAACTGCACCAACAGCGGCATCGACACGGTGGGTGTGCTGACCCAGTACATGCCTCTGGAGCTGAACGCCTACATCGGCTCCGGCGCGCCTTGGGATCTTGACCTTTCCAACGGCGGCGTGTTCGTCCTGCCCCCCTATCAGACCGGCAAGACCGGCGACTGGTATCGCGGCACGGCCAACGCCATCTACCAGAACATGGCCTTCATTGAGCAGTACAATCCGGATTATGTGCTGGTGCTTTCCGGCGACCACATCTATAAGATGGACTACAACGCGATGCTGAGCTACCATATCCGCAAGGGCGCGGACGCCACCATCGCTGTCCGTCCTGTGCCGTGGGAGGAAGCCAGCCGCTTCGGCATCATGAACACCGACGCCGAGGAGAACATCATCGAGTTTGAAGAGAAGCCCAAGAATCCCAAGTCCAACAAGGCTTCCATGGGCATCTACATCTTCACCTGGGAGAAGCTGCGCGCCTACCTGACCGCCGACGAGGCCGACAAGACCTCCTCCAACGACTTCGGCAAGAACATCATCCCCGCCATGCTGAACGACAAGCAGGTCATGGTGGCCTACAACTTCGAGGGCTACTGGAAGGACGTGGGCACCATCGAGTCCCTGTGGGAAGCGAACATGGATCTGCTGTCCACCCCCATGCCCATCGATCTGCATGACAAGAAGTGGCGCATCTACGCCAAGAACCCCGGCCTGGCGCCCCACTTCATCGCCAAGGGCGCGGATGTGCAGGACAGCCTGATCACCGAGGGCTGCATGATCTACGGCAAGGTGTCCCACTCCGTGCTGTCTGCGGGCGTAACGGTTGAGGAAGGCGCCAATGTGCAGGACGCTGTGGTGATGCCCGGCGCGGTCATCAAGCGCGGCGCGGTCGTCCGCCGTGCCATCGTGGCTGAGAACGCCGTGATCGGCGCGGGCAGCCTGGTGGGCGAGGAGACCGGCAACATCGCCGTGGTCGGCCCCAACGTGACCCTGCCTGCCGGCGTGAGCGTTACGGCCGGCGTCCAGGTGGACGAAGCCACTACCTTTTGACGCATCCAACGCAGCATTTAGCATGGGAAAGGATTGAATACAATGAAAGATGTAATGGGTATCATCTATACCGGAGAAAGCGATGCCCGTCTCCGTGAGTTGACCATGTTCCGTGCCATCGCCGCGCTGCCTGTGGCCGGCCGCTACCGCGTGATCGACTTCCTGCTGTCCTCCATGGTCAATGGCGGGCTGAAGAACGTCGGCATCATCATGCAGAAGAACTATCACAGCCTGATGGATCACCTGGGCTCCGGCAAGGAGTGGGATCTGCACGGCAAGAACAACGGCCTGCGCGTGCTGCCCCCCTTCCTGACCCGCGAGAACGTGGGTGTGTACACGGGCCTGCTGGACGCCCTGCGCTCCAACACGGACTTCCTCAGCCGCTCCAAGCAGGAGTACGTGGTGCTGTCCAACTCCAACATCATCTACAACGCTGACATCGACGCCCTCGTTCGCTATCATGTGGATTCCGGCGCGGACATCACCCTGATGTACACCAAGGATCCCACCATGCTGCGCGACGAGTACGGCACCTACATGGCGGTGGATGCGGACGGCAAGGTCACCGATCTGGAGGTCGAGCCCACCCATCCCACGCTGGAGAATTCCTTCATGGACGTGATGGTGCTCAAGCGCGAGCTGCTGCGCTCCCTGGTGGACAAGGGCGTGGCCCATGGCCTGCATGACATGAACCGCGACGTGCTGCTGCACATGGTGCAGGAGGGCAATGGCCGCATCAACGGCTACGAGTACACCGGTCCCTGCTGGCGGATGGACTCCGTGCAGAGCTTCTACCGCTTCAACATGGATGTGCTGGACAGCGAGACCCGCAGCAAGCTGTTCGCCTATCCCGTGTACACCAAGGTTCGCGACGAGATGCCCGCCCGCTACGGCGAGAACGTCAACGTGGTGAACTCCCTGGTGGCCGACGGCTGCATCATCGAGGGCACGGTGGAGAATTCCATCCTGGCCCGCGGCGTGCGCGTGGCGCCTGGCGCTCATGTGAAGAACTGCATTGTGATGCAGGATGGTCAGATTCATTCCGGCGCGTACATTGAGAACTGCATCCTGGACAAGCAGGCGGTAATCAAGCGCAACGCGAAGCTGATCGGCCCGGCAGCTTATCCCATTGTTATTGCCAAAAATGTGGTTATCTGATACAATAGTACGTCGCGCTGGCATTTTCAGGCTGCCGGCGCGGCGTATCTTCGATAACCGAAAACTTTTCATGGAGGTAAATCATTGATGAAAATTCTGTTTACTGCCAGCGAATGCGTGCCTTTTGTCAAGACGGGCGGCCTGGCGGACGTGGTTGGTGCGCTTGCGCCGGTGCTGGCCAAGCAGGGCAACGACGTGCGTGTCATTCTGCCCCTGTACGGCGCGATTCCGGAAAAGTACACCAGCCAGATGACCCACGTGCTGGACTTTGAGGTGCAGCTGGGCTGGCGCAAGCAGTACTGCGGCATTGAGATGCTCAAGCAGGACGGCGTCACCTGGTACTTCATGGACAACAAGTATTACTTCGGCCGTCCCTACATCTACGGCCTGGGCGGCGACGAGTACGAGCGCTTCGGCTTCTTCTGCCGCGGCATTCTCAACGCTCTGCCCCTGCTGGACTGGCAGCCTGATATCGTCCATGCCCACGACTGGCAGAGCGGCATGGTGCCCGCGCTGCTGAAGATCCAGTACGCGCACCTGCCCTTCTTCGCCCGGATGAAGACTGTATTCACCATCCACAACCTGCAGTACCAGGGCGTGTTCGGCATCCGTGAGGTGCAGGACGTGCTGGGTCTGGGCGACAGCCTGTGGACCGGCGACAAGCTGGAGTGCTTCGGCTGCGCCAACTTCCTCAAGGCCGGCCTGGTGTACAGCGACGTGATCACCACCGTCAGCCCCAGCTACTCCGAGGAAATTCAGACCGCCTACTACGGCGAGCGTCTGGACGGCCTGCTCCGTACCCGCAAGGCCGATCTTTTCGGCGTGCTCAACGGCATCGACATGGTGGACTACGATCCCTCCCATGACGACCGCATCGCCGCCACCTATTCTCCTGATGATATGTCCGGCAAGGCGGCGTGCAAGCGCGCCCTGCAGGAGAAGCTGGGTCTGGAGGTCAACCCCGACATCCCGATCATCGGCATGGTGGGCCGCCTGTCCAACCAGAAGGGCCTCGACCTGGTGGACTGCATCATCGGCGATCTGCTGAACCAGAAGGTGCAACTGGTTGTCCTGGGCATGGGCGAGAGCCGCTATGTGAACCTGTTCTCCTGGGCGGAGAGCGCGTATCCCGGCAAGGTGGCTGCCCGCTTCGCCATGGATCATGCCCTGGCCCATCAGATCTACGCTGGCGCGGACATGTTCCTCATGCCCAGCCAGTTCGAGCCCTGCGGCCTGAGCCAGCTGATCTCCCTGCGCTACGGCACAGTGCCGATCGTCCGCGAGACCGGCGGCCTGCGCGACACGGTGCTGTCCTACAATGAGTACACCGGCGATGGCAACGGCTTCTCCTTCTTCAACTACAACGCCCATGACATGCTCAACACCATCAACCGTGCCATCCGCTTCTATCACAACGAGAAGGAAATCTGGCACAAGCTGATGAAGCGCGGCATGACCGGCGACTACAGCTGGACCAATTCTGCCGGCAAGTACCTGGAGCTGTACCGGGCGTTGCTGGGCAACGACAACTCCGCTTCTGCTGAAGGGGATTCCTCCGACGGCGACGCGGAGGCTAACCCAACAAAGGCTGAAACGCCTGCTGAAACCCCTGCGGAACCTGTGACTGAACCTGCCCCCGTGGAGGAGGTTCCCGCCCAGCCCGTGGCGGAAGCACCTGCCGAGCCCGTTGCGGTTCCTGCCGAGCCCGTGGCTACCCCTGCTGAGCCTGTTGAGGCTCCTGCCGAGGCCCCTGCGAAGCCTGCCCGGAAGCCCCGCGCCAAGAAAGCCGAGGTGACCGAGGCTCCTGCTGCAACCGCCGAGGCCCCTGCGAAGCCTGCCCGGAAGCCCCGCGCCAAGAAGGCCGAGGTGACCGAGGTTCCTGCTGCAACCGCCGAGGCCCCCGCGAAGCCCACCCGGAAGCCCCGCGCCAAAAAGGCTGAGGTGACCGAGGCTCCCGCTGCAACCGCCGAGGCCCCCGCAAAACCCGCTCGGAAGCCCCGCGCCAAGAAGGCCGAGGCCCCCAAGGCTGAGTAATCCCACCCCATCCGAGCCGCCGGTAATGTGCCGGCGGTTCTTTCTTTTGCCATGATGGCGGTAATTCCCAGCGGCTTTGTTGCAGGGAGGGCTGGCGCGTACACGTTGGATGTGATACAATGCCTTCATGGGCTATTCTGACGAATTGTGTGGAAAGGAGGAAGGGTACATGCGTCTTTGCAGGCGAATGGGCGCCATACTGCTGGCTGCTGTGCTGGTGTTTTCGCTGCTGCCGATGCTTGATGCGTCCGCCACACAGGTGGACTCCGCGCCGCTGACGGTGGCCTCATCCGCCCGTAACGGCATGGTGCGGGTGTATCTTTCCTCCATGGGTAACCCCACATCACTGGACATGACGGTCACGGGCAGCTATACCGCCGAGGGCGCGGCGAAGGTCACCCTCCGCAGCGGTGACAGGGTGCATGTCAGCTTCAGCAAGGCTACCGGGCAGATGACCATGACCGTGGGCGGCGTCACCTACGACATGGGATCGGAGATGCATCTGCGGCGGCATCAGACAAGCGGTATGAGCGGGCTGAGCATCGACCAGTCCAGGATCTCCGGCAATCTGTATCCCGGCGACCTGCAGCTGAAGGCTCAGCCCTACAGCGGGGCGTACAGGCTGTATCCCGTTCTGCACGTGTACATCGAGTATTACCTCAATGGCGTGGTACCCTACGAAATGGGCAATTCCGCGCCACTGGAGGCGCTGAAGGCCCAGGCGGTGGCGGCGCGAACCTACACGCTGAACAAGATGAACATCCGCGCGTCCTCCCTTTACGATGTGGTGGACACCACCAACGACCAGGTCTACTACGGCAACAGCGATTCCACCGCCCGCTGCACCGAGGCCGTCAGCGCTACCAAGGGCATTGTGCTGATGAACAGCGGCAGCCTGACGGAGACCTTCTACACAGCCTCCAATGGCGGACAAACGGAATCCGCCGCCAATGTGTGGGGAGCCTCCGGGTACGATTATCTGACCATCAAGGACGACCCCTTCGACCGGATGAACGCCGCCTCCGTGTACCGGAAGGTGACGGTCTACGCCGACAACGCCAACCCCAGCCAGAACGCCGCGCTGAAGAAGCTGCTGCAGGCCAAGGCGGAAGCCGCGCTGCGCAGTCAGGGCTATTCCACCTCCAGCGTGAGTGTGACGCGGATCAACGGCGTTATGCCCCATACGCCGAAATTCGCTTCCCCCAGCCGCCTGTATACCAAGCTGGACTTCAACGTAACGGTTGCGACAGGCAGCGGCAGCAGAGAAATGACGCTGACCTTCGACATCTTCAGCGAGCTGGAAACCGCCCTGGGTATGAGCATCAATGCCAGCAAGAACGAGCTTTGGTCGGTGGCGCAGACCGGTGCAAGCTTCGTGCTGTACGCCCGGCGGTACGGTCACGGCGTGGGCATGAGCCAGCGGGGCGCCATGCAGATGGGCTCCCTGGGCTACACCTATGACCAGATCCTTGGCTTCTACTACGAGGGCTGCAGACGGGTGCAGTATACCTTCACCCACACCATCCTGTCCTCCCTGGACAGCGGCGGCAGCGATACCATCACCACCACGGAAGCCCCTGCGGAAATCACCCCCTCCAGTGGCGTGACGGCCATCGTAAAGCTGGTGGGTGTATCGGACAAACTGGCAGTGCGCGCTGCCGCCAGCAATACCGGAGCCATCCTGACCAGCGTGGTCAACGGCGGCCTGGTGAACGTGGTGGCCCGCATGGATGACTGGACCATGATTCGCCTGGGCAGCCTGGTGGGGTATGTACCCACCAGCGCGCTGAAATTCAACGGCGACCCGCCCACCGCCACCGACCAGACCCCCACGCAGATCAGCCAGTGGGCCACGGTGCAGTGCAACGGTACCCTGAATCTGCGCAGCGAGGGCAGCATGAGCGCATCGGTGCTGGCGGCGATTCCCAGCGGGTCGATTCTGTGCGTGTACAGCGTGCAGGGCAGCTGGGCGCAGGTGCAGTACGGCGCGTCCACGGGCTGGGCATCCACCGACTTTTTGCAGATGAGCAGCGTCTATCCCGGTCAGGTGACGGAGCAGCTCAGCGGCGCTGCGGTGGTGAGCATTCCCTCGGGCAGCGGCACCGTGAACCTGCGGGAGACGGCATCCACCTCCGCCAGGGTGATCGCCACGCTGTCCAACGGCACGCAGGTGACCGTCCATGCAAGCGACGGCAGCTGGTGCAGCGTGACCACCTCCGGCGGGGACAAGGGGTATATCATGGCCACCTTCATTTCCTACGGCGGCGGCACGAATCCTGCTGAGCCGGAGGCTCCCGCGCCGGATCCTTCGCCTGACCTGGGACAAGGGGAAGCAGAGGCCATCGTCCATACCGCTTCAACATCGCTGAACCTCCGCGCCCAGCCCACCACGCAATCCGCTATCCTGGCCTCGCTGCCCAGGGGCGAGTCCATTGTGGTGACCAGCCGGGGCGGGGAGTGGTCCGCCGTGCGCTACGGCAGCGTCAGCGGTTATGTGATGACCACCTACCTCCGCTTCCCTGCGGATGAGGAAACCTCCGGCGAAACGCCCATCGTCTATGCCACGGTGGCCACCCGTTCCGGCACACTGAATCTGCGCCGTCAGCCCTCCCTGGGCAGCACGGTGATCATGCAGATTCCCAAGGGCCAGCGGGTAGGCATCCTCCAGCGGCTGGACAGCTGGTGCAAGGTCAGCTATGCAGGAATCAACGGCTATGTGATGACCTCCTATCTGGCCATGGAAGGCAGCGATGCGCCGGAGGCCACCCTGACGGGCATTGTCACCACCCCCAGCGGCACGCTGAATCTGCGGGAAACCCCGTCCACCACCGCCCGGGTGCTGACGGCTATCGCGCCGGGGACGGAAGTCAGCATCCTCACCCAAGGCAGCGAGTGGAGCAAGATCACCCATGGCGGCTATACCGGCTATGTGATGACCCGGTTTCTGACCATTGGCGGCAGCACGCCGGAAACCCCGGTTGAATCTGCCGATACTGTCACCGTGCACACCGGCAACGGCAGCCTGAACCTGCGGGAATCGCCCGACGCCAATGCCCGGGTGCTGACCGTGATCCCCGACGGCACGCAGCTGGAGCGGCTCATCGCGGGCTCAGCGTGGACGAAGGTGCGCTACGGCAGCCACACGGGCTATGTGATGACCAGGTTCCTGAAGGAAGGCGCAGCCTCCGGCGGCAGCACGCAGTTACAGGAGACTACCGCCACCGTGTCCACCTCGGACGGCGGTGGGCTGAATCTGCGGTCAACAGCTTCCTCCGCTGCACAGGTGCTGCTGGTGATTCCCAATGGCACAGGCATTACCGTGCTGGAGAAGGGCGATACCTGGTGCCGCGTGAGGTACCAGGCACAGGAAGGCTATGTGATGACCCGGTACCTGTCCTTCGGGCAGACGGCTGCTCCCGGCGCAAAGACCGGATGGATTGTCCCCGATGTGACCGGCGGTGTGAACCTGCGCTATATGCCGGACACCTCCGGGCAAGTGCTGGCGGTGCTGGCCCCCGGCACAGAAGTCACCGTCACCCTGGACGGTGAAAGCTGGAGCGTGGTGAAGGCCGGCGACCATACCGGCTATGTGATGAGCCGCTACATCACCTACACCCGTCCAGCGCAGAATGAGGAAACCCGCTACGTCAACGCGCCTGCCAGCGGACTGAACCTGCGAAGCGGCCCTTCCGCCACAGCCAATGTGCTTCTGGCGATTCCCCATGGCGCGCAGGTGACGCTGCTGCAGACTGCGGATGATACATGGAGCCAGGTTCGCTACGGCGAATGGACGGGCTATGTGGCAAGCCAGTATCTGAGCCAATGGCCCACGGGCGTGACTGTCACGCCCACGCCAGAATCCGGAAATCAGCACCCAGTCTATGATGAAACACTCTACGCCCTGACTGGGTGGGAAGCCATTGTCTCGCCCAATGAAGGGAATGTGAACCTCCGGGCCTGGTGCGCCACCACCGCGCCGGTGCGCATGGCCATCCCGAAGGGAGAAATCGTGCGTCTGCTGAAGTTCGGCGACACCTGGTGCCATGTGGTCTGCGGGGAGGTGGAAGGCTATTGCATGACGGAATTCCTGACGCTGCGGGAGATGGAATGATCCTCCCCGGCGAACGGCTGGACAGCCTGCAGCTGGCAGGGCTGCGCATCCTGCAGAAGGAGCGCGGCTTCCGCTTTGGCATGGACGCTGTGCTGCTGGCGGATTTTGCGCGGATTGCCCCCGGGGATCATGTGGCGGATTTCGGCACAGGAACGGGTATACTGCCCCTGCTCCTGTACGGACGCGGGAAGGGTGCACAATTCGACGCGCTGGAGATCCAGGCAGACATGGCGGACATGGCCCGTCGCACGGTGCGCCTCAACGGCCTGGAGGAGCGGATTACCGTTCATGCGCTGTCCGTGGAAGACGCCGATCAGGTCATCGCGCCCCTGAGCCTGGACGCTATCGTCTGCAACCCGCCCTACGGCCTGCCCGGCGCAACGCTGCACAATCCATCGGATACCCTTCGTCTGGCCCGACATCAGGAGGAGGGCGGCTTGACGGCATGGTACCGCATGGCGTACCGGCTGCTCCGGGGCAAGGGAAGGTTCAGCATGGTCTATCCTGCGCCCAGGATGCTGGAGGCCATGGAAGGGCTGCAGCAGGCGCATCTGGCCCCCAAGCGGTTCCGGCTGGTCTATCCTCGCATGGACAAGCCTGCCAATCTGGTGCTTATCGAGGCCATGAAGGACGCCAAGCCCATGCTGCATCCCGAACCGCCGCTGATCGTCTACCGGGAGGACGGCGAAATGACCGCCGAACTGAAGTCCATCTATCATCTGGCATAAGCAAAGCAGGCAGCATCCGTTGCTGCCTGCTTCTGTTTACCGGTTCATCCGGGCGATGCAGAAATTCAGCACGCCAGCGAAGGTGATCCATGCCAGGTAGGGAAACATCAGCCACCCGGCAGGCCTGCTCAGCTGAAACAGCCAGGCCGTCAGGATGGCTGCCAGCGCCCACAAAAGCACCAGCCATACGAAAGCCAGCCCCAGCGCCTGTTGCAGGAAGAAGATCACCGGCCAGAGCAGGTTGACCGCCAGCTGGGCAATGTAGAGCGCCAGCGCCTTCAGTCGGGCAGGGGATCCGCTGCGCAGCCCCAGCCAGACAGCCGTGGCCATGGCGATGTACAGCAGCGTCCACACCACAGGAAACACCCACCCCGGCGGGGCGAAAACCGGCTTGCTCAGCGCATCATAGAAAGCCATGTGATCGCGGATGAGAAATGCAACCAGGCCGCCTCCGCCCAGGGTGATCAGCAGAAGCGCGGTCAGGGAACGCCATCCGGGCCGCGGCGCATCAGGCTGCGTGGTCAAGAAAATCACCTCCGCTTCAGTGTACGGCATGCGGCGCAGGCTTATGCAGTTGCGCAGGCGGAAAAAATCAGCTATAATGGTCATCTGTGAGGAACAACAGGAGGTGCGCAGCCATGGCGGAGGTTATCATCATTGGCGGGGGCGCGGCAGGCATGGCCGCAGCCATTGAAGCCGCGTCGCTGGGGGACAGCGTGCTTCTGCTGGAACGCATGGATCGCGTGGGCAAAAAGCTGCTGGCCACCGGAAACGGCCGCTGCAACCTGATGAACGACGGCGCTCCCCGCTATCCCGGCGGAGGCGCCTTCGCTGCGGAAATCCTGTCCGGGTGCGGGGCAGCGGAGCAGCGGCAGTTCTGGGCAAGGCTGGGCCTTCGCCTGCGCACGGAGGAGGGCGGCAGGGTGTATCCTGTCAGCGGACAGGCCTCCACGGTGCTGGATACCCTCCGGCTGGCCATGGACGCGCTGCATGTGGACATCATCACAGGGGTTCATGTGGATGCCGTGATGCCCGGAAAGCGGGGCTTTACTGTCTCAGCTGGGGAGAACCGCTGGCGCGCAGCGCGGGTGATTATCACCGGCGGCGGCTGCGCTCAGCCCAAGCTGGGCAGCGACGGCAGCTGCTACGATCTGCTGGCGGCCCTGGGGCATCATATCATTCGCCCGGAGCCCTGCCTGACGCAGATCATCACGGATCCCGCGCCCATTCGCGGGCTGTCCGGCATTCGGGTGAAATGCCGCGTCCGTGTGCAGGATGCAAGCCGGGTACTCCATGAGGAAAGCGGCGAGGCACTGTTCACCGACTACGGCATGAGCGGCGTGTGCGTGATGCAGTGCGCCCGCTGCGCCCGTCAGGGCAGAGTACTGTCGTTGTCCTTTATGGAGGGTATGGGCTTTGCTGACCGGGATGACGCGCTGCAGGAGCTGATGCGCCGCCGGGAGCATTGGCATGATCAGCCCATGGAGCGGCTGATGACGGGCCTGTGCGTACCGAGATTGGCCTCTGCCCTGTGCACAGCTGCCGGAATCCAGTGGAAGAATCGTCTCATCGGCAGTCTGAAGCGAAGCGAGGCCGCCATGCTGGCGAACCTTCTGACGGATTGGCCACTGGAAATCCGGGGTGTGAAGGGCTTTGACGCGGCGCAGGTAACCCGGGGCGGCGCTGACTGCCGCGAGTTCGACCCCGCCACCATGGCATCCCGGCTGGTACCGGGGCTTCACGCAGCAGGCGAGGTGCTGGACGTGGACGGCGACTGCGGCGGCTTCAACCTGATGTTCGCCTTCGGCAGCGGCATCCTGGCAGGACGAAACGGCCGATCATGATAGAACAGGAGAAGAGCCATGACGATTGTCGAAACCTTATGCGCTGAATTTCATATTGCCCCCTGGCAGGCCGAGGCGGTGATCCGCCTGCTGGACGAGGGCTGCACGCTGCCCTTCATCGCCCGCTACCGCAAGGAGCAGCACGGCGAGCTGGACGATCAGAAGCTGCGCGACATTGCTGACCGGCTGACCGCCCTGCGAAACCTGGAGAGTCGCCGGAACGAAATTGCCGAGTCACTGAAGAAGCTGGAGGTCTGGACAGAGGAGCTGCAGGCTGCGCTGGATCAGGCAGCCACCATGGGGCAGCTGGAGGACATCTACCGCCCCTACCGGCCCAAGCGCCGCACCCGGGCCATGATCGCCCGGGAGAAGGGGCTGGCGCCCCTGGCGGACATGCTGCTGCTGCAGCTGTCCAAGGCAAGCACGGCAGAAGAGCTGGCTGCAGGCTATGTTGATCCGGAAAAGGGCGTAGCCACGGCAGAGGACGCGCTGCAGGGCGCCATGGACATCATTGCCGAGAAGATCAGCGATGATCCAGCTGTGCGTACCAAGCTGAAGGCCCTCTGCCGCCGGGATGGCGTGATGGCCACCCGCCCTGCCGGCGAGGAGGACAGCGTCTACCGCATGTACTACGACCGCTCCGAGCCCTGGAAGCTGATGCCTTCCCACCGGGTGCTTGCCATGAACCGGGGCGAAAAGGAGGGCTTCCTGAAGGTGAAGCTGGAGGTCAGCGAGACCGCGGCTCAGGGCATCATTCAGGCGGATTACGTGGCCCACACCGGGAGCCTGGCCACGCAGTACGTCCAGCGTGCCTGCGAGGACGCCTACACCCGGCTGATCGCCCCTTCCATCGAGACGGAGCTGCGGGGTGATCTGACGGATCGGGCGTCGGCGGCAGCCATCCGCGTTTTTGCGCTGAACCTGAAGCCCCTGCTGATGCAGCCCCCGGTGCGCGGGAAGGTGGCCATCGGGCTGGATCCCGGCATCCGCACGGGGTGCAAGGTAGCCGTGGTGGACGCTACGGGCCGGGTGCTGGACACCGGCGTGATTTTCCCGCTGCCCGCCCATGGCCGGGTTGAGCAGGCCAAAGCCACGGTGAAGCAGCTGATCCGCAAGCACGGCGTAACCATCGCGGCCATCGGCAACGGCACTGCCGGGCGAGAGACGGAGCAGTTTTTCGCCCAGGTGGTGCATGAAATGCAGGGCGAGGTGAAGCTGTCCTACATGGTGGTCAGCGAGGCGGGGGCGTCGGTGTATTCCGCCAGCAAGCTGGCTGCGGAGGAATTCCCCCAGTTCGATGTGAGCCTGCGCAGCGCGGTGTCCATCGCCAGGCGTCTGCAGGATCCTCTGGCGGAGCTGGTGAAGATCGACCCCAAGGCCATCGGTGTGGGCCAGTACCAGCACGACCTGAAGGAGAGCGAGCTAGACGCGGCCCTGGACGGCGTGGTGGAGGATTGCGTGAACAGCGTGGGCGTGGACGTGAACACCGCCAGCCCATCGCTGCTCAGCCACGTGGCGGGTATCAACGCCACGGTAGCGAAGAACATCGTCGCCTATCGCGAGGAGAACGGCCCCTTCGCATCCCGAGCGCAGCTAAAGAAGGTGCCCAAGCTGGGGCCCAAAGCCTTCGAGCAGTGCGCAGGCTTCCTGCGCATCCCGGGCGGGAAGGACCTGATGGAGAACACCGGCGTGCATCCGGAAAGCTACGCTGTGGCCAAGGCGCTGCTGAAGCGCTTCGGCCTGACGCCCGCCCAGGCTGCCACAGGCGCGCTGCGGGAGCAGGCGGAAGCCGTGGGGCTGCCGACGCTGGCCAGGGAGCTGGACTGCGGCGAGCCTACGCTGCGGGACATTGTAACTGAGCTGTCCAAGCCGGGCCGCGACCCCCGCGACGAGCTGCCGCCACCTGTTCTCCGCACGGACGTGATGGACATGGACGACCTGGTGCCCGGGATGGAGCTGAAGGGCACGGTGCGCAACGTGACGGACTTCGGCGCGTTCGTGGACATCGGCGTGCATCATGACGGTCTGGTGCATGTGAGCCAGATGGCCGACCGGCGCATCCGCCATCCCAGCGAGGCCGCCCGGGTGGGTGATGTAGTGACAGTGTGGGTTTTGCAGGTGGACAAGCAGAAGGGCCGCATCAGCCTGACCATGCGCAGGCCCGCCCAGGGCAATCAGCCGAAATAAGAAATGCCGCAGGGAGCATGAAGCGTTCCCTGCGGCATTTGTTGTGTAGGTCAGGCGTTTTCCGGATGCGCCCTGGCGTAGGCATGAACCCAGTCCGCCTTGAACAGGTAGATCAGGAAGCAGATGCTGCTGAGCGTCCAGGTCAGCGGATAGGCCCAGAAGATGGACTGGATGTTCCCTACAATGGGTGTGACGATGGTAATGTAGCTGACGCGGATCAGGCACCAGCACACCAGCATCACCAGCATGGGGACAATCGCCCGCCCCGCGCCACGCAGCACACCCGCGATGCCGTGGGAGCAGGCCAGCAGGAAGTAGAACAGCGTCACCGTCCGGGCCTGGGTTACGCCAAAGGCGATCACGTCAGGATTCTGGTCGAACAGGCCGATCAGCCGCGGTGCGAACACATTGATGCCCACGCCCACCAGTTCCGCCAGCAGCATGCAGGAAACGATGCCAAAGGCAGCGCCCTTCTTGGCACGGTCATACTGCTTCGCGCCAAGGTTCTGGCCGATGAAGGTTGTCATGGCGATGGCAAAGCTGGTGATGGGCAGGAAGCCGAAGCCCTCGATCTTGGTATACGCGCCGCAGCCCGCCATGGCCAGCGCACCGAAGGCGTTGATGTGGCTCTGCACCACCAGGTTGGCCAGGGAAATGATGGAATTCTGCACGCCGGAGGGTATGCCCATGCGCAGAATCTGCCGGGTCATGCCCAGGTTCAGCCTGATCCGGGAGGGGCGGATGCGATAGGCTTCCGTGGTTTGGCTGAGCCGGTAGAGCCCCAGCAACGCGCTTACGGACTGGGAAATGACCGTGGCCACTGCCGCGCCCGCCACCCCGAAGCCCAGCCAGCCTACGAACAAAAGGTCCAGCGCCACGTTCAGGATGGAGGAAACGATCAGATAATACAGCGGATGGCGGCTGTCGCCCAGGGCGTTGAAGATGCCGTTGGCGGTGTTGTACATGACCACCGACAGCACGCCCCCGAAGTACACCCGGAAGTAGGTCAGCGACAGGGGCAGCACCTCCGCCGGAGTACCCATCCAGCGGAGGATCACCGGCGCGCATGTCACGCCCAGCACCGTCAGGATCAGCCCCGCCAGGATGCCGAAGGACACCGACGTATGCACCGCCAGGGACACATTTGAATCATCCTGCGCCCCCCAGTAGCGGCTGACCACCACACCCGCGCCGATGAAGATGCCCTGGAACAGGCCGGTCAGCAGGAAAATCAGGCTGGAGGAGGAGCCCACCGCCGCCAGGGCCTCGCTGCCCAGGAAGTTGCCCACCACCAGGCTGTCCACCACGTTGTACATCTGCTGGAACAGGCTGCCAAGGAAAACCGGGAGGGCAAACACGACAATGTGCTTCCAGATAGGGCCCTCCGTCATACGGCGTGCATGGCTGCTCATGGACGGAATAACGCCTCGCTTCATTCGCATTGGAATCGCCGCATCGCGGCGCAAACGAATCAAGCGTAGCACAGACAGGCAGGCATGTCAAGCGTCCATCCGATAAAAACAGAACAAAGCCAGGCCCTCCCGTTGACAGGCCACCGCAGCCGGAATTATAATGGGAAGGATTTTTCTGGATAAAGGAAGGTCAGACAGGAATGTTCCGAATGATGAAAAAGGCGTTCCCCAGGACGCTGCCGGTGATGGCAGGCTATCTGTTCCTGGGGATTGCCTATGGCGTGGCGCTGCGGGAGAAGGGCTTCGGCATGGAATGGGCGCTGCTCATCAGCACGACGGTATACGCTGGCTCCATGCAGTTCGCCATGCTGGGCGCGATGACCCAGCCCTTTGCGCCGGTGACCATGGCGCTGATGACGCTGCTGGTCAACGCCCGGCATATCTTTTACGGGCTGAGCATGCTGGACAAGTATGCGGATACGGGCAGGTACAAGCCCTACCTGGTTTTCGCCCTGACGGACGAAACCTACTCTCTGGTGTGCAACGGCGCGCCGGAAGACGCGGAGGACAAGCCCGGCTGGTACGCGGCGGTGTCCCTGCTGGATCAGGTATACTGGGTGGCGGGTTCGGTGATCGGCATAGCCCTGGGCCAGGCTCTTCCCTTTGACCTGACGGGCATCGATTTCGCCATGACGGCGCTTTTCTCCGTGATTGTCACGGAGCAGACCATGGTTGCGGTGAAGGCGTACCGTGCAGGGGAGATGTGGCTTGCCGACGCGGCCTTTCCTGCGCTGCTGGGGCTGGTTGCCACCCTGGGCAGTCTGATGATCGTGGGGAAGGACAGCTTCCTGCTGATGGCCATGACGCTGATGCTGGGGTGCTTCTTCCTTAGGTACCAGGCTGTGAAGGGAGGCGTGCGTGCATGACAGCCATGCAGGTTCTGATCACGGTGCTCATCGCGGCGGGGGTGACCATCCTGCTCCGCACTGCACCCTTCCTGCTGTTCCCCTCGGGGAAGCAGTCCCCGGCCTTCATCACTTGGCTTGGGAATCAGCTGCCCCGGGCGGTCATGATGATGCTGCTGGTCTATTGCTTCAAGGACGTCAGCCTGACGACCGCCCCCTACGGTGCGCCTGCGCTGATCGCCGTGGCGGTGACGGCGGCGCTGCATGTGTGGAAGCGGCAGATGATCCTCTCCATCGCGGGAGGTACGGCGGTCTATATGATCCTCATCCGTCTATTGGGCATATAAGTGATGTTTTGGAGCGGGAAAACGCGCTTTTCCGACTGCATGCATGGACAGACAGTTCCCCTTGTGCTATGCTCTTGCACAAGGAGGTTGAGGGATCATGATTACGTTTGAGCATGTGACCAAGCAGTACGGCAAGGGCGGCGTGAAGGCGGTGGACGACCTGAGCCTGCACGTGGGCCGGGGCAAGGTTTACGGCTTTATAGGCCCAAATGGGGCTGGGAAAACCACAAGCATCCGCCTGATGACCGGCATCCTGTCGCCCACGTCGGGCCGGGTGCTGATCGACGGCAGGGACATGGCGAAGGAGCCTGTGGCAGCCAAGCAGTGCATCGGCTTTGTGCCGGACGGGCACGAGCTGTACGAGCGGCTGACGGGTCTGGAATATCTGCGCTTTCTGGCGGATATCTATGGCGTGGACGCCAAACGCCGTCAGGAGCATATCGAGAAGTATCTGGCGCTGTTCGAGCTGGAGGATGCGGCAGGGGATCCCATCCGCAGCTACTCCCGGGGCATGAAGCAGAAGCTGACCGTCATCGGCGCGCTGATCCACAATCCCCCCGTTTGGGTGCTGGATGAGCCCATGGTGGGCCTGGATCCCCGGGCGGCCCACATCCTCAAGCAGGAGATGCGCCGCCACTGCGACGCAGGCAACACCGTGTTCTTCTCCACCCATGTGCTGGAGGTGGCGGAGAAGCTCTGCGACGAGATCGCCATCATCGACAAGGGCCGCCTGGTGGCCCAGGGTACCATGGACGAATTGCGCTCGGGCGAAAGGAGCGCGTCCCTGGAGCAGCTCTTCCTGGAGCTGACCGAGACGGAGGTGCAGGCGGAATGAGGAGCTATGGCATTCTCCTGCGCCTGTCCCTGAAGAACACCCTGGCGTCCTTCCGCACCGGCGTGACCAGCCGGAAAACCGGCAAAATCAGCATCGGCTATGTGCTGCTGGCCATCCTGGGCGGTGCGGGTCTGCTTGGCCTGGCGATTGCCCTGGCCGTATTCGAGAACTACCTGTTCAAGGCTTTGGTGCGCATGGGGCAGCCGCTGCTGCTGCCCACGCTGGTGATGATGCTGTGCATGCTCTGCACGCTGGTGTTCAGCGCCTTCCATGCACTGGCCAAGCTGTACTTCAACAGGGACACGGCATGGCTGGCCAGCCTGCCCGTCACCTCCCGCACAGTGATGTCCGCCCGGCTGACGGAGGTATGCCTGGGGGAGATGGGCATCAATCTGATGCTGATGCTGCCCTCGCTGGTGCTGCTGGGCCTGCACCTGGGCGGCGGCGTGGACTACTGGTTCCGGGCCGTGGTGACGCTGATGCTGAGCGTCGCGCTGCCCGTGGCGGTCACGACGCTGCTCTCCGCACTGCTCACGCGCTTCACCGGCATTGCCCGGCACAAGGAAGTGCTGATCATGGTCGGCTCCATCGTGCTGATGCTGGTGGTGCTGAGCGTGGAGCTGTCCGTGCTGCCCCGGATCCCGGAGAACGCGGGCGTGATGTTCTTCGTGACGATTCTTTTGAGCCGAACCGGTCTGGTGGATACCATCACCTCCGCCATGCCGCCGCTGCGCTGGGCCGTGAATGGTCTTGCCGGTGATTGGGCAGGCTTTGGATTGTTCGTGCTGGTGTCTGTGGGAAGCCTGGGCGCCGTCGTCGCCCTGATGGGCGGCCGCTATCTGAACGACTGCATCCGCCAGAGTGAGCAGGCTGCCCGCAGGCGGAGCCACCGTGCAGAACGGACGGCGGAACGGCAGCACAGCCAGCTGGTCAGCCTGTACCGTCGGGAGTGCATGGAGGTTCTCCGCACGCCCACCTATGCCTTCAACAGCCTGGGCAGCGTGATCTTCATGCCGCTGATGATGATCGTCATGCTCGTCAGCATCTCTTCCACGGACGCGCTGAGCGTCGTAATGCAGGAGGTGCGCGGGCTGCTGGGCATGATCCCCGGCACGGATCTTCTTCTGCTGGGCGCGCTGCTGATGTCCATCGGTTGCTGGATCAATCCGGCCGTCTCCACCGCCGTCACACGGGAGGGCAAGCATCACGACCTGTACCGCATGATGCCCGTCACCCCCGCAACCCAGCTGAACGCCAAGCTGCTGATGGGTATGTCCATCAACCAGCTGGCCGCACTGGTCACGGGCGGCATCTGCTCAGTGCTGCTGGGCCGCTACGCCCTTTGGCTGCTGCCGGGCCTCCTGCTGACGCTGGCCATGAACTATGCCTGCTGCGCCTTGTCCCTGACCATCGACGCCATTCATCCCAACTACGACTGGATCAACGAAACCCAGGCCATCAAGCAGAGCATGAATGTCATGTGGAGCATGCTGGCCGTGCTGATCCTGCTTCTGCTGCCCTGCGCAGCCTGGGGCGGAGTGTGGTATCTGGCGCCGGGTCAGCCCCTGCTGCGTCTGGTTGCTGTGCTGGCCGTCCTGGCTGCGGAGGCATCGCTGGGGTATCTGCTGCTGAAGCGGATCGGCGTGCGCAGCTACGCGGTATCCGAGGGGTAAAGATTCCGGGCAGGCAGGAATACCGGCGGATGGCATGGAATCTATATCGAGCGAGGTAACCAGGGGTGAAGCAACGTATCCTGCGCATGGCGCTGTGGCTTGGCGTGATCGGCATGGCGGTCGTGATCTTCCTCCTGTCCGCCCAGACGGGCGATGTGTCCACCGCCAGCAGCGACAGCATCGTGCTGCCCCTGCTCCGGCTGATCCGGCGAGTGCGCGCCCTCTCCGCCAAGGAGGCGGACACGCTGTACTGGACGCTGCAGCTGATAGTACGCAAGGCTGCTCATGTGGGGGAGTACGCCCTGCTGGCCCTGCTGATCCGCATGCTGGCTGCCAGCTACGGCTGCCGCCACGCAGGCGTCCTTGGCTGGATGCTGGCCGTGGCCTATGCCGCCACGGACGAGCTTCACCAATCCCTGGTCAGCGCACGAAGCGCGCAGTTCACCGATGTGCTGGTGGACGCTTCCGGTGCGCTGCTGGGTGTCGCAGCTGCATGGCTTGCCGGCAGGCTCCGCGCTGCATTCCATCATTCGAAGGAGGAACCGTAATGCTCACCATTCGCGAGCTGTATGATCTTGACCACACCCTGGCTGGGGAATACCTGGCGCAGTTCACCTGGCCCTGGGAGGCGCTTTCCGGCATCAAGGAAATGATCGTCCGCCTGGGCGAAACGCTGGATCCGGCGGAATACACGCAGGTATCGCCCCAGGTGTGGGTGCACAAAACCGCTGCCGTGGCCCCCACAGCCTATCTGGGCGCACCCTGCATCATCGGCGCAAACACGGAGGTGCGGCACTGCGCGTTCATTCGCGGCGCGGCGCTGGTGGGTGAGAACTGCGTGGTGGGCAACTCGGTGGAACTGAAGAACGTAATCCTATTCGACCATGTGCAGACGCCCCATTACAACTACGTGGGCGACAGCATCCTTGGTTATTACAGCCACATGGGCGCTGGCTCCATTACCTCCAACGTGAAAAGCGACAAGACCCCCGTGGTTGTCCACGGTCAAGGCGAGGACGTGCCCACCGGGCTGAAGAAGATGGGCGCAATGCTGGGTGATCACGTGGAGGTGGGCTGCAACAGCGTGCTGAATCCCGGCACGGTGATCGGCCGCAACAGCAATATCTATCCCCTGAGCTGCGTGCGCGGCGTTGTGCCGGAGAGGTCCATCTGGAAGACCGGCGGCGTGGTGGTTCACAAGCGCGATCAGGCGTAAGCAGCTGTCGGGACAGGAGCATGGCGCGGGTCATGCTCCTTTTTCGTGGCTTGACAAGGAGAGAAGGTCGTAGTACGCTTTCTGTATCTACCCGAAAGCATGAATTCCGTCCGATACCGCGTTGAATGAGCGAAGGCCTGGTACAAGGAGGTAATTCTTTTCATGAAGGATGCCAAGACGCTTTATGTGGTGATTCCCTGCTACAAGGAGGAGGAGGTTCTGCCGGAAACCGCCCGGCGGCTGAAAAGCAAGATGGCCGCGCTGGTGGAGCAGGGCCGCATCGCCCCGGACAGCCGGGTGATGTTTGTCAACGACGGCTCCAAGGATCGCACCTGGGAGATTATCGCCCGGCTGCATCAGGAGGACAGGCTGTTCTCCGGCGTGAACCTGTCGCGGAACCGTGGCCATCAAAACGCGCTGCTGGCCGGGCTGATGACCGCCATGAATTTCGCGGATATGGTGATCTCCATGGACGCCGACCTGCAGGATGATATCAAGGCCATGGATGCCATGGTGGACGCCTATCACAACGGCTACGACATCGTCTACGGCGTGCGCTCCTCCCGCAAGACCGACACCTTCTTCAAGCGCTTCACCGCCGAGAGCTTTTACAAGCTGATGAAGCTGCTGGGCGTGGACATTGTGTTCAACCACGCGGATTACCGCCTGATGAGCAAGCGGGCGCTGCAGGGGCTGTCGGAGTTCAAGGAGGTCAACCTGTTCCTGCGGGGCATCGTGCCGCAGATCGGCTATCCCTGGACGACGGTGGAGTATGAGCGTCATGAGCGCTTCGCGGGGGAGAGCAAGTATCCGCTGAAGAAGATGCTGGCCTTCGCCTTCGACGGCATCACCTCCTTCAGCGTCAAGCCCATGCGCATGATCCTGAACCTGGGCGCGGTGGTGTTTGTCATCAGCCTGCTGATGCTTCTTTGGGCGCTGATTGCCCGTGTGACGGGCAGCTCCGTGGCAGGCTGGACGTCCCTGATGGGCTCCATCTGGCTTATCGGCGGCATTCAGCTTCTGAGCCTGGGCGTGATCGGGGAGTATGTGGGCAAAATATACAGCGAAACCAAGGCCCGGCCGCGCTTCATCATTGAGCAGGTGTTGAACACGACGGATGACTGAGCCGGAAGGAAGGATTCCCATGCAGAAACTCAGGCAGCTGATGGCGCGGCTGGAGGCAAGCAGCCTTGCTCCGCTGATCCAGTTCATCAAGTTCGGGCTGGTGGGCGTATCCAACACGCTGATCTCCTATGCGGTGGAGATGCTGGGCTACTATGTGCTGTTCAGCTCAAGCACATTCCCGGGGACGGTATCGCTGCTGGCGGGCATGGGCCTGACGGTCACAGGCGAGCAGCTCCGGGTAATCGTGGTGACGGCGCTTTCCTTCGTCATCAGCGTGACCAACGCCTATTATTGGAACAACCGCTACGTCTTCGGGCAGGGGAAAAAGACAGCCGGGGAACATGCCCGCGCCTACCTGAAGACTGCCGCCTGCTATGCGCTGACGGGCCTGATCCTGGCCCCGGCGGCCAAGGTATGGCTGGTGGGCGTGGGCGTACCGTTCTGGATCGCCAGCCTGTCCACGCTGATCATCACCATCCCGCTGAACTTCCTCATGAACAAATTCTGGGCCTTCGCAGGCAAGAAGTGAATCCAGGCATGAAAAATCGTCCGCTGCATGTCAGCGGACGATTTTTCATATGGACACTTTATTCGCCGATTTCCTTCAGGTACCGGGCCAGGGCGTCCTGCCAGGGGGGCAGGGGGGTGAAGCCGTTCTCCGCCAGCTTGCGCTTGTCCAGGCGGCTGTTGAAGGGCCGGACTGCCTTCGACAGGCCGTACTCCGCCGTGGTAACTGGCGTCACCTGCACCTGCCTGCCCGCCTGGCGGAAAATCTCGCAGGCAAAGTCGTACCAGGAGATGTACCCGCCCTCGTTGGTGGCGTGGTAGTAGCCGTAGCGGTCGGTTTCGATCATGTCCACCAGCAGCCGCGCCAGGTCAAGGGTGTAGGTGGGGGTGCCAATCTGGTCGCTGACCACCCGCAGGCTGCTGAAACGCTGGCTGAGGTTCAGCATGGTTTTCACAAAGTTTTTGCCGTTCAGTCCAAAAACCCAGGCAATCCGCACAATGAAGAATTTCCGCAGCAGCCCGCTGACCGCCAGCTCGCCCTCCAGCTTGGTCTGCCCATAGACGGACAGGGGCGCGTAGTCCTGGCAGTCGGGCTCCCAGGGCGTGTCGCCTTGCCCGTTGAAGACATAATCCGTGCTGATGTACATCATTTTACAGTCCAGCGCCTTGCAGGCACGGGCCACATGCTCCGTACCGGACACGTTGATGGCGTATACCTTGTCCCGCTTGTCGTCGTCCTCGGCAGCGTCAACGGCCGTCCAGGCGGCGCAGTGAATGACCGCATCCGGCCTCACAGCCTGCAGCGTCTGCGCGACAGCCTGTTCATCGGTAATGTCCATGGACACATACGGTGCGCCCGTCACATAGGAACCATCGTCAATGCCGCTGTATGCCGGAGCCAGGTCGCTGCCCACCCCCTGATGCCCGCGCCGGGCCAGCTCGTTCATCACATCATGGCCCAGTTGTCCGGCCACGCCGGTCACAAAGATTTTCATGCTTCAGTCTCCTTCATTTGCCGCCTGATGGGCAAAATATGCCTGGATAATGGCTGCGATCTTTTCCGACGTATGTCCGTCGCCATAGGGGTTGAGGGCCTTTGTCATTTTATGATAGCGCCGCTTGTCCGTCAGCAGTGAATAGCCCGCCTGGAAGATGGAATCCTCCTCCACGCCCGCAAGAATGGCCTTGCCGGCTTCCACCACCTCGGGGCGCTCCGTCTCCGTACGCAGGACAATCACCGGCTTGCCCAGGGCAGGGGCTTCCTCCTGCAGGCCGCCGGAATCCGTCATCACCATGTAGGACCGCTTCATCAGGTTGTGCATGTCCTCAACCTCCAGCGGTTCAATCAGGTGCACCCGATCCGCATGGCCCAGGATACTGCGTACCGTTTCCCGTACGGCGGGATTCATGTGCAAGGGGTAGATCACATGCAGATCCGGTACAGCCTCCGTCAGACGAAGCACAGCCTGGCAGATGTGCCGGAGGGGCTCGCCCAGGTTTTCCCGGCGGTGCGCGGTCAGCACCACCCACCGGCCCTCCGACAGGGGCAGACGGCGAACCTCCTCGCTGTCAAAGACGTAATCGTCATGCACCATCTGATGCAGCGCGTCAATGACCGTATTGCCCACCACGTGGATGTTGCGGGTAATGCCCTCGCGGTTCAGATTTTTGCGGTTGCGGTTCGTGGGGGCGAAATGCAGGGTGGCGATGCAGCCGGTGATGCAGCGGTTCATCTCCTCCGGGTAGGGGGAATAGGCGTCAAAGGAGCGCAGGCCTGCCTCCACGTGTCCCACGGGAATCTGCTGATAGAACGCCGCCAGTGCCGCCGCCATGGAGGTGGTGGTGTCGCCATGGACAAGCACCATGTCCGGCCTGGCCTGCTGAAGCACCTCGCCAAGGCCCTCCAGCACACCCGTGGTGATGGAGGTCAGCGTCTGCCCGGCCTTCATCAGGTTCAGGTCATAGTCGGGCGTGATCTGGAACTGGCGCAGCACTTGATCCAGCATCTGCCTGTGCTGAGCCGTCACACAGACTATGCTCTGGATGCCTTCCGTACGCTCAAGCTGCTTGACCAGCGGCGCCATCTTGATGGCCTCCGGACGCGTGCCGAAAACGCTCATGACCTTTTTCATCAGCCATTCCCTCAAATCATGCTTATTTATTACTTATTGTATCACGAATGCCAACTGACGTCAAGGAAAGCGCGCTCATTCCGCCACGATGGACGCGTGGCTTCCGCCGCTGCGCTGCTTCACCACAACAATGCGCTTGTCAATGCGATCCTTCAGTGCGCCCACATGGGAAATAAGCCCCACAAGCCGATGCCCCTGGCTCAGGCTGCTCAGCGCCTGCAGCGCCTTTTCAAGGGATTCCTCATCCAGGGAGCCAAAGCCTTCGTCCACAAACATGGTGTCCAGCCGCACGCCGCCGGCGGAGGCCTGAATGGCGTCGGACATGCCTAGCGCCAGAGACAGGGACGCCTTGAAGGATTCGCCGCCGGACAGGCTCGCTACGCTGCGGGTGGTGCCGTTGTAATGATCCAGCACATCAAGCTCTAGGCCGCTGTAGCTTTGGCGGTTCGCGGCCTCCTTGCGGCGGAGAAGCTCGTACTGACCGCCGGTCATCACCATCAGGCGCGTATTGGCGTAGCGCAGCACCCGGTCAAAGCAGGCCATCTGCACATAGGTTTCCAGCATGACCCGCTCCTTCCCGGTGAGCCGCCCGTTGGCCGTATCCGCCAGCGCCTCCAGCCATACCCGCCGTTCTCCGCAGCGCTGCCATTCCTCCGCCTGCGCCCGGGCGCTGTGCAGCATCCGGCGGTTGACCTCCAGCCGGGAGGCCAGACGCTGCTGCTGTGCCTGCAGCTGCTGCTTGCGCAGGGTGAGGGACTCCAGCACGGTGCGCTCCGCCTGCTCGTCACAGGGAGCCCCGGTCTGCTGCTGCGCCTCCAGGGCGCGGATGTGCCCCTCCAGCGCAGCCTTGCGGGTCTGCATGGTCTGACACTGTACCTCTGCCTGCTGAAGGGCATTGCGCAGAGCCGCCGCCTGACCTGCCAGCCTGTCCGCCTCTGCTTCGGCCTTCTGACGGCCCGCATGGGGCAAACCAGCCTGCAGGGTGCGGATTTGCCGATCCAGCTGTGCGGCAGCGGATTGCTTTTCCGCCATGGCGGAGGCAGCCGCGCTCATGCGTGCCGTCAATCCGGCATACTGCTTCTCCTGCTGGGGGATCTGCTGGCTCAGCCGACGTGCCGTATCAGCACGGCCGGCGGCCTTCTTCCGCGCATCCAGGGCAGCGTCACGACGGGCATTCAGCGCAGCCTTGCGTTCCTTGTAGGCAGCGGGCATGGCGTCCATATCGCCGGTATCCAGCAGCAGCTTTGCCTGCTGAACAAGCTGTTCCCGGCTGGCCAGCAGCTTGCCGTTGATCTCCTGGGCCGCCCGGCCTGCCTGATCCTCCTGCTTCCTGGCAGCTTCGTCCTTCAGGCGGGCAGCTTCCACATCCCGCTCCGAGGGAGCCTGCGCCGTAAGCGATGCCCGGGCGGGATGGTGCAGCGACCCGCACACAGGGCAAGGCATCCCATCCTCCAGCTGCGCAGCCAGGATCCCCGCCTGCTCCGCCAGGAAGGCGCTGTTCATCGCAGCGTACTGCCGGTGAAGCGCCGTTGCCTCCTCGCTCAGCTGCCGGTAGCGCGCATTGGCTCCGGCAAATTCTTCCTGCAGGGTATGAACCTGCTTCCACAGCGCGGCGAACTCGTTGAAGCGCAGCATGGTTTCCTCCGCAGCGCGAACCTCTGCCGAAGCATGCTCCGCCTCCGCTGCCGCGCCTGACAGCTCTGCAGCCTGGTCCTTGTTTTCCGTCAGCGCCTGCAGCAGCTGATCCGCGTCCCTTTGCAGCCGCTGCTGCTCCTCCGCCAGCCTGGCTGCTTCTCCCGCAGCGTCTGTTGCACGGCGGCGGCAGTCCTCCAGCTGATCATACTGGGGGAGCGTCGCGCGGATCCCGGCGGCCTGCTGCTCCATGGCTTCCGCCTGAGGAATGCTGGTCTTCGCCTGATCGAGGTCACGCATCGCGCGCGTCATTTCGTCGGACGTCCCGGACAGATCCTTCCGTGCCTGTGCAAGGGCCTGCTCCCGGCGCGCCTGCTCCTGGGCCACGGTCAGCCGGATGGTGGCATCGTGGATATCCTGCTCCGTCTGCTGAAGGGTCTGTGCTGTATCCTTCAGCTGCGCCTCGTCCGAGAGGATCAGCGCGTCTGCCGCCTGCAGCGCTTCCTCCTCGGGCATGCGGCCCTCCCGGGCCAGCCGGAGCGCTTCAGCCTGGGGCGCGTCGTCCGGGCAGGAGAAGCCGGCAATGGACTGCCGCAGCCCCGCCTGGAGAGCCTCGTACTGGCGGATCAGCGCGTTGGCGTCGCTGCGCAGGGATTGCTGCATGCGCTCGAACAGCTCCGTGGAGAAGATCTTCCGAAAGATGGCCATGCGCTCCTGGGTGCCTGCCAGCAGCAGGCGCAGAAAATCGCCCTGGGCAATCATGGCCACCTGGGAGAACTGCTCCCTTGTCAGCCCAAGGATGGCCTCGATGGCAGCATTGGCTTCATCCCGGCGGGTGATGATGCGTCCATCCCCCATGTCCAGCGTGACGGAGGCCTTTTCCGTGGCGGTGCCGCCGCCCCGCCGGGCTGGCCGCTCGTACTCGGGATTCCGGCGGATGACATACACCCTGTCACCGGAGGAGAAGGTCAGCTCCACATAGGTCGGTGTATCCGGCGCGGCGTACTGGCTGCGCAGCATGCTCTCGCTGCGGACGCTGCCGCTGGGTCTGCCGTACAGGGCATAGGTGATCGCGTCAAAGATGGTGGTCTTGCCCGCGCCTGTATCGCCGCAGATAAGGTACAGTCCCTCATCACCCAGGCGGGACATTTCAAGCCTTTCCAGCCCTGCATAGGGGCCGAAGGCGGACATGGTCAGCACAAGCGGCTTCATCGTTCTTCCTCCGTCAGTCGCTCCAACAGGCGGAGCACATAGGCCCGCTGCACCTCGGACATGGGCTGTCCGTTCTGCAGGGCATAGAAGTCCCCGAACAGCTCGGCGGGCGAGCGTCGATCCTCCGGCGCACCTGATGAGAAGTCCGCCGAGGCCCGGGTGCGGGCGTTGTCGTAGTCCAGCTTCATCAGGTTCGGGTAGATAACCCGCAGCCGGGCCGCCGCGTCCGGCACATCCTCCTCATCGGTGAGGGTCAGGTGCAGGTAAGCGTCGGTATCCTGCTGCTGGTAATAGGCCCGGCTGGTCAGGGTCATGTAATCGCCCCGAAGCTCCCGCATCTCCCGCAGTGGCACCAGAGAAACGGTTCGCAGGGTCAGGTCGCCCTTTGGACCCAGTTCTGTCATGGTGACGGACTTCTGCTGCTGTGCCTCGGAGAATGAATACTTCAGCGGCGTGCCACAATACCGTATGCGTTCACCGATCTGCTGCGCGCCGTGCAAATGGCCCAGCGCCACATAGTCGAAGGACGCGAAGACCTCCGCGTTGACATTGTCCGCACCGCCCACATTGACCTCTTCGGACTCGCAGCGCACCCCGCCGGTAACAAACTGGTGCGTCACCAGCACGTTGCGCCGGGTGGGATCCACGTTCATGTGCCGGATGGCACAGGCCAGGGCATCGGTGCAGGAAGCAATCTCCTCGTCGTGGAAGCAGGCACGGACGTGAACCGGCTTGATGAAGGGCAGCAGGTACACGTCCACCGGACCGTATGCATCTGTCAGGGTGAAGGGCCGCACCTCCCCGTGATACACCGGGGCGATATGCACGCCGCTGTACTGCATCAGCCCGGAGCCGAAGGACAGCCGTTCCGCCGAATCGTGGTTGCCGCTGATGACAAACACCTGCGCCCCCGTAGCCGCCAGGTCGGACAGAAACCTGTCCAGCAGGCCCACGGCCTCTGCAGGAGGGACAGGCTTGTCGTACAGGTCGCCGGCGATGAGGATCCCGTCAGGCTGCTCTTCCCGGGTAATCTGAATAATCTGATGGAGAATGTAGGCCTGATCCTCATGCAGTGAAAACTCGTTCAGCCGCTTTCCCAGGTGAAGATCCGACAGATGCATCAGCTTCATGGATTGCTTCCTTTCCGTGCGCGGTGTGATTCACCGTCCATTATGGCCTTCCCGGCACGGAAAGTCAAGTCAGCAGCAGGATGATCCCTTTTTCAGAGGCATGTGTCATTTTGAACAATATTTTGTATCTTTGGGGCAAACCCGGTTGACACCGCCAAAATGTATGATAGAATAAAGCCGTAACGCAAGACCCGATGGGGGAGTAGTTCCACCGCCCGGCGGTGATGCAGGTCAACATACATGGCCATTGTGCCTGGTCTGCACGAAAGAACGAGACTCATGTGCAAGCACGCGAAAGAAGCTGATTGCATATGGGTCTCGTATTTTTCACTCGGAAAGGAGAACGGAACCATGAAGCCCTATCTGAAGTCCGCGTCTGAAGCATTGAAGGAACTGAAGTCCGCCCCCGAGGGCCTGAGCAGCCAGGAAGCCGCCAGTCGCCTGCAGGAGCACGGTCCCAACCGCCTCAAGGAGGGCGAGAAGGTCAGCCTGCTGACCCGCTTCCTTAAGCAGCTGGCAGATCCGATGATCATTGTGCTGCTGGCGGCAGCAGTGCTGTCCGGCATTACGGCCGTCTACGCCGGGGAGTCCATGGCGGATGTGTTCATCATCCTGTTCGTGGTGATTCTCAACAGCGTGCTGGGGGTTGTGCAGGAGAGCAAGGCGGAGGACGCCATCGCCGCGCTGAAAACCATGACCGCCGCCACGTCGAAGGTCATGCGGGACGGGCGGTTGACGGTGGTGCATTCCGACCAGCTGGTGCCCGGCGACGTGATCCACGTGGAAGCCGGCGATGCGGTACCC